>DASTNV010000091.1:0-4455 GCA_035762725.1 Lapillicoccus sp. | reverse complement strand
GATCGAGGTCCTCGACGACCCGACGCTCGTCGTCGACAAGGTGGTGCTCGCCGAGGGGGTTCGCGGCCACGGGGTCGGCGAGATCATCGGGCTGGCCCGGGACCGCGGGGTGCCGCTGGAGCGCGCCCCAGCCGAGCGGGTGAAGAAGCTGGCCGGCAACGGCCGCCAGGACCAGGGTGTGTTCGCCGACGTCGTCGCTCCGCGGATGCGGGTGCTGGCCGACGCGCTCGACGACGTGGCGCTGCGCCGGGTCCTGCTGCTCGACGGGATCACGACGCCGGCGAACGTCGGGATGATCCTGCGAACCGCCACCGCGGCCGGAGTCGACGGCGTGGTGGTACCGCGGCGTGGCGTCGCGTCGATCGACCCGCTCGTCGTGAAGGCGTCCGCAGGGGTGGCGTTCCGGGCGCCGATCCTCAAAGTGGGGACCGCGGGCGAGGCGGCCGACCTGTTGTCGGCGGCGGGGTTCCACCTTGTGGGGCTCGCGGCAGATGGGCCGGCAACGCTGTTCGACACGACCTGGCCCGAGAACGTCTGCTTCGTCCTGGGTTCGGAGACGGCTGGCGTGTCAGCTGAGGTGGCCGATCGGGTGCGGTCGTGGGTGTCGATCCCGATGGCCGGCGGCGTGGAGTCGCTCAACGTCGCGGCGGCGGCTGCAGTGGTGTGCTTCGAGCTGGTTCGGCGCGGTTGACGGTTAATCGCGAGCGGCGAGGTAGGCCACGGCGGCGCGGACGCGACGGTTGGTCTGCTCCTCCGCGTCAAGGTCCAGCGCCCGGAAGATCGACGCGATGTGGGTCTCGACGGTCTTGACCGACAGGTGCAGAGCGCTCGCGATGCCGACGTTCGACCGCCCCTGCGCCAGCTCGGCCAGCACATCACGCTCCCGGTCGGACAGCCGATCCACCGGGCCGTCGCGGCGCTGTCGACGCAGCAGGTCGGCCACCACCTGCCCGTCCACGGCGACTCCCCCGGAGCTCACCCGGCGCAGGGCCGTCACCAGCTCGTCGACATCGTCGACTCGGTCCTTGAGCAAATACCCGACCCCGCTCGGCACGGCGTCCAGCAGGCGCGCGACGAGACCCGGGTCGGCGTAGGTCGACAGGACCAGGATGCCGAGCGAGGGGTATGCGTCGTGCAGGCGCACAGCGGCGCGCAGCCCTTCGTCGGTGAAGGTCGGTGGCAGGCGTACGTCGAGGACGGCGGCGTCGGGTCGGTGCGCCTCGATGGCGGCCGGCAGGGCCGAGGCGTCCTGGAGGT
Source organism: Lapillicoccus sp. (assembly GCA_035762725.1). GTDB lineage: Bacteria > Actinomycetota > Actinomycetes > Actinomycetales > Dermatophilaceae > Lapillicoccus. The sequence continues at coordinate 3,198 of DASTNV010000091.1, read as the reverse complement.
CGTCCACGACGGTGATCCCGACGCTCTCGAGGAGCAGTCGTAGGCCGCGACGGAAGATGCCCGAGTCGTCGACGAGGACGACGCGCAGGCTTGGTTGTGCACTCATGGCGACGTCTCAGGGACTCGGGCCTCGACCACGCTGCCTCGGTCTTTGCTCGACACGCGCAGCTCACCGCCAACGGCTCGCACTCGGTCCCGAATTCCCACGAGGCCGCCACCGGGTTCGAGCCGCGCCCCGCCCGGTCCCTCATCGGACACGCGGACCCGCACGGCGTGGTCGACGCGGTCGACCTGCACGCATACGCGCGAGGTTGGGGCGTGCTTGCGGGCGTTGGTGACCGCCTCGGCGACGACGAAGTAAACCGTCGCCTCGGTGGTGGCGCCGAGACGAACCCCGTCGGCCAGGTCGTCGGAGATCCGCACGTCGAGGTCACCAGCGGTGGCCGCGAGGCTGTCCAGCGCACCGGACAGACCGTGCTGGCTGAGGGCCGCGGGGTGGACGCCGCGGGCCAGGTTCCGCAGCTCGTCCAGCGCGACACGGAGCGCGGCCTTCGCATCGTCGATCGCCGCCGACACGTCGTCCGGGCGGTCCACGCGTTCGGCTCGGCTGAGGCTTGCCGAGACGGCCAGGAGATGTTGTTGGGCGCCGTCGTGCAGGTCGCGCTCCAGCTGGCGCCGCTGGCGAAGGCCCGACTCGACGATCCGCGCCCGTGACGCGCTGATCTCGGCGAGGTGCACCTCGCGCTCGACCGTGAGTCGCGCGTTGTCGAGCGCCAGTGTCGCCGCGTCGAGGGCGGCGCGGAGCAAGGCTGGGTCAGCGGAGGCGCTGGCCGCGACGTCGACTGTCACGAGGGGCTGTCCCTCCGGGTCGGACAGCAGGACGTGTTCGGTCCGGTGGGGCGCTGTGGACTGGGCAAACCGCACCCCGTCCGAACCGACCCACTCACCGTCGATCGCGAAGGCGACCCGCAGGTCCGGGTCCAGGAGATCGTGGCGCAGCGCGGATTCGACCGCCCGCGGTTCGCCGCCAGCTCGGAGAACGGACTCGGTGACAGCGTTACGGCGCACGGCGCCGCGGATGCCGATGCCGACGAGCAGCACGACGGCGACAGCCAGCGAGAGCGGCAGCAGCCACCCGAGGGCGGTGAGCACCGACTCGGGCACGACGCCATCAAGCACCCCACTGTTGCCGACCTGGCGCACCAGCACGCCGACGGCCAGGGCGATCCCGGCGCCGGACGCCCACCGGACCGGCACCCGGGCCAGGCCCTGCGCGCCGCGCCACCGGAGGACGCACTCCACGACGAACCAGCCGACGATGCCGACACAGCACGCCACCTGGACCCAGAACAGGCCGCGGTCGAGGGCTTCGGACGGCCACCACGATGTCCAGCGCGCCGGCCCGGCGTAGCCGGCGAAGGCCGGATCCCACGCCCCGGCCCGGACCAGCGGCAGGAGGTACGCCCAGAGACTGACCACCAGCAGCAGCCAGCGGTGACGCGGGACCGACAGCCGACCTTGCGGATGCGCCAGCACGACGTAGGCGATGGGCGGCGCGGCGGCCCAGTAGGCGAGCCAGCCGGCCTCCAGCCAGTAGCCGCCGAGGCTCGCGAACGGCTCGCTGTCCATCAGCGCGACCCCGAGCAGGGCGGAAGCGAGCAGGGCGGCGAACCCTTCCCGCCAGGTCGGGCCCGACCAGAGGAGAAGGCCGGCGGCGATGAGACACCCTTGGGCGAGCGCGGTCGGAGCGGTGGCCCAGCCGTCCTGTTGGAGCAGGACGACGGTCGGTACCAGGCAGGCGGCCACCACGAGCCCGACGAGGACCCGTCCCAACACCGACCGCGAGGTCACCCGCTCAGTGTCGCGCCCACCAGGCCCATCCGTCTCAGGGCTAGCCCTGAGCGGATCCAGGGCGGGCTCGGACGTGTCCGCTGGGGCGGGCCTCGACGCTGGTGGTCATGACGACACTGACCATCGGAAGCGGCGTGGGACCGCTACGGCTGCGCGGACTCGCGTTGGCCGTCGCGCTGGGGTTACTGGTCTGGTGCGGGTGCGTGCTGGCCGTCGCGTGGTCGTCACCGCAAAGCAGCGGGTCGCGGCCGGCCGTCGTGCTGACGCCGGAACCCCGACCGGCGGGCTACTGACCGCTGAGCCGGAAAACCCCGGTGCCGAGCTCGAGCACCGTTCCGCCGACATGGATGCCGCCGTCGCCGTCGACCTCGAGCTGCAGCACCGACGGCCGGTGGACCGCGTCGCCCTGTCGCACGGTGCGGCGCATCCCGCGCTCGCCGCGGGCATGCCACCAGCCACCGAGGTTCGCGCAGGCGGAGCCGGTGGCCGGGTCCTCGATCGCGCCGGCGCCCTGGGTGAAGAACAGCCGGGCCTCGACCGTCTCGTCGCCGGTCGGGGCCCAGAGGTAGACCAGCGCCTCGCCCCGGTTCGACTCACCGTGGGCGCGCAGCAGCCTTGGGTCGACCTGCGCCCGGCGCACCGCGTCAACCGAGGTGAGCGGGAGGATCAGCTGTTCAATGCCGGTGTCCACCCACAGCGGGCCGTCGCCGATGTCGCTCGGGTCGACGCCGACCATCGCGGCCAGGTCCTCGGTGGCGACGTCGACCTGGCGGGTGCTCGGCGCCACCGCTGTGGTGAGCACCCAACGGGAACCGTTGCCCGCCACCGGAACCCGGCCCGCCGGCATACCGAGAACCACGTGGTCGCGCCCGCCGAGGAGAGACGACACGACGTATGCCGTGCCGAGCGTCGGGTGCCCGGCGAACGGCAGCTCGTACTCCGGCGTGAAGATCCGCACGTCGGCGTCGACACCGTCCTCACCCGGACCGGTCACGAAGGTCGTCTCGCTGAGGTTCAGCTGCCGGGCGATCGCCTGCATCTGCTCGTCACTCACGCCCGCGGCGTCCTCGAAGATGGCCAGCGGATTGCCCGAGAACGGGTCGTCGCCGACGGTGAAGACGTTGACGATGCGATACGCGAGGTCCATGCGGCCACCCTGCCAGAGCGTCGCCCCTACAGTGGCGACGTGACCAGCGTGCCCAGCCAGCCGCCCGAGCCTCAGGGACATCTCGTCCTCCTCCGTCACGGTGAGACGGAGTGGTCGAAGTCCGGCCAGCACACCGGGGTCACCGACCTTCCGCTGCTGCCGGAGGGCGAGGAGGCGGCGCGTCGGGTCGCCAAGCTCCT
>DASTNV010000090.1:0-5369 GCA_035762725.1 Lapillicoccus sp. | reverse complement strand
ATCGTGGTTGGTCCGGGCCTTCCCAACCTGGAACGCCCGCAGCGCGTACGCCCACATCCAACCCGCATCCGGCACCGCCACCCCGAACAGACCTCCGGCACGTTCACGCGGAGACGACGCCCCTGAGCGTGTACTCCCGCGCTTGCTGGCAGGCCGCCGGTAGACGGTTCGATCGGTCCTCCCTCGGGCGTGCCGCTGGCAGATGCGGGCAGGCCCCTGGGGTCATCGACAACGTGACGGGCCACGAGTCAAGCGGGCTGAGGCTCGGCGTCTAAGCGGCGGTGACTGCGGGAGCGTTGGCGGGCAGCACCCGAGAACGCCCTTACCGGCAACGGTGAGTTGCGGTAAGGGCGTCCTCGGTGATGGTCACCGATGGGCGGTTGAGGCAGGTGGAGCGGCCAGGTACGTCCAAGGTACGTCCAGCGCCGAGGCCAACAGCCTGTGACGTGCGCAAATGTCCTAAATGTCGAAGTACATCTCGAACTCGTGCGGGTGCGGACGGAACCGGATCTGGTCGACCTCCATGGTCCGCTTGTAGTCGACCCAGGTCTCGATGAGGTCCTGAGTGAAGACATCACCGGCGAGGAGGAACTCGTGGTCCGCCTCGAGCGCGTCGAGGACGTCCGGCAGCGAGGCCGGGACCTGCGCGATCGACTCGTGCTCCTCCGGCGGCAGCTCGTAGAGGTCCTTGTCCACCGGCTCCGGCGGCTCGATGCGGTTCTTGATCCCGTCGAGGCCGGCCATCATCTGCGCGGCGAAGGACAGGTACGGGTTGCACGACGGGTCCGGCACGCGGAACTCGATGCGCTTGGCCTTGGGCGAGGTCCCGGTGATCGGGATGCGCACGCAGGCGGACCGGTTGCGGGCCGAGTAGACGAGGTTGACCGGCGCCTCGTAGCCCGGGACCAGCCGGTGGTAGCTGTTCATCGTCGGGTTGGTGAACGCCAGCAGTGCGGGCGCGTGGGCGAGCAGGCCACCGATGTACCAGCGAGCGATGTCCGAGAGCCCGCCGTAGCCGCTCTCGTCGTAGAACAGCGGCTCGCCGTCCTTCCAGAGGGACTGGTGCGTATGCATACCGGAGCCGTTATCGCCGAAGATCGGCTTGGGCATGAAGGTTGCCGTCTTGCCCAGCCCCCACACCGTGTTCTTCACGGTGTACTTGAACTTCATCATGTCGTCGCCGGCCTGGAGCAGCGTGTTGAAGCGGTAGTTGATCTCCTGCTGACCCGCCGTGCCGACTTCGTGGTGGGAGCGCTCGACGTCGATGCCCACCGAGGCGAGGTTGAGGACGATCTGGTCACGCGTGTCGGCGAAGTGGTCCACCGGCGGCACGGGGAAGTAGCCGCCCTTGTACCGGGTCTTGTAGCCGCGGTTGCCGCCGTCCTCGGCGCGGCCCGTGTTCCAGGCCGCCTCGATCGAGTCGATGTAGTAGTAGCTCGCGCTCTGCTTCGTCTCGAACCGGACGTCGTCGAAGATGTAGAACTCCGCCTCCGCGCCGAAGTAGGCGGTGTCGGCGATGCCGGAGGACTTGAGGTACGCCTCGGCCTTGGCCGCGATGTTGCGCGGGTCGCGGCTGTACGGCTCGTCGGTGAACGGGTCGACGATCGAGAAGTTCATGATCAGCGTCTTCTCGGCCCGGAACGGGTCGACGTACGCGGTGGTGTGGTCCGGGATGAGCTTCATGTCCGACTCGTGGATCGCCTGGAAGCCGCGGATCGAGGACCCGTCGAACATCTGGCCGTTTTTGAAGAAGTCGAGGTCGAGGCTCTTGGCCGGCACGTTGAAGTGCTGCATGACGCCGGGCAGATCGCAGAACCGGATGTCGACGAACTTCACGTCCTCCTTCTCGATGAACTCGAGGACCTCGTCGGGTGAGCTGAACATCCAACCTCCTGGGGCGGGCATGACGGGCGGGCTGCGGTTCGGTTCGGGGTGAGACACTAGGACGAGGGCATTTCCCGCCCGTGACCCCAATGTTTCGCACGAGTTACGTGAATCGGCAGGAGGCGCCCGCGTGGTGGACCGCAAGGACGTCGGGTCCTGGCTCGAGGGTCCGAACGCCCAGCGGCCGGACGCCGACACCGACTATCCCGGACGCCGGCTCGGTATGCCACAGTCCGGGCCCGGTTCGATCGGCCGGTTCGGGCGACGGCTGGTCGCGATCCTCATCGACTGGGTCCTCTGCCAGCTCATCGCGTATGCGTTCACGGGCTCCGGGTTCGGGCAGGGCCAGCCGGGCTCGTGGTGGCCGCTGCTGATCTTTGGGCTGGAGAACCTCGTGCTGCTCTCGACGCTCGGTTCGACGTTCGGGCAGCGACTACTCGGGCTGCGGCTCGTTTCGATGACGGGCGAGCGGGCGACGTTCCTCCAGGTACTGATCCGGACGGTGCTGCTGTGCCTGGCGATCCCGGCCCTGATCTGGGACCGCGACCAGCGTGGCCTGCACGACAAGGCCGCCACCACCGTCCTCATCCGACGCTGACGGCACCCTTCCCCCGAGCTGGCTGTGTGCTTTTCAGTGTGTGGGGCGACTCGACGCTGCGTCGAGCGAGTTGACTCGAGGTGCAACGCGAGTCAACTCGCCCGACGCAGCGTCAAGTTGGAGGTCGCGCCGTGAGTCGAAAGACTGACCACCATGTCTGCTGAGCCGCGCGCCCAGGTCGTCCTCGTCACCTGTGCCGACGATCGGTACCAGGAGCCGGAGATCCACGTCGCCGCCGCCGCGCTCGAGGCGAAGGGCGTCCCGACCGACATCGTCGCCTGGGACGCGGACTGCGACTGGGGCGTCTACGACCTCGTCGTGGTCCGCACGCCCTGGGACTACTTCGACCGCGTCACCCAGTTCCTCGAGTGGGCTGCTCGCGTCGAGCGCCAGACCACCCTGGTCAACCCCGCCGACGTGCTGCGCTGGAACGCGCACAAGGGCTACCTCGTCGAGCTGGAGGCCAAGGGCGTCCCGACCGTCCCGACCGTGCTGATCCCCGGACCGTCCACCGACGTCGCCGACCAGGTGCGTGAGGTCGAGTGGGAGGAGATCGTCGTCAAGCCGGCCGTCGACGGCGCCGCTCGGCACGCGTGGCGCGGCCGCCGCGACGACCCCGCGCTCAGCCGGGTGACCGAGCGGCTGACCGACCACGGAGACGTCATCGTCCAGCCGTTCGTGCCGGCCATCGTCGACGGCGAGCGGTCGCTGCTCTTCTTCGGCGGCCAGTTCTCCCACGCGGTGCGCAAGGTGCCTCAGGAGGGCGACTACCGCTCGCAGCGCCACCTGGGCGGGACCGAGTCCGACCACCAGCCGAACTCGGCCGAGCTCCAGGTCGCGCTGGCGGCCATGGCGGCCGCACCGGGCCGGCTGACCTACGCCCGCGTCGACCTCGTGGACTGGGAGGACGCTCCGGTCCTCATCGAGCTCGAGGTCATCGAGCCGGACCTCTTCCTTCGCGACGTGCCTGAGCGGGTCGACCGGTTCGTCGACGTGCTCCTCGACGAGCTGGCCCGAGCCCGGACCGCGAGAACCGCTTAGGCCGCCCGGGTCCCGGTGGCCGCGGCCAGCCCGCCGAGCCCGATGTAGGTCAGGCCTACGGCGATCCGGCCGCGCCGGATGCCGCGGACGCTGGCCTTCAGCCGCCCGCGAACCAGACCGCCGAACACGCCGTAGGACACGTCCAGCACCGAGCCGATGACGATGATGATCGACCCCAGGACGAGGACCTGGGCCCATGCCGGTCCGGCCTCCGGGTGGATGAACTGCGGGAAGAAGGCCAGGAAGAACAGCGCCGCCTTGGGGTTGCCGATCCCGACGAGGAACCCCTGCCACCAGCTCCGCCAGCCGCCCAGCGAACCCGCCCCGACGACGGGCGCGTGCAGGGTGGACCGGTCCCGCAGGGTGCGGATGCCGAGGTAGACCAGGTAGGCGGCACCGGCATACCGGATCGCCGTGAACGCCACCGACGACGCCGCGAGCAGTGCGGTCAGCCCCAGGGCGGTCGCGACGACGTAGACCGCATTGGCCGTCTCGATGCCGAGGGCCGACAAGGCGCCGACCCTGGGGCCGCCGGCGACACCGCGGGCCACGAGAAAGAGCATCGCCGGGCCCGGAAAGAGGATGAACAGCAGCGCCGTGACAGTGAACGCGGCGAGCGTGGACGGGCTGGGCATACCGAGGATGGTATGCGTCGGGGCCAGGTGGGCTCAGCCGGTTTACCGGCCGCGCATCGCCTTGCGGTCCATCCGGACCTTGGTGGGGTCGACGCCCTTGGGCAGCGGCGGCCGCACCCCGCCGATCGACTTCAGCCGCTTGTTGACGACCGCGACCTCGGCCTTGGTGAGCACCGGCTTGAGTCGCTGTACGCGGTTGGCGAGCTTGCGGATCCCCACCTCGTCCTCGCCGCCGCCTTCGCCGACCCGCAGCAGGATGACGGGCACGCCGGAGGCCACCCGCTCGACCTTCCGGCGCTCCGCGGCGAGCAGCTTCTGGGCCCGCCCCGGTGGTCCCTCGCCGATCAGCACGATGCCCGGTCGGCCGACGGCGCGGTAGACCAGCGCCGCAGACTGCAGGTCGGTGGCCCGCTGGGCGTCCGCCGCGACCGGGGTCTCCTCGATGTACCACCCACGGCGGATCGAGCGGAGCGCCGCGCCGACCGCCCCGGGCTGGCCCTCGATCTGCTTGTATGCGGCGCGCTCGGCCCGGCGGCTGAGGACGATCGTCGCCGCCAGGAAGGCGGTCGGGAGGCCGAGGATCAGCGCGAAGACCAGGACGTTGAAAATGATCCCGACGACCGCGGCGACGACGAGGACGCCGAGCGCGGCGAGCGCCATCCACCAACCGATGGCAGGGTCGACCGCCTTGGCGGCGACGAAGACCTGCTTGACCTGGGCGATCCGTCCGGGTTTCTTCGCGGGCGTCGTCGCCGGGTCCTTGGCCATAGGGCTCAGGATACGGCGGTGGCGGTACGCGCCACCAACGCTGCCGCCTCCTGGCGGGCGGGGGAGTCGGCGGCCGCGGCGAGGTGGGACAGCTGCTCGGGGATCGGGCGGCCCCAGTGCTTCATGGCGGTCGCCCAGAGGCGGCCGGCGCGGTAGGACGACCGGACCAGCGGGCCGGCCATGACGCCCTTGAACCCAAGCTCGTCGGCCACCTCGGACCAGTGGACGAACTCCTCCGGCCGGACCCACCGGTCCACCGGGTGGTGGCGCGGGGAGGGGCGCAGGTACTGGGTGATCGTGACGATGTCCGTGCCGGCCTCGTGGAGGTCGCGGAGGGCCTGCTCGATCTCGTGGTCCTCCTCGCCCATACCGAGGATGAGGTTGGACTTGGTCACTAGTCCGGCGTCGCGGCCCATGGTGATGACATCGAGCGACCGCTCGTA
>DASTNV010000089.1:0-2614 GCA_035762725.1 Lapillicoccus sp. | reverse complement strand
TTGCCATTGAACGGGATCCGGGTGCACGTACGGAGCCGAGAACTGTCCGAACCACCCTGCCCACTGCGGTGAGGAGGTGACCGACATAGCCACGTCCTCGATGCTCGGCCGCGGTCCGTCGCAGACGAAGACCAGGGTCGCGCGCCCTGCCGTGTGCAACGCGACGGCGATCGCGGCCAGCGCGGCGGTCTGGTCCTGGACCCAATGCAACGCATTGAAGGAGACCACGAGGTCGAACGCGTCCCGGAAGGTCATGGTCTCGGCCGAACCCGCCTCGAAAGTCAGCCGGTCCGATGACGGCGCCACCGCGATCATCCGCGGAGAGGGGTCGATACCGACCCCCTGACCACCGGGAATGCGGTCGACCAGCGACTCGGTGATCCGGCCGTCGCCGCAGCCGACGTCCAGCAGCCGGTGGACTCCGGCGAGGTCGACACCTTCGATCGCCCGGGCGGCCAGCCACTGCTGCAGCGAGTTGACGCGACGGTAGCGACCGCCGTCCCAGTCGGTGGCGGTCAGCGCGACCTCAGAACGAGCTCGCGCCGGCGACCGGCCCGTGGGCCGTGAGCTCGGCCCAGACGACCTTGCCGCCGGGCACGTTCTCACATCCCCATCGGTCGGCGACGTCCTCGACGATGGCCAGACCTCGGCCGGCGACGTCGAGCGGCCCGACCTCGTGCGTCTGGGCCGAGCCCGGCCCGATGTCGGAGACCGCCACCCGGACCGACCCGTCCGAGCAGGTCACCGTCACCTCGAACGCGGACCGCGCGTGGGTCACCGCGTTGGCCGCCATCTCGGACGCGACGAGGCAGGCGTCGGCGACGAGGGGGTCGTCCGGAGCGCCGCCCTGGGATGTCGACCACTCGGTCACCGCGCGGGCCACCAGGCGACGCGTCGCGGCGACCGCCTCCGGCGCCGGGACGAACACCCCGCTCGCGGCGGGAGACGAGACGTCGACGGCCGACGCATACCGCTCCGGCGCGATGACCTCGCTGTGCAGGTCGCAGAGCCGGCCGACCTGCTCGAGCTCCGCGCTGTCGAGGACGGTGGCGGGGTAGGGGCAGAGGAGGGAGAACCCGTGACGGTCCGCGAGCTCGTTCCACGCGTCCTCCAGCTCGAGGGCCGCGGTGATGTTGCCCTCCGCCCAGAGCACCACGACCATCTCGCCGGCCGCCCGGACCTGTCGTCCGGTGGCCGCGAGGCTGGCCATCAGTGCGCCCACGCTTTCGGCGAGGAGCGCTCGGTCGGGAACGCCGTCGACGACGAAGGTCGCGATCGTCTGGGCGGCGTCGAGGACGACGAACCAGCCCTCGGCCGCCGCTGTCTCGGCCGGCGCGTCCGTGCATCGCAGCGCCGCGTGGAGGGCCGCGGCGTGCTCGGGAGTGAGGACGGCCACGACCGCATCGCCCTGGCTGAGCCCGCTGGCGACGTAGTCGGCGAGCCGCTCGACCACACGGTCGGCGCGGTCGCAGAACACCACCGCGTGCTCCCGTGTCGACGTGGCCCCTGACCTCGGCACGGCCCCAAGAATATGGCCCAGATCACAATCTGTGAAAGGTTTGTTGAATGTTCACAGGGAGCGTCAGCCGACCGTCAGCAGATCGTCAGCAGGTGCTCGCGGGAGGCGCACCGGCCAGCGCCCCGGAAAGGAACGCCAGCGCGTCGGGCATCGCCGCGGTCGCGATGGTCCCGTGGGTGTCCTTGGGGTAGAGGCGGAAGGTCATTCGACCGCGGCCCTCGCAGGCGGTTGTGACGTATCCCTCGGTCGCCGTCGGCACGACGAGGGTGTCGGCGCCGCCCTGCGCCACGAAGACGGGAAGGCCTGACGGCGGCGGTCCCGGCGTGTTCTCGGCGAGCAGCGTGCCCCACGGCGGCGTCGACGCCGGGTCGCTGCGGAGGTATCCGCCGATGAGTGGTCGGGCGATGGTGTGCAGCTTGAGGTTGTCGCCGAACAGGCAGAGCTGGGCCATCGTCGGGGTCACGGCCGCGCCCGCGTCGGTGAGAATGCTGGTCAGCTCGAGACCTGGGTAAAGCGGGGCGTAGGCCTGCTGATATGCAGCGAAGGCGTAGGACCCGATGGTGACCCCGGAGACGTCGCCGATGTCGGCGTCGAGCAGCTCCGCGAGATCGGCGGCGGGGGCGGCCACCGCGGCCGCGCGGAGGGCGAGCTCCGGCGCATACGAGGCCGCTTCCTGAGCCGCGAAGAGCACGGCGTGGCCGCCCTGCGAGTGTCCCCAGAGGAGGGTCCGGGTCGAGGCGTCAGTCGGCAGCTGGCGAGCGACTCGGACTGCGTCGAGCAGGCTGCGGGCTTCGCTGGTCCCGATGACGTACGAGCTCGGCCCCGTGACCCCCAGGCCGGGGTAGTCGGGGGCGACGACGACGTACCCGGCCGACAGCAGGGCCGGCAGGCCCTCGATGACGAGGTACGGGTCGATCCCGTTGGAAGGCGCGCAACCTGCGGTGGCACCGGTCGTCGGGTGACCCCAGCCGACGACAGCGCGTCCCGCGGCTGGCGTCGTCGATGTCGGCGCGACGACGATCCCCGACAGGACAGTGTCGCGGCCGGCCAGGTCGGTCGAGTGGTACAGCACTCGCCACGCGCGTGATCCGGTGG
>DASTNV010000088.1:0-9760 GCA_035762725.1 Lapillicoccus sp. | reverse complement strand
GCCCGGCAGGAACCGGCCCGGGTCGACGCGGGCAAGGTAGGGGTAGAGCGGCACGTCGAGGGTGGGGGCGACCATGACCCGGTCCTGGTTCGGCGCGAGGGCCACCCCCGAGGCTGCCTCGACGAGTGGCGCGGTGACGGCGTCCGTGGTGAGCATCGCGGCGAGCCGCCTCGGCACCGAGGCCTGCGGGTCGGTCTGGGCGAGCAGCGACTGGCCGACGGTCCCCATCCCGAGCGGCTGGAAGTCCGGCGGCGGCGATCCGACGATGACCTCGGCCTCGGCGACGTGGTCGACGGCGACCGTCAGCCGCTGCACCGTCGCCGGGTCGGTGATCCGCTTTGCCGGGGTGACCAAGCTGAGCAGGTCGTAGACGCTGTACCAGGGCGACCCGACCTGCTCGCGCAGGTCGCGCGCGTCCTGAAGGTGGCGCTCGCCGAGCACCCCTGCGGTCAGGTCGGCACGCCGCGTAATCCGCGGGTGGGGGTCGGCGGTGACCGTCACGGTGTCGTTCTTGACCTGGGTGACCAGCGCGGTGGGGACGGCGACCGGCATACCGATTGGGGTGAGGTCGACCGCGTCGGCGTTCGGGTCGAAGGTCACCGTCGCCATCTCGGGGATGCCCATGAGGCCGTGCGGGACGAACGCCGTGGGGTTCACGTCGAGGCCCTCGCCGGTGGCGGCCAGCCGGGCCACCATCCCCACGCGGGCCGAGACCGGCGGCGGGCCGCCCGGGTTCGCTCGGGCCACGGCCGCGCGCAGCACCGGCCGCTGCGGGCTGGTCAGCCGTCGGAGCGCCGGGTCGGCGGCGGCGTCGGGCAGGCTGGCCCGGCCGATCGACGCCGTGATGGTGATCGCCCCGCGCCGGGTGCGGCTGTGCATCGGGGCGGTCATCATCAGCAGCCGGTCCTCGGGCATCGGCGCGAAGTGCCGCTCGTGCACCCGGCGCAGCACCTCGAGCGACAGCCTGGTCCGGCTGAGCAGCTGGTTCGCGTCGAGGACGGCCTGGACCTGCTCCCAACACCACTGAACGAACTCCTCCTGGTTCTGGCGCACGACCTCCGCCCCCAGTCCGGCCGCGGCGCGCGACCGAGGGTCGAGGTTCAGCTCGCGCAGCCAGATCGGCTCCTCGGCCGGCACGGTGTGCTGGAGCACCGGCCATGCGCCGTAGAGCGGTGGCCCGAGGACCGGCGTCGACGGGCTGGGACCGGCCGTGACCTGGTCACCCACCGCGTCGAGGGTGTTCCGCAGGGCGGTGCGGACGTCATCGGGAACCTCGCCGAGGGCGGCGGTCGCCCCCTGCCAGGCGCGCAGCGCGCCGTCCATGACGAGGTATGCGTCGGGGTCGGTGGCGCCGCGCGCCGGCAGCTCCGGGCCGGCCGCGCCGATATACATCGGTTCGCCACCGCCGTCGGCCGGGACGGCGAACGGCCGCAGCCGGGAGGCCAGTTGCTCGAAGTCGCCGATGACCGAACCCGTGGCGAACTCCCAGGAGTAGAGGACCGGCAGCCGCACGTCGCCACCACCAGGGACCGGCCAGGCCGGGGCGAGCGACCCGCCGGCGTCCGGCTCTCCGCCGAGGCCACGGACCACGCCGGCGTCGAAGGCCGGGACGAGGCAGGCCGCATACCGCGTCCCGGGTTCGAGCCGTCGTGGCGCGAGCAGTCGGGAGACGTTCATCGCCGGCCGGGCGGCGATGGCGGTCGCGGGGTCCTCGCCGTCGGGCGCCACCACCTGGGCGTGCGCCCAGGCCCAGGACTCGGCGAGGTCCGGCAGCTCGGTCGCGACCAGTGCCGCGGGTACCTCGAGGACCGGTAGCGGGCGGCCGGGTTCGAGCTGGGGGCGGTCGACGACGGCGAGGTCGACGACGACGAGGACACACCACGGCCGGAGCCGGTCGTCCGGACCACTTGACGCCGGGGTGAAGAGCCAGGGCAGGTCCGGAGGGTCGAACTCGATCAGTGGCAGGTAGTTCGGCTCGACGTCCACGCTGTTCGGTCGCGGGTCGGTGCGGATCACGACTCGCGGGTCGAGGCCCATGACGTCCCCGGGACCGTTGACGGTCAACGTGTACCGCTGCTCGGGCAACGAGCTCAGCGTGACGCCGACGTCCACCGTCACCTGGGCGGGCAGCGGGTCGTCCAGCGCGACAGCAGGGACGCGGCCGGCCAGGCCCCGACGGGCCCACGGCAGGAAGGTGAAGTCGGCCACGTCAGGTCCTCACGCGCCCGCCAGCTCGAAGCGCTCAACGATCTGTGCGGCGACCCCGGCCCGCCGAATCCGTTGCTCCACAACGATGTCCGCGGTCGTGGCCGCGCCGCCGACGTCGACGAGATCCATCGACCCGCGGTCGGCGGCCACCACCTGCGGCTCGCCGACGGCGAGCGGCATCCGCACGGCTGCGGTCTGCTCGACGACTCGCTGCGCGGCGCGGCCGGCGGCGCCGTACCGGCCGAAGGCCTGGAGCACCGCGTGGCCGAGGCCCTGGCCCGACGTGTCTGGACGGTTCTCGGGGCGGATCTCCCCGGTCTCCAGATCGAGGTAGCGCGTCTCGTAGCTCATCGGCGTGCGGACCCCGTGTGCGCTGACGTCGTACCCCGAGGAAGTGAACTCGACGCCGGCGTCGAGCTCCTCGTATGCCGGCCGGGTGAGCCGGTCCTCCTCGGGTACCTCGACGAACTGGGCGCGCGCGAAGTGCTGGCGGACCGGTTGGGTGTTGCTCAGCGTGGCGATCGACGTCACGGGGGCGCCGCCCACGGTGACCCCCACGACGTCGAACTGGTTCGGCCCGGTTACGGCCGCGTCGCCGAACCGATCGAGTGCCAAACCGAGTGGAACCGCCTGCTGGACGAACACGCAGCGGGCGAGCGGGTGGGCCCGAGGCGCGTCGTCGCCGCGGCGGGGCGCCAACGTGACCATCGACTGGTTTCCGGAGGGCACCTCCGCGGACCAGTTGCCCGGGGTCGCCAGCTCGGCGGCGAGGATCGCCCGGACGTCGACCTGGTCGACGAGCAGCGGAGGCGCGGTGCCCCACGATTCGTCGAACGACTTGGAGATGTCCCACCAGAGGATCGAGAAGCTGACCTTGCCGACGACGTGCCAAGCGCCCGGGCCCTCGATGGTGCCGGCCACCTTGACGCCGGCCAGGCTGTGGCCGCGGTACGTGACCTCGGCGGAGAACCGGAAGTCGGCGATGAAATGGGTGCGCGGTCGCCGGTAGATGAGGACGTCGAACCCGATTCGGCCCTCCAGCCCGACCGGGCCGATCTTCGCCGTCGCATGGAGATCCAACCCGGCCTGGATCGTCGCCGGTGTCACCGCGAAGTACCCCGCGAGGGTCAGGTCGAACCGACCGACCGAGAACGACGCCCCGAGCCGCGCGACACCGCCGCCGATCATGGCCGGGACGTCCTTGAACCGAGGGTTGAAACCGCCCGCCGCGAGGAGGAACCGCGGCTGGTCGCCGTACTCGCCGAAGACCGCCAGTCCGCCGGTGAGGTCGATCCCGGCGACGCTGGAGTCGCGCAGCGCCGAGATGAACCCGTACCGCTTCTCGGTGAGGTCCCAGAACCCGAGCACGTCGATGTTGAGGATGAGGACCCGGGCGTCGGGGTCCTCCTCGGTCGGTCCGACGGCCACGCGCAGCTGACCGACGACGACGACCTTCGACAGCGCGAGGGACCCGTCACTCAAGGCGTTGTCCAGTTGGAGGATCACCGCCAGGCGAGCCGTGATGATCACCGGCTTGCCCCAGTGGACGTCGACCATCGGCCCGATGGTCAGCGTCCCTTTGCGTTGCGGGAACAGGGTTCTCAGGGTGGCGATGATCTTCGGCGCGTCGCCCACGGGGTCCGGCGGGAAGAGCAGGTCGTCGAACGCGCCGGTGCGCATTCCCGTCACCAGCGCCGAGATATTTACGGCCCGCTGTATGCCGATCACCCCGCCGATGCCGTCGAGGGTGAAGCCGAACCCGATCTGGATCGGCGGGATCTGCGCGTACAGCAACAGCAGCAGCGACCAGTCGTGCCCGGGTGTGAGCAGCCCGACCGCCTTGACGCCGACCTTGCCGAGGGTCAGCTCGAGGGCGCCGACGTAGTCGCCGTTCGCGTCGTGCTGGACGAACCCGCCTCCTGTGACGACCTCGGCGTCGATGACGATGCCGATGCCGTTCGGCGGCGTCGCGCGGACGGCGAGGTCGGCAGCGCCGAGGTTGCCCGACCCTGGCTCGACCGACGCGCGGACGCCGACACCCGCGACCGACAGGTCGACCGGGCCCAGTGTCAGCGTGGCGGCGACGCCGAGGCCCGCGTTGAGCCCGCCGCCAGAGGTGCCCAGCGCCAGCTCATAGCGGTCGATGGTCACCGGGCCCAGCCGCGCCCCGACGGCGCGCGAGAGCGTGAGACTGGCCTGCCCGCTCAGCCGGACGCCGTCACGCGACGAGTAGGTGAGG
Source organism: Lapillicoccus sp. (assembly GCA_035762725.1). GTDB lineage: Bacteria > Actinomycetota > Actinomycetes > Actinomycetales > Dermatophilaceae > Lapillicoccus. Next base: position 5,313 of record DASTNV010000088.1, on the reverse strand, counting down.
TCGGCGTCGACGTCGACCGAGAGCCCCTCGTCGGGGAGCAGGTCGTCGACGAACGGCAACCCGGTCTGCCGCACGGTGAAGTGACCGCCGGCCATCGCCAGCTTGAGGACCGCGTCGGCGCCGTCGCCGGTCACGTCGATGGTGACGGCAACGACGAACGACCGCGCGGTGAGGGACACGTCATCCTCGGCGAGGAGCGAGACCGGTTCGGACCCGTCCGGGTCGGCCAGGGTGAGGTCCATGCTCAGCGTCGCGCCTGCGCCGGCCAGCGCGGGGTTCTCGGTGTTGAGACCGGTGCGCAGGTCCGGGTCGGTACCCGGCCGCAGGACCAGGGCGGTGCCCGTGCCGAGGTCGCCCTGCCCCGACAGACCGACCGAGAGCCGCGTGGTGAGCGGCACCCGGAGCTCGGCAGTACCACGCGCATACGGAGCGATCCCGAGCCCGCCGTCCGGCCCGGCGGCAGTCGTCGGCGGGAGCCCGAAGACGGTCAGTCCGGCCTCGCTGGAGCCGGCCACGTCGGAGCCGAGCAACGGGAGGAACAGCTGCGGCATCGGAGGGTGCGGGGGCGGCGCGCCGCCGTGCAAGCGCATCAACGGCAGGGCGCCGAGCTCGCGGCGCCGCACGCCGACGGCAATGTGCTGAAGCACCGCGCCGACGTTGACGACGAGGGCCGTGGCGTCGTATGCCGGTGTGCCCCAGCCGTATACGTCGCGCAGCAGGTCGGAGGGCTCGGTGACGAGCGTGCCCATCCGGTCCCAGTGGACGATGTGGCGAAGGTGCGCCACCTGGAAGATGGTCGGGTCCGCGGGCATCGGCCGCAGCTCCATCAGTCCGAGCAGTACGGCCACGTCGAATGCCGCGCGCGACGCGACGGCCGAGGACTGGACGAGGTAGAGCTCGAGGAGGCGGGGGAGGAACTCGTCGACGATGTGGGTGCGGTCGAGGTAGTCCTGCGGGGCGACGAGCTCGACTTCAGACAGCGACACGATCGCCTGACCGACCGAGATCGCCAGCTCCGCGAGCGCCGCGGAGGTGTCACCCTCGTCGGCCTCGGGGTCCGAGGCGAGGTCGGTCCAGGCCGTGAGCCGCTCGCCGACGTCACCGATGTCGAGGGCGGCCAGTCCGATGTCCTCGACCCCAGGCGGCAGGTCCCAGCCGAGCGACCGCAAGAGCAGCCGCGGACCACCGGGAACCTTGCCGACGGAGCCGGCGGCGGTGAGGACGCTCCCGACGCCGGCGAGGAGGGTGCGCTCGACGCTCACGGCTCCTCCCGGCGGGTGGCGCCGACGAAGTCCTCGCGGTTCGGCACGCCCCAGCGGCCGCTGTAGAACGTGAACGGCCGGGTGCTTCCGATGGGCCGCACCTTCGGCGCGCTGAGGTCGAGCGGGACTTCGAGAGCCGCGAGGTGCTTGCGCGGAGTGACCAGGCCGCCGGCGTCCTCGGGGCACTCGAGGATGAACCCGGGCAGCGGGGCGGCCGTGCCGTTCTTCACGTGGGTCAGGGCGTCGGCGGCCGCCTTCTTCCAGAGCGGTAGCCATTTTGTGGTGGCGGTGCCGGCCAGTCGGTTGTCCTCGGGACGTGGGTTCCCGTCGGCACCGACCATCCCGAGGTGCTCGGCCCAGAGCCGACGCCGGAGTCGCTCGGCCGGAGCCATACCGCTCGGGCCTGGGGTGCCCTCGAGGATGGTGACGTTGCACTCCGCCGCTGTCGTCTCGCCGAAGGCCAACGGGCTGAGAACCGTGTTGTGGTCGAGGGACAGGCCGTCGAGGTTGGCCGAGCCGATGGTCGCCCAGGTGTCGTCGACGACTCCCGTCTTTGAGTGCAGGTAGATCGGGGCCACCCAGGGCCGAGAGTGCGCGTGGTCATAAGACCAGCGGGTGAAGACCCCGACGCGGTCCGGCGCTGCCGCGCGCAGCTGCTTGACCAGCCGCGCTTGTTTGCCGGGGTAGAGCAGGACATCCGGCTTGATGTTGAGCAGGAAGATGAGCTCGAGGTCGGTCCGGTCCTTGAGGACGCGCGCGAGGGCGTCCGCGATGATCGAGTCGGTGAAGTACTGGTTCTCCAGGTAGATGAACCGTTTCGCGCTGTTGAAGGCGCGCAGGTAGCTCTCGAGGATTCCCTTCTCGCTGCGGCCGTTGAGGAACCTGAACCGGCCGGCGCTGAGGGTTCGGACCACCTGGAGCTTGACGACGCCGTCGGTACCCGAGGCCTGCTTGCCGGCCACGTCCTGGTTCTCCAGCGGTGGGATCTCCTCGCCGTTCTCCACGTCCTCGTTCCAGTAGACCCGGAACGTCTCGTGCAGGTCTCGGATCACGGGTCCGATCAGGCCGACGCTGACGTCGTGGACGATGTCGGAGGTCGTGTCGCCGCGTTCGGGGTTGTCGATGACGTGGCGCTGGTCGTCGAAATACCGCTGCGAGTAAGGCGATCCGAGGACGGTTGCGCGCTGGCCGTCGGCGATGACCATCTTCGTGTGCAGCACCCCGTTGTCCGGGGCGGGTTGTTCGAAGCCGCGCACGATGATGTCCCCGTGCGGCTGGGGGAGCGCGGCGACCCCCTTGGCCATGTATGCCTGCAGCTCCTCCACGTCTGAACCCTCGTCGAGCGCCCGGTTCACGAAGTAGGACTCGAGCGCGAAGACGGCGAAGGCCAGGGCGAGAAACACCGGCAGAAGCGCCACGCCCGCCCCCATGACCAGGGCCACCAGTCCGACGGCGCCGGTGCCGAGTCCAGCGGCGGCGACCGGCAGGGCAAGGAGCCAGAACACGCCCTCGGGCCAGCTGGCGACGGGTTCATTGAGCAGGATCCGGACGTTGACCTTCTTGCGGGCGGCCTCCAGGACCAGGCGCTCCGGGCGTTGGTCCTTCGGGCGCGGGACCGGCGCCGGGTCCTGGCCGGCCGGGAGCGGGTCGAGCGGGACGATCGGTGGGGCGCCGAAGGCGAAGACCAGCTTGGGCTTCTCCTTGATCGGGTCGGCGTCGAAGTCCGGGGTGCCGAAGAACAGTTGGGTCATGTTGAGCGACTTCTCGGCTTTGGCCATGTCCGTCGCCACCGACCCGAACGCCTCCAATCCGTCGATGAGCAGCGTCATCGCGTTGCCCTCGCTGACCATCTGGGGAACCCCGGTGCCGTTCGTGACCTCCAATCCGGTGCGGTCGGCGGTTCGCACGGTGATCCGGCCGATCGACTGGTTGCCGTCGGTACCCGGCACGTCCTTGTCGTCGCTGATCGGCCGGCCGATGTCGTCGACGACGCGCACGCGACACGAGGACGGGTGGGTGGGTTCGCCGAGCATCCCGGACAGGACGAGGGTGAAGTCTCCGGTGTTCCGGGTGGTCACCGAGTCGACGACCTCACTGGTCAGCAACCAGTCGCCGCGGGCCTCGACGAGGAGCCCAGGCAGCGGTTTGCCGGCCTCGTCGACGACGGTGCCGGTCACGGTGAGGCTCACGAGCGCACCTCCCGTGCGCTGCCACCCGTGCTCGTCCCGCGCATTCGCCGACCCCTCGTCGCACTCGCAGGCTCCGTAACGGAGTCACGCTCAGGGTGGCGACAAGGGGCATCAGTCGTCAAGAAGCCCTTGTCGCCTCCGTCGCCGTGGCGGCCGTGATGGTCGCCGTTGCCGCCACCGCTGTCGCCAGCACCAACCTCGTCGCTGCGGTCCCATGGGTCAACGGAACCTCGATGGCCGCGCCGCACGTGACCGGCGACGCCGCGCTGGTCGTGCCGCTGCACCCCAAGTGGTCGCCGTCGGCTGTACGGCAACCCTGACCCGGACGGCCACGCCGATGGCCTGCCCGGCCGACTGGGAGCCACTCGGAGCCGGTGACGAGCGGTTCCGCTGCTGAACCATCCGTGAGCCGCGCCGGAACACCCGGGGCGCGGTGCACGATGCCGCGTCCCGGGTGGGGCACGGTAGGTCGATGAGCGACCCACTCAAAACGACGCTGCACACGTACCTCACCCAGGCTCGCGACGGCCTGCGGTGGAAGGTCGAGGGGCTGTCGGAGTACGACGCGCGCCGGCCGCTGACCCGTACCGGCACGAACTTGCTCGGCCTGGTCAAGCACGCGTCGGTGGTCGAGGCGTGGTACTTCGGCGACTGTTTCGACCGGCCGTTCCTGCCGCACCTGCCGTGGTGGGATGGGGATGCCGCCGAGAACGCCGACTTGTGGGCGACCGCGGACGAGTCCCGGGACCACATTTTCGCCACGTACCGGGCGGCGACCGACCACGCGGACCGCACGATCGACGAGCTCGACCTCGGCGCGCGCGGCCGAGTGCCCTGGTGGTCGCGCCCCGAGGTCACGCTGCACACGTTGCTCGTCCACGTTCTGGCCGAGACAAGCCGGCACGCCGGCCACGCCGACATCCTCCGCGAGCAGCTCGACGGGCGAGCCGGGATGCGCTCAGACAACCTCAACCTCGACCCGCACGACGATCAGTGGTGGCAGGACTATGTCGCGACCGTCGAAGCCGCCGCCCGTGGCGCGGCGAGGAGGACATAGAGCGAATCCCGAGCGTTATCAACGACGACGGCGAGGTGTTCGACTTCTCGTGCTTGGGCGTCAGCGTCACCCTGCACGGTTCTGGATCCATCCCTTGTCGTACTCTCTTTACCGCCCGGCATGTTGTGGTTCCCGTTTGGCGGTGGCCCGCGACAGGGCAGCGGACCGGTTGGGCGCGTTAAGGACTCGTCGCAACTACCCGAGGCTTGGCGGGTTGCCTCGATCGTTGCCGCCCCACTTCTCCTCACCCAAGATCCGATCCTCACGGCTCGACTTCGAGTACCCCATGAACCACCCGCCGCGGCGTCGCCGATCCATGACCGTCGCTAGAACCAAGACGGCGACGATCGCGATCCCAACCCAGATCCAGAACGACATGCCGGCCCTCCTGTCGAGGGTGAGGGAACCGTCATAACCAGTGTGCTCCCCGCTCGCTCCCGCTCACCCCATTTCGCAGGGCGCGACGAGGGTAGAGCCGTGACCACGTGGAGCTGTTGCCTCCGGGTGCGACGCGCGTCAACGTTGTGGCATGGGCAAGCAGCTTCGGTGCCTCGTCGGACTGCATCGGTGGCCCAACAAGTGGGACCACGAGCGGAGCATGGCGATCAAGGAATGTCAGCTTTGCGAGAAGCGGATTGCCAAGGGGGTCCCGCCCAACACTGGAGGAGCGCCGCATGGACCTCCAGGGTGGTGACACACGAGGCCAAAATGGCGTGCGGAGTGACACGGCTGCTCTCGCGGCGGTAGGCGCAAATCTTCCGCTGTTGGACGAGGACCTCGGCGGAACGGGCGGGGCGCCGGTGCT
>DASTNV010000087.1:0-8426 GCA_035762725.1 Lapillicoccus sp. | reverse complement strand
GGGACTGTCGTCGAGCTGCGAGGAGTGGTGCGTGGACGCGCCGAACGCCCTGGTCGCCGACCGCTACCGCTTCGTGCGGCTGGTCGGTCGGGGCGGGATGGGCGCCGTGTGGGAGGGCTGGGACGAGCGGCTGCGCCGACGGGTCGCGTTGAAGGTGCTGCACACCGAGCACCGGCTGCCCGCGGCCGAGGCGGAGGAGCTGGCCGAGCGGGCGATGCGCGAGGCCCGCGTGGTGGCCCGGCTCCAGGACCGCCACGCGGTGGCCATCTACGACGTCGTCGAGTACGAGGGACAGCCCTGTCTGGTGATGGAGTTCGTCCCCTCGCAGACCCTGGCCGAGATCCTCGGTGAGCTGGGGACCCTCCACGAGCACGAGGCGGCGACGCTCGGAGGACAGGTCGCGTCGGCGCTCGCCACCGCCCACGCCGCCGGCATCGTCCACCGCGACGTCAAGCCGGCCAACATCCTCGTCGCGGACGACGGCACGGCCCGGATCAGCGACTTCGGCATCGCGCACGCGTTCGGCGAGGCGACGCTGACCTCGGCCGGCATGCTCACCGGCACCCCGGCGTACCTCGCGCCGGAGGTGGCTCGCGGCGAGAACTCCTCGCCGGCCTCCGACGTCTTCTCGCTCGGAGCCACCCTGTATGCCGCGCTGGAGGGACGCCCCCCGTTCGGCGAACAGCCGAACGCCATCGGGGTGCTCCACCGCGTGGCCGCCGGGCAGGTGGACCCGCCCCAGCACGCGGGCGCCCTGACGCCGCTGCTGACCCGGATGCTCGACACCGACCCGCGACAGCGGCCGCCGATGGCCGAGGTGGCGGACGAGCTGCTTCGCGTCCCGACCGCCGCGTGGCCGCCGGCCGACGAACCGGTGACCGCGCCCCTGCCCGTCGACCGGGAACCGACCCCGCCTCCGACCGTGGTGGCCGAGCCGGCGCCGCGTCGCCGCCGCGGGCTTCTCACGGTGGTCGCGCTCCTGGTCGTGGCGGCGCTGGCCGCCGCCCTGCTCCTGCTGCTACGTCCCGGGGCCGACACCCCGACTGCGCAACCGCCGCCCGAGCTGTCCCCCTCCTCGGCCACGCCCACGCCGACGCCGACCTCGTCCCCGACTCCGACCACCGCTACCTCGTCGGAAGCCCCCTCGACGACCGCACCGCCCTCTCCAGCCCCGACGTCGTCGCCAAGCGCACCGCCCACGGCCACGCCGGAACAGCGGCTGGCCGCGGCGATCACCAACTACTACGGGCGGCTGCCCGGCGACCGCGACGGGGCCTGGCCGCTGATGACCGCCGACTACCAGACGCGGGTGGCCGGTGGCCGCGCGTCGTACGACCGGTTCTGGTCCGGCTTCTCCGCGGTCACGGCGACGGAGGTCACCGGCTCGCCGCCCGGGACCGCGACAGCGCTGATCACCTATACGACCACTGCAGGGCGGGTCATCCGCGAGCGCACGACGTTCGGACTGGTCGACGAGGGCGGTGTGGTGAAGATCTCGAGCTCCACCGTGACCAGCCGTTCGGGCTGAACCGGCCGCGTGCCATACTCGACTCGACGTGCTCCGGGGTCGGTGTAAGTCCGAACCGGCGGTGACAGTCCGCGACCCGACCGCAGCCAGCGGCCGGTTGACCTGGTGAAACTCCGGGACCGACGGTGAAAGTCCGGATGGGAGGCAGCGCGTTAGCGGGACCGATGACGGTTCCGCGGTTCGAGGTATGCGTGGCGACCGGTTCGCCGCCGACCTCCCACCACGTCATCCCGGAGCTCGCCCCCAGGGCTTGAGCACGAGGGAAGGACACGAGACCCATGGATCTGTTGCGGTGGCTGTACGAGGCCAGCATCCCCGTCGCCGGCTATGAGCTGCACTGGCTCGAGCTGATCGGCGTCCTGTTCGGCCTGGGATCCGCGATCGGTGGTCTGCGCCGACGGGTCTGGGCCTGGCCGGTCGGCATCATCGGGAACGTCCTGCTGTTCTTCGTCTACATCACGGTGACCTTCGACCAGGCCGACGGGCGCGCGCCGCTGTTCGGCCAGTCCGGCCGCCAGATCTTCTTCCTCATCATGAGCGTCTACGGCTGGTGGCGCTGGAACGAGGTCCGCAAGCTCAACCAGCACGGCGCGGACCAACCGGCCATCACGCCGCGATGGGCCACCAACCGCGAGCGCCTCGCCCTCGGCGGCGCCTGGCTGATCGGCGTCCTCGTGTTCCAGCAGGTCTTCGCGACGATCGGGGCCAGCTGGCCGGCACCGCGCTGGTACTTCTGGTGCGACGCCTGGATCTTCGTCGGCTCGATGATCGCCACCTACGCGATGGCCCGCGGCTGGAACGAGTTCTGGCTGGCCTGGATCGGCGTCGACATCGTCGGGGTGCCGCTGCTCATCCACTCCGGGTACATCCCGACCGCGGTCCTGTATGCGTTCTACGCGGTGTTCGTCATCTACGGGTTCTTCTCCTGGGTGCGGGCGACCCGTACGGAGAAGCCGGACCGCGAACCAGAGGAGTCCTCGGCGCCGAGCTCCGCTCCGGCCTAGACGGCGGTCAGTTCACCTCGGCGGTCCCCGTAGGCTTGAGGGTCGTGAAGACCTTCGACCAGCTGTACGCCGAGCTCGGCGAGAAGGCGGTGACCCGACCGGAGGGATCCGGGACGGTCGCCGCCCTCGACGCCGGCGTGCACGCGATCGGCAAGAAGATCGTCGAGGAGGCGGCCGAGGTCTGGATGGCGGCGGAGTACGAGTCGTCGGACCGCACCGCGGAGGAGATCAGCCAGCTGCTGTACCACCTCCAGGTCCTCATGCACGCGCGCGGCATCGCCCTCGACGACGTCTACGCCCACCTGTAGGAACCCCGGTAGGAAGACCCGATCATGTTGCGCATCGCCGTTCCCAACAAGGGATCCCTCTCCGAGTCCGCCGTGGAGATGCTCCGCGAAGCGGGCTACACGGTCCGCCGGGATGCCAAGGAGCTCGTCGTCACCGACGTGGACAACGACACCGAGTTCTTCTACCTGCGTCCCCGCGACATCGCCATCTACGTCGGCTCCGGCACGGTCGACGCCGGCATCACCGGACGCGACCTGCTCCTCGACAGCTCGAGCAGCGCCGAAGAGGTGATGACGCTGGGGTTCGGCAAGTCGACGTTCCGGTATGCCGCGCGGCCCGGCGACGTGCAACGGCTCACCGAGGTGGAGGGCAAGCGGGTCGCGACCAGCTACCCCGGGCTGGTGGAGAAGGACCTCGCCGAGCAGGGCGTGCGCGCGTCGGTGGTCCGGCTGGACGGAGCGGTCGAGACGGCGATCACCCTCGGGGTGGCCGACGTCATCGCCGACGTCGTCGAGACCGGGGCGACCTTGCGCTCGCAGGGACTGGCCGTGTTCGGTGACCCGATCCTCCAGAGCGAAGCGGTCCTCATCCGGCGGATCGGCGGCGCGGAAGAGGTCGACGACGCGGCGTTCGAGGTACTCCGGCGCCGGCTGCTGGGCGTCGTCACGGCGCGCACCTACGTGATGATGGACTACGACGTCCCGGCCGACCTCGTGGACGAGGCGTGCCGGATCACCCCGGGTCTGGAGTCGCCCACGGTGTCGCACCTGCAGGACCGCAGCTGGTGCGCGGTCCGGGCGATGGTGCCGCGCGGGATGACCAACCGGGTCATGGACGAGCTCTACGACCTCGGTGCGCGGGCCATCCTCGTCACCGACATCGCGGCCTGCCGGCTCTGAGCCGGCGACTCGCATACCCCGTGGTCTCCGACGAGGACTTCCGGCCGTTCCGGAGCCGACGCGGCCGGCTGGTCGCCACCGTCCTGGCGGTGCTGGCGCTGGTCGTGTTCGTGACCGTCGCGGTGCTGCTCCCGACCAACGCCGGGCTCACGACGTGGCAGCCGGCCGACCGCGCGCTCGTCGTCGGGATCGGCGTCGTCATCGCGCTGGTCTGTTGGCGGTACGCGATGATCCGGGCGGTCCCCAGCCTCGACGGGCTGGTCGTGCGCAACCTCGTGGTCACGCGGACGGTGACGTGGGCGCAGGTCATCGACGTCGAGTTCGGCGATGGCGCCCCGTGGGTCACCCTCGAGCTCGACGACACGGACACCCTGGCGGTGATGGCCATCCAACGGGCCGACGGGCCCACAGCGATGGCCGAGGCCCAACGCCTGGCCCGGCTGGTCCGCGACCTGGGGGAGGCCCGCTAGTACGCCGGTTCGTGCTCTGAACCGCACCGAAAAACGTGCGGTTCAGAGCACGAACCGATGTGGGGTGGGGGGTCAGGTGGTCTCGATCGTCGTCACGACCGAGGTGACCGACGGGGCGCGCGGGGTCGAGGAGAAGCCGAATCGGCAGGGCGGGTCGACCGGTGCCAGCGAGCCGAGCGGGGTCCCGTCGAACGACCCCGAGGCGGCGGTCACGTGTCGGAGGTCGGTCGCGCCGTACCACTCCAGTCGGCCCTCCCGCGCCGTTCCCCGGGTACGGACGCCGTCCAGGACGCGCGCCGCGACGGGGTCGACGAGGTTGGCCCACCAGGTGCTCGTCGCGAGCGGCGCCGGTACCGCACGGAGCAGCCAGCCCAACCTCGAACGGCTCCCGAACTCGAGGCGCAGGTCCAGCGACGGACTGGAGAGCTGCCACGTGTCGCGCCGCTCGACCGCGCGGACATCCTCCACGCGGACCTCGTCGAAGACGTACGTGGCCTCGATGACGTCGCGGACAGCCTCGCTCGGCGCGAGGAGGACCCGGTGCCCGTCCGCTCGCTCCACCATGACGTCGGCAAAGGCGCCCAACGGGGTATGCGTCCAGCTGCCGACGACGAGCCTCGTCCCGGACGTCGTGCCGACGCCGGCGATCCGGCCTCGGTAGCGCTCACGCACGGGCACGGCGTAAGGCGTTCTCCACCACGTCGGCCATGGCGGCGTACCCGCGGTCGTTGAGGTGGAAGGAGTCCGCCGCCAGCAGGCCCCGCCAGGAGCGCGGGCCCTCGCGGCGCATGTCGGCGAGGACGACCTGGCCGGCGGCGGACCGGGCGCGCAGCAGGTCGTCGATGCGGCGGGCCTCCCGGTGGGGGTTCGGCAGGTTCATGACGACCGCGCCCCGAGGTAGCCGGTCGAGCATGACGGCGAACCGCTCGGCCAGGCCGCGGCGGTGTCGCGGGGAGACGACGTCGTTGGACCCGATGACCACGGTCACCAGAGCGGGTGCCCCCTCCTGGGCGCTGATCGCGTCGAGCGCGGGGAGCTGGGCGTCGAGGACGTCGTCGACCCGGGCGCCGGTGACCGAGAGGTTGACGACGCGGTGGTCCCAGCAGTCGGCGCGGAGCCGGTCGGAGAGCTGGCCGACCCAGCCGTGGTCGTACGCCGACGCCCCGATGCCCTGGGTCATCGAGTCGCCCAGGGCGACCCAGAGTGGACCGGTCGCGGCGAGGGCGGCCCGGTTCGCGCCGTCCCAGGCCGCCGCATACTGCTCGGTCTGTGCCTGCACCTCGCGAACTCCCGGGAAAACGCGGCCGAGCGCCCGGACGACCGGGCCGGGCGGACGGGGGCCGAGGTCGGCGAGGGCGTCGTCGATGATCACGTCGCGCCGACCTTGGCCAGGCCGGGGCGGAGCGCCACGCAGAGAGCGAGCTGGGGCAGCATGAGGACGGCGAGGACGATCCAGACCGGCTCGAAGGCACCGGTGGCGTCGCGGAGGGCGCCCATCGCCAGTGGGCCGACCGAGGCGACGGTGTAGCCGACGAGGAAGCCCATCGCGCTGAGGCCGCCGCTGGCGTGCGGGGTAGCGGCGAACCGGACGAGCAGCACCAGGGCGAGGGCGAACGCGCTGCCCTGACCGAACCCGATGAGCGCCGCCCAGAACCACGGCGCCAGGCTCGGGGCGACGCCGATGCCGGCGAGGCCGAGCCCGGCGGCGATGGTCGCTGGGATGAGGAGTAGCCGCAGGTCGCGGACCCGGTCGCTCAGCACCGGCATCAGCAGGCCCGCGACGATCTGGACGGCGGTGAACGCGGACAGCAGGTACCCCGCGTCGTCCGCCTCCCAGCCGAGCTTGACGTAGGACGGAGCCATCCAGGCGAGGGTCGAGTAGAAGGCGAAGGACTGGGTGACGAGGTAGGCGGCGATCAGCCAGGCGGTCGGGCTGCGCCAGGGAAGGGCCGACCCCACGGAGAGGGCCGTGACCTGGACGCGGTGCCGCCACACGACGAGGGCCAGCGGTGCCCAGGCGACCAGGCCGAGGACACCGAGCAGCGACCAGGCGGCGAGGGACTCCTCCCACGAGCCGAGGGCCGTGGCGAGGGGTTCCGACAGGCCGGCGCCGATCGTCGCGCCGAGCATGATCGCGAGCATGTAGACGCCGGTGATCAGCCCGACCCGTTCCGGCGGGAACAGCGTCTTGACCAGCCGGGGCAAAAGGGTCCCGACGACAGCGATCCCGATCCCGACGATGAGCGTGGCTGTGTAGAGGACGACGACGTTGTCGCCGGCCAGCCGCATCGCCGAGCCGATGGTCAGCAGCACGGTGGCGACCATGACGACGGGCGCTGAGGCCCATTTCGTGCTGGCCCAGTGGGCCACCGGGGCGAACACGCCCATGCAGAGGACCGGCAGCAGGGTCAGCGCACCGAGCCAGGCGTTGCTGAGGTGGAGCTCGGCCTGGATCTGAGGGACGAGCGGGGGGACGCCGGCGAGGGCCGGCCGCAGGTTCGCGGCGACGGCCACGAGGGCGAGGACGAGAAGCCACGAGGGCGGGAGCCAGGGGAACGCGCGGTTGGCGGGCTGGGCCGCACTTGGGGCGTCCGGGGTGCTCGCCGCGGTCGCCGCCTCGGGGTGCGGTGTGGGCGACGCGTGGTGTTCGGGAACCGTGCTCGACATGGCTCCGCCAGTGTCACACGTCGGCGGCCTCGGGGCTTTCGGCGCTCAGCCGTTCTGGCGGTACGCCTCGGCGAGCAGCGGCTCCAGCCACCCGATCTCGTCGGGGTCGCTGTCGCCGGGGAGGTGCACCCAGTGGGTGGCCTGCGCGAACCCCTTTGCCGGTTCGACGCGGGCGTCCTCGGGGACCGTGGTGCGGTAGCGCAGTCCCACCCGCAGAGTCCCGCGCGGGCCCGGCGCCACTGCGGCGAACTGGCTCTTGCGGACGATGGGGATGTACGTGCCGCGCCCCTGGGCCTCGGCGTCGTCGCCCTGCTCGAGGGCGAGCCGGACGACCGCGTCGTGCAGCGGGCGCAGTCCCGCCTTCGAGCCGGAGTAGAGCGTGTCGGCATACCCCTCGGTCGACGGACGTTCCCAGCCGGCGGCCTCGGCGGCCGCAAAGGCGATCGCCCACTGGGAGTTCTGCGGAACGCCGTGGACGTCCTTGAGCCAGCGCCGAACGGCTTTCTGGTCCAACGGGTCGACGCCGGAGGCGTTCACCGCTTCAACCCATTGGTCGACGGTCCGTCCGGTGCGCTCAGCCATCGAGTCGGTGACGGCGGCCATCATGTCCTGCGGTTCCACGGGCCTAGAGGGTAGTCGTGTCGAGGATGACGTCGGCGCGATCTCGCGTGCCGTCGGCCGCGAACAACGCGTCCTCCTGACGCGCCCACCGCTCCCAGTGCGGGCGGTATGCCTCGCCGTCGCGGTCGATGCCGCGGCCGAAGCGGGCGTCCCGCTCGGCCTCGACCCAGACGCATACCGAGGCGTAGTCGCCCGCCGGCCGCACGCTGGAGCCGACCCCCTCGAGCACGAGCAGCGGTGTCTCGGGGACCGGCACGACCTGCCGGCTCCACTCCTGCCCGACCCAGCTCCAGCGCCGGTATGCGGCGGGCCGGCCGGCGGCGAGGGGCTCCAGGACCTGGGTGGTCACCAGCGGAACGGCGTCGGCGAGGCCGTCCCAGCCCGGATAGATGTCGTCCATGTGGACCACCGGGGCCTCGAGGCTGTCACCGAGGGCCGCTCCGAGCACCGACTTGCCCGACCCGCTCGGGCCGTCGACGGCGACGAGGGTCGTGCGGCCGCAGCGAGGCACGCGGAGGCCGACGAGCCGGACGACCTCGGCCACGGCGGCGGCGGGGTCCCGAGTGGCGAGAGGCACCGGGGGAGGGTAGCGAGCGATGGGTACCGTGGCGGTCATGAGCCTGGCGACGCGTGTCATCGCGTGCCTCGACGTGGACGCGGGCCGGGTGGTCAAGGGCGTCAATTTCGAGAACCTGCGCGACGCCGGCGACCCGGTTGAGCTGGCGATGGTCTACGACGGCCAGGGGGTCGACGAGCTGACCTTCCTCGACGTGACGGCGAGCAGCGGGGACCGCTCGACGACCTACGACGTGGTGACGCGGACGGCCGAGCAGGTGTTCATCCCGTTGACGGTCGGTGGCGGCGTGCGGTCAGTGGCCGACGTCGACCGGCTGCTGCGGGCGGGGGCCGACAAGGTGGGGGTCAACACGGCGGCGATCGCGCGGCCGGA
>DASTNV010000086.1:0-6087 GCA_035762725.1 Lapillicoccus sp. | reverse complement strand
CGCTGGTACTCCCGGTTCAGGAATGCCGGGTCGGCGAGGACGTCGGTGATCTGGTGTGTCTTGCGGTCGAGGGTGACGCGCCCGACGAGGCCATTCCGGTCGACCGGAAGGGGATGGGCTCGGGCGAACTTCATATACTCCTCGGTCAGCCCCACCGAGTGGGCGACCTGGAGACCGTCGGCCGACAGCAGGTGGATGAGCGCCACGTCCGCACCGCACAATCGCCGGGCATTGGTGACGACGGCCTCGAAGACCTCGGTCGGCGACGACGTCGACCGAGCGAGGACCGACAGGATCTCGACGATGGCCGCCAACTGGGCCCGAGGCCCGGGCTGAGCGTCGGCCGTCTGCGGCATCGGGGCCTGGGGCTTGGCGTCGTCGTCCACGGGTGCCTCCCGGTTAGGGGGTCAGCGCATCGCTTCAGGGCCAGTGCCCAGTGTGCTCCCAGGACGCGGTCAATACCTACAGTCCGCAGAATCTGATGTTCCGCCCTCAGCCGTTGATGTCGGGCGCGCGCAGCCGGGCGTGGTCGGCGGACTCGTCGTCCGGCATGGTCTGTGAGGTCCGCTCGGCCTCTACCCGCTGGCGGTAGTGCTCCACCTCGTTGTCGACGGTCGCGGCATCCCAGCCGAGGATCGGCGCGACGATCTCGGCGGCCGGCCGGGAGGCTCCGATCGCACGGTCGAACGTCTCGATCGACAGCCGGGTCCGCCGGGCCAGGATGTCGTCGAGGTGGAGGGCACCTTCGTGCGAGGCGGCATACGCGATCTCCGCGCGCAGGTAGTCCTCGCCGCCGGGGAGCGGCTCGCCGAGCGCGGCGTCCGACGCGACGAGGTCGATGATCTCCGTCGTGAGGATGCCGTGGCGCATCAGCATCTTCTCGATCCGCTCGACGTGCAGGCCGGACTCCTTGGCGAGCGCGGCCCGCCGGTTCCACATCGCCTGGAAGCCGACCGCCCCGACGAGCGGGATGTTCTCGGTCGTCGACTCGGGCAGCGACCCGCCGAGCGTGCGGACCGTCTCGTCGATCGCGTCCCGGGCCATGATCCGGTAGGTCGTGTACTTGCCTCCGGCCACGACGACGAGCCCCGGGGTCGGGTGAGCCACCACGTGCTCACGAGAGAGCTTGGAGGTCTGGTCGCTCTCCCCGGCGAGCAGGGGACGCAGACCGGCATACACGCCCTCGACGTCGGCCTGGGTGAGCCGCGTCGTGAGGAACCGGTTCACGTGGTCGAGGAGGTACTCGATGTCGGCGGACGTGGCGGCCGGGTGCGCCTTGTCGAGGTTCCACACGGTGTCGGTGGTGCCGATGATCCAGTGCCGCCCCCACGGGATGACGAAGAGCACCGACGTCTCGGTGCGCAGGATCATCCCCGAGCGCGAGTGGATCCGGTCGCGCGGCACGACGAGGTGGATGCCCTTCGACGCCCGGACGTGGAACTGGCCGCGCTCGCCGACCATGGCCTGCGTCTCGTCGGTCCAGACACCGGTCGCGTTGACGACCTGCCGCGCGTGGATGTCGAACTCGCGGCCGGTCAGCTTGTCCAGCGCCTGAACCCCGGTGACCCGTTCGCCCTGCCGCAGGAACCCGACCGCCGCCACCCGTGACGCGACGTGCGCGCCGTAGGTGGCCGCCGTCCGCGCGACCTCCATCGTGTGGCGGGCGTCGTCGACCTTGGCGTCGTAGTACTGAACGGCCCCCGTGAGCGACGACTTCTTCAGCGCCGGCGCGATCCGCAGCGTCGCGCGCCGACTGAGGTGCTTGTGCCACGGCAGCCCGCCGTCGTTGCCGGTCGTGCGGGCCATCGAGTCGTAGAGCGAGAGCCCGGCCTCGACATAGCCGCGCTCCCAGCCGAGATGGGTGAGCGGGTAGAGGAACGGGACCGGACGGACCAGGTGAGGCGCCAGCCGCGTCAGCATGAGGCCACGCTCGAGCAGTGCCTCGTGGACCAGCCGGAAGTCGAACATCTCGAGGTAACGCAGGCCGCCGTGGACCAGCTTGCTGGACCGGCTCGACGTCCCGGACGCGAAGTCGCGCGCCTCGATGAGGCCGGTGGTCAGCCCTCGGGTCACGGCGTCGAGGGCGCAGCCGGTACCGACCACGCCGCCGCCCACGACGACGACGTCGAGCTCCTCGCCGGAGGCGAGCCGTTCGATGGCTCGGTTGCGCGAATCAGGAGACAGAGCAATGGGATTCACGGGATCTCCACCCAGTCGAGGGTCCGGTCCACAGCCTTGCGCCAACCGGCATACCCGGCCTCACGTTGCTCGTCGCTCCACTGTGGAGTCCACCGCCGGTCCTCGCGCCAGTTCGCCGTGAGCTCGTCGGTGTCGCGCCAGAACCCGGTCGCCAGACCCGCGGCGTATGCGGCGCCTAGCGCGGTCGTCTCGGGCACCACCGGGCGACTCACCTCGACCCCGAGTACGTCGGCCTGGATCTGCATGCAGAGGTTGTCAGCCGTGACGCCGCCGTCGACCTTGAGGACGCTGATGTCGAGCGGCCGCCCGGCGTCGTCGCCGTCCTCGCGCATCGCGTCGGCGACGTCCTTGGTCTGGTAGCAGATCGCCTCGAGCGTCGCCCGGGCCAGGTGCGCGGACGTGTTGAAGCGCGACAGCCCGACGATGGCCCCGCGGGCGTCGGACCGCCAGTACGGCGCGAACAGGCCGGAGAACGCCGGCACGAAGTAGATGCCGCCGTTGTCCTCGACCTGGGAGGCCAGCGTCTGGATCTCCGCTGCCGACCGGATCAGCCCCAGCTGGTCGCGCAGCCACTGGACCGCGGAGCCGGTGACCGCGATCGAGCCCTCCAACGCATACACCGGCTTGGCGTCCCCGAACTGGTAGGCGACCGTCGTCAGCAGCCCGTGCTGCGAGCGGACGATGTCCTCGCCGGTGTTGAGGATCATGAAGTTTCCGGTGCCGTAGGTGTTCTTGGCGTCGCCGGGGGCGAAGCAGACCTGGCCGACCGTGGCGGCCTGCTGGTCGCCGAGCGCGCCGCCGATGGCGATCTCGCCGTTCCACGGACCGGTGCTCGGTGTACGCCCGTACAGCTCGGGATCGCTGGACGGCCGGATCTCCGGGAGCATCGAGCGGGGGATGCCGAAGAAGCCGAGCAGCTCGTCGTCCCAGTCGAGCGTCTCGAGGTCCATCAGCATGGTCCGGCTCGCGTTGGTGACGTCGGTGACGTGCCGGCCGCCGCGGGCGGCGCCGGTGAGGTTCCAGACGACCCACGAGTCGACGGTGCCGAAGAGGGCGTCGCCGTCCGCCGCCGCCGCCCTCAGCCCGTCGACGTTCTCGAGCAGCCACTGCAGCTTGCCGCCGGAGAAGTACGGCGCCGGGACCAGGCCGGCCCGCTGCCGGATCACCTCGCCGCGACCGTCCGCGTCGAGCGCCTTGACGATCCGGTCGGTCCGGGTGTCCTGCCAGACGATGGCGTTGAAGTACGGACGGCCGGTGTTCTTGTCCCAGACGACGGTGGTCTCGCGCTGGTTGGTGATGCCGATGCTGTCGATGTCCCTGGCGGTGAGGTGGAGCTGAGTCAGGCAGGACCCGATCACCGTCTTGGTCCGCTCCCAGATCTCCAGGGGGTCGTGTTCGACCCACCCCGCTCGGGGCAGGATCTGCTCGTGCTCCAGCTGGTGGCGGCCCACTTCGTTGCCGTCGTGGTCGAACAGCATGAAGCGCGTGCTGGTGGTTCCCTGGTCGACTGCACCGACGAAGTCCGCCATGGCGCCCAGGTTTCCACATCGAGGCACTCGAACACCGGTCTGGTTGGCTAGGGCGCGTGCCTGACGCCAGTCCGCCCCGGCGACCGTCCCGGTCGCGCCGTGGTCGGGTGGCCGCGGGAAACGCGCTGCGCCGCCGTACTCGAGAGGCGGTCCGGGCCAGCGATCCGCCGACCGACCCCATCCCCGTCTGGACGCAGCCGGACGGCGTGGACGTCTCGACCGGACGCTCGGTCGTGGAGCTCGCGGTGCGGGCCGGGATCGCCCTGATGGCCACCGGGGCGGCCGCCTCCGACGTCGTCGAGAGCGTGGTGCGGCTGACCGCGGCGTACGGGCTGCGGTCGGTGCATGTGGACGTGACGTTCAGCGCGCTCACCGTGTCGTACAACCGCGGGCCGATGTCCGACCCGCTGACGATGACCCGGGTGGTCAAGGCCCGGAACCAGGACTTCACCCGGCTGTCACGGCTCTACGACGTCGTGGACCGGGTGGTGGCGGAGCCCCCGGCCGTGGCCGACGCGCGCGAGCAGTTCAACGCGGTGATCCGGGCCCCGCACCCGTACCGGCGCTGGGTGACGACCATCGCCACGGGGGCGATGGGCGCGGGGACGTCGCTGCTGGCCGGGGGTGGATGGGTCATCGTCCTGACCAGCATCGTCAGCGCGGCGGTGATCTTCCGGGTGCTGACGGCGCTCAGCCGGCGCAGCGTGCCGGGCTTCTTCGCGCAGGCGATCGGGGCGGCGGTGCCGACGGTCTTCGCGGTGGGGCTCGCGGTGCTGCAGGAGAACACGTCTGCGTTGGAGGGCGCGCTGCCCTCGCTGGTGGTGGCCTCGGGCATCGTCGTGCTGTTGGCGGGACTGTCGCTGGTCGGGGCGGCCCAGGACGCGATCGAGGGGTTCTACGTGACCGCCGGGGCGCGGGTCTTCCAGGTCATCGTGCTGACGCTGGGCATCGTCATCGGGATCGTCGTCGTGCTCGGCATCGCCAACCGGCTGGGGGTGGTCCTCGCCATCTCGCCGGAGTCGGAGGTCGTGGCGGGAACGACGGTGCAGCTTCTCGCGGCGGCGATCATCGCGGCGGGGTGGGCGGTCTCCACGTACACCGGGATCCGCAGCACGCTGTTCACCGCGCTGGCCGGGGCGCTCGGCTGGGCGGTGGCCCTGCTCGTCTCCAGCGGGACCAGCTCGGCGTACGGCGCGGCGTTGGCGGCGTCGGTGATCGGGTTCGTGACCCAGCTCGCGCAGGGACGGTTCCGGTTCTCCGCGCTCGCGGTGACGACGGCGGCGATCGTGCCGCTGCTGCCGGGGCGGGCGGTCTACCGGGGGTTGTTCGAGATCGTCAACGGGGAGAACGGTTCCGGGCTCTACCAGGGGCTCGGGACCCTGCTCGGTGCCGTGGGAGTCGGGATGGGGCTCGCCGCAGGGGTGTCGCTCGGTTCGTATGCGGCTCGGCTCCTCACCCAGGTGGTGACGGTGGCGGGGGACCGGTTGACGCGGTCGTGAGGGTTGGTGGGTGACCCAGCCCACGGTGGGGTACGCGCATACCGGGTGGTCGGGCAGGATGCGGCCATGCAGTTCGGGCGCACGTACGAGGAGTTCGAGGTCGGCGCGGTCTACCAGCACTGGCCCGGGAAGACGGTGACCGAGTACGACGACCACCTGTTCTGCCTGCTGACGATGAACCACCATCCGCTCCACCTGGATGCGCACTACGCGTCGGAGACGACCCAGTTCGGGCGGAACGTGGTCGTGGGGAACTACGTGTACTCGCTGCTCATCGGGATGTCGGTGCCGGACGTCTCGGGCAAGGCGATCGCGAATCTCGAGATCGAGTCGCTGCGGCATCTCGCGCCGACCTTCCACGGCGACACCATCTACGGCGAGACGACGGTGCTGGAGAAGTGGGAGTCGACGTCGAAGGACGACCGGGGGATCGTCCACGTGGAGACGCGAGGGTACAACCAGGACGGGGTGCTGGTCTGCACCTTCCGCCGCAAGGTCATGGTGCCGAAGCAGTCCTACCTCGACGCCCGCGGCGGCGACCACCCCGGCCGCCCGGCCCTCGCCGACCCGAACCAGGGGTAGGTCAGGCAGTTCTCAGCCGGGCCCGAGCAATGGCGGCGCGGATCCGGTCGAGCACGATGTTCGGACGCTCCAGGTCCGTCCAGGTGACCCGGACGACCTCGAACCCCAGCCCTCGCAAACGGTCTTCGCGCCGCTTCTCCTCGAACAACGTCCAGTGACGTCCCCGGAGTACTTGACCGCGCCGTCGAACTCGACGACGACGCGATCTTCGACGAGGACGTCGACCCGCGCGAATACCGCTGCGCCCGTCGCTGACCCGGACCTGAGTGCGAACCGGC
>DASTNV010000085.1:0-10284 GCA_035762725.1 Lapillicoccus sp. | reverse complement strand
CATGAATGGCCGGTACGGCGCTGGTGGACGTGGGTCCGAAGCCCGTCTCCAGAAGCGCATGACCCCACGTGGCACCAAACCGCCGCTCTTGGCCGTGGGGATGGTGCGTGAACCTTTGATCAGGGTTTCGGCGAGGCGTGGGAACGCGGGGGTCTCGGGTCAGCCGAAGTCAGCCATCACGGTCTGCGGCCCGATGCCAAGTCTGCGCATACGCCACGAGAACATCGTGGGAACTTTCCGGTGCTCTGGCGCGGTGTGCTCTGGCGCGGGGAACGTTCCCACGATCCTCAGCGGCCCGCTCTGGTGGACCGTGCGTCGGGGGTCTGCGCAGACGTGATGGTCAGCGCGCGCACCGTGCCCGGTCTGCGCGCCGACCATGAGGTCTGCGCAGACGTCCCGCCAGAACCCCACCCGAACCCCTCCCAACCAGCCGCAGAGCGCAGCGACGACCGGATGCGTGGAACGCCGCCGACGCCGCTGTGGGCGGTCACTCCACGCATCCGGCCGAGTCGAGCGGGACCGTCCCCTGAGGTCCCGCGGACTCGGGTCACCCGAGTCGGGTGATCACCGCTCCTCCCGCCTCCGGGACGTCGCGGAACAACCCTTCTAGGAGGTCGTCCGCTTCCGCCGCCAGAAGCCGGGCGGGCTCCTCGTGCAGCAGCCGCACCATCCGCTCGGGCGCCGCCTCGTAGGCCGACGACGACAGCACGAGCAGCCGGTCGCCCGGCGCCATCACGCATACCCCTGGTGAACCCGGCGTCTCCGGAACCATCGCCACCCGCGACCGGCTCACCAGCAGGGCCGGCGGCGACCACGCGGCCCGGACCTGAATCGAACCGTCCCCGTGCCCCCACACCTGGCAGGACGCCGACGGCCCGGACACCGGCAGGTCGAAGGCGACCGGCGAACCGGCCGTCGACATACCGCCGTCGGCGACGACGACGCATACCCGCGACGACCCCGGAACCACCCGGGCCGCTCGGGCGGCACCCTCGTGCAGCGCGATGTCGAACCCCGCACCGATGACGTGCCGTGGTGCGGGGTACGGGGAGATACGGACAGGAATCGTCGTCGTCATGATGTCGGCTACTCCCGAGTTTCGATCTCGAAGACGGAGGCCAGACCGGTCCGGGTCAGCACGTCGAGCGTGCGGTCCGTCGGGCCGGCCAGGACCACGCGGACGCGGCGGGCCTGGCAGCTGCGCTTGACCCAGAGCAGGGTCGCCACGCAGGTGGAGGACAGTCGGGCGACGTCGGACACGTCGATGACCAGGGTGTTGGTACCGCCGGCCAGCAGGGTGGGCAGGTGCCAGCGGAGGTCGTTCAGCCCCTGTGCCATCCGGTCGTCGCTGAGCGCGACGCAGACGCGCTGATCCGCCCTGCTGAGGAGGGCGAGACCGGTCACGGTATGCGTCTCCTCTCAGGTCGATCTCGGGACTGCGCGAGAGTCCACCCTGCCTCTCGGACGGTGATGAACTGGTCATGGTTTGTTTGCAGTCTCGTGAAGACCTCCCGACGCGTCGGTGCGACCCTTGGGGAACCCACAGAACACCCTTAGCCGCCGCTGGCAGGATTGCCCCGTGTCACTGAAGCTCCTGGTCCTCGAGGACGACGACGGCATCCGGACCGCCCTGAGCCTCGCCATGGAGGACGAGGGCTACGACGTCACGGAGGCACCCAGCGCCGAGGCCGCGCTCCAGGTCGTGCAGCGCAACCCACCCGACCTCATGCTCGTCGACCTCATGCTCGGCGGCATGGACGGGTTCTCGTTCATCCGTGAGGTCCGGCCCAACAGCCAGGCGCCGATCATCGTCCTCAGCGCCAAGACCGACACCCACGACATCGTCGCCGCGCTCGAGGCGGGAGCCGATGACTACGTCACGAAACCGTTCCAGGTCAAGGAAATCGGCGCGCGGCTGCGAGCGCTGCGGCGCCGCGCCGGCGTCACGGTGACCGCCGCCGGAAGCCCGACCACCGAGCAGTCCAGCCTGGTCCTCGACTCCGAACGCGGCCCACTCGTCCTCGACGTCGGCGCCGGCGTGGTCCGCCGCGGCGGCGAGGAGGTCCACCTCACGCTGACCGAGTTCCGGCTGCTCTGTGAGCTGGCCTCCCCCGCCGGCCGGGTGCTCAGCCGCCGGGCCCTCCTCGAGCGGGTCTGGGAGCGCGGCTACTTCGGTGACGAGCGCATCGTCGACGTCCACGTGCGCCGCCTCCGCACCAAGATCGAGGCCAACCCGAACGCTCCCCAGCTCGTCGTCACGGTTCGCGGCCAGGGGTACCGGCTGGATCTCAGATGAGAGGTCCGTGGTCGACGTGGGGACTCCGGGGGACGGTCACCGCCTCCTTCGCCCTCGGTGCCCTCATTCTCTCCACGCTATTCGCCGTCGGCACCTACCTCACCGCGCGCCACTACCTCATGGACCAGCGTCAGGCCACCGCCCTGCGGCAGTCGTATGCCGACGCCAACTTCGTCCTCGACGGCCTCCTCTCGCGGGACGCCCGGATCCCCGAGGTGCTCAGCTCGGTGAACGCGCCCGTGGACTCCGAGCTCGTCGTCCGCAAGGACGACCGGTGGTTCTCCTCCGCGCTGACCCGCGGTCCGGAGACGATCCCGACCGAGGTCCGGGACGGCGTCCTCCAAGGCGCGGTCACGTATGCGTGGACCTCCGCCGACGACCAGCCCGCCCTCGTCGTCGGGGTACCCCTGCCCGGAGCGGGCGCCGAGTTCTACGAGATCGTCTCGACGACCGAGCTGCGCTCGACCCTCGCGACCCTCGCCACGGTGCTCGCCGCCTTCGCCACGCTCGCCACGCTGGCCGGGGCCGCGCTGGGCCGGGTCGCCTCCCGACGCCTGATGGCCCCGCTCGACGACGTGGCGACCGCCGCGGCCCGGATCGGCGCCGGTGGCCTGCAGACCCGGCTGCCGCCGACCGACGACCCCGACCTGGCCACCATCGTCGGGTCGTTCAACAGCATGGTCGAGGCGCTCGACGAACGGATCCAGCGCGACGCCCGGTTCGCCGCGGACCTCGGTCACGAGCTCCGCTCTCCTCTCACTGCTCTGGTCGCCAGTGTCCAGGTCATGGAGCGCCGCCGCGACGACCTGCCGCCGCGCACCCAGCGCGCGCTCGACCTCGTCGTGGTCGAGCTGGGCCGGTTCCAGCAGACCCTCCAGGACCTCCTCGAGCTCGGCCGGCTCGACGCCGGCGTCCGCAGCCAGGTGCTCACCGAGGTGGACGCCGCCGAGCTGGTCCGGGTGTCGCTGGAGCAGAGCCACCGCGACCCCGGGCTCCTCCACGTCGCCGCCCCCGACCGAGCGCCAACCGCCGACCTCACCGTTCGCGTCGACAAGCAGCAGCTGGGCCGGGCCCTCGTCAACCTCTACGAGAACGCCGACCGGCACGCCGGCGGTGTTCGCGAGGTCACGGTGCAGCGGGTGCGCGACTGGGTGCGCATCGACGTCGACGACCACGGCGACGGCGTCCCCGAGGCCGACCGCGAGCGGATCTTCGAGCGGTTCGTCCGGGCCGGGTCCCGGGGGTCACTCCCGGGCAGTGGGCTGGGCCTCAGCATCGTCGCCGAGACCGCGGTCAGCCTGGGCGGTCGGGTCTGGTGCGAGGACGCTCCCGGCGGAGGAGCCCGGTTCATCGTCGAGCTTCCCGTTGCGCCGCGCCAAGCTCCAACCGCGACGCCGGTCGCCGACCAGGTGGGTGCGTGGTCGTGAGAGTCCTCCGGCTACGTGGCCGTCGGGCCGCGGTCGTCGTCCTGGTGTCTGTGCTCACGGTCGTCGTCTCGCTGCTCGGCGCGTGCGGCCTGCCCCGCAGCAGCAGCCCGGTCGAGGTCCCGGCGGCCGATGTTCCCTACGGCCTGCTCGACTCGGCCACCGCCAGCCCGACCCCGACGACCACGCCGGGCGTCCCCCTCATCGACGGCAACATCTTCCTCGCCGACCCGCAGCAGCAGCTCGCCGCGGTTGGGGTCCAGGTTCCGGACCAGCAGGCTGCACCGATGCTCCAGACCCTGCTCAACCGGCTGGCTGTCGGCCCCACGGAACGCGAGCGGGCCCTTGGCCTGGTCACCGACCTGGGCCCGGGGTCGACCATCGTCCTGCGTGGCATCTCCTCGGGGACCGCGAACATCGAGCTCCAGAGCAGCGGTCAGGACCCCAGTCCCAGCAAGCTGCCGATCGCCGTGGGTCAAATCGTCCTCACCGCCACGAGCATCGTCGGCGTCGACCGCGTCGTGTTCGTCCGGGACGGAACGGCGGTGCCAGTGCCCGGCCCGAGCGGCGGCGGCCTCACCTCAGAACCGCTCGTCGCCGCCGACTACGCCACCCTTCTCGCGCCGGGCCAACCCCCGATCATCCGGACCGTCCCGGTGCCCGGCACCGGGACCGTGTCGGCGACGACCACGACCTCGCGCTGACGACCGCGCGCTGACCTGACGCATACCCCGGCCGGCGTGGTTGGCTGACCGCGTGACCGACGACCTGCCCGCGACCGCCGCGACCCCCTGTACTCGCGTCGGTGCCGACGAGCTCGACCCGGCCGACCCGACCCCCGGCATGAGCCGGGAGGTGGCCATGCAGACGCGGGGCATGTGGTCAGGCACTGTCGACACCGAACCCGGTGCCGTCTCCGGTTGGCACCACCACGGCGCGCACGAGACGACGCTCTACATCGTCGCCGGTCGGATGCGGCTCGAGTCGGGCCCGGACGGGGCCCACGTGGTCGAGGCCGGCCCGGGCGACTTCCTCCACGTCCCCGCCGGTGCGGTGCACCGTGAGTCGAACCCGAGCGGCGAGCGGTCGCGCGCGGTGATCGTCCGCTGCGGCACCGGAACCCCGACCGTCAACGTGGATGGCCCGGCGTAGGCATGCCGCGTGAGGGGGGAGTCGGGGTCCCCGCGAAGTATCGGAGCGGAGCGCAGAACTTCGTGGGGTGATTTAGAGGGCGTGGATCTTCTGTAGTCGGTTGAGAGAGAGCCAGCCGAACGGGATCGGCAGCCAGTAGGTCGCCAGCCGGTAGAGCAGCACGGAGGACACCGCCGTGCCGCTGTCGACGCCGATGGCGATGAGGCCGGCCGACATCGCAGCCTCGATACCGCCGAGGCCACCGGGCGTCGGGACCGCGGAACCGATGATCGCGCCGGCGAAGTAGACGACGGCGGTCGCCGGGATCGACGTCTCCGCCCCGAACGCCCTTGTCGCGCAGACCAGAGCCGCCACGAAGCTCGCGTCGAGGAGCAGCGCGCCGCCGATCAGCTGGGCCAGCTTGGCCGGGGTCTGGAAGACCGCGAGTACCTGCGGGATCGCCGCCTTGATCGGCGGCATGATCCGCGAGAACACGAACCCGCGGATCCGCGGCACAGCCAGCAGCCCGAGCAGGATGATGACGGCGCCGGGTATCACCACGAAGAGGATCGCCGGCGGGGTGAACGACGCTCGCGGTCCGGTGCCGGCCAGGACACCGGAGATCAGCAGCAGGATGACGTACGAGCAGAACTGGGCCGCTTGAGCGACGCCAACGCCGGCGCCGGCGACGGCCGGCGGGAGCCCGGACGTCTGCAGGTACCGGGTGTTGAGCGCGATGTTGCCGACCGCGGCCGGCGCGACCAGCCCCGTGAACGCGATGGCCAGTTGCGTCATATAGGTCTTGACGAAGTTCAGGTGGATGCGGACCGCACCGTTGAGAGCGATCGACGCGCCTGCGAAGGTGAGGACCGCGCAGACCACACAGGCCACCGCCCAGCTCCACTCGGCGGTGGCGATGACGGTCGCGAAGTCCACCTGGGCGAACTGGGGCAGGACGATGTAGGCCGCCACGGCGATGCCGACGACCATGACGATCCCGCGCAGCGTGAACCGGCGCAGCTCGACCGGCTCGACCTTGGCCTCCGACGGCCGCAACGCCACGACCTCGTCGCGCAGCGTCGCCAGCAGGTCCTTGTGCTCCTTGAGCGCCTCCCGGGTGGCCCGCGTCATGGCCACCCGCTGCAACATCGGCCCGGCCCGCAACACCGCCTCCTCGCCCAGCGCGTCCACGGCCGACTGCACCGCGCGCTCGGGTCCGATCGACAGCGCCACGGTCGTCATCAGCTGGGCCACATCGATGCGCAGGTTCAGCTCGTCAGCGGCCAGGTCGCCGGCCCCACCCCAACTCAGCGCGGCCCGACCGTCCTCGTCGATCATGACGATGTTGGGGCCGAGGTTCCGGTGCGCGATCCGGCGCTGCTGCAGCACCGAGAGCATCCGCCAGATCTCGGCGACGTCGTGGTCGTCCAGGCGGTCGCCGCGCTCGGCGAGGGTCTCGCCCACCGGCTCGACGTAGGAGATCGCAGCCGCGAACGGGCCGACCTCGCATACCGAAACCGGCCGGGGTGCGGGAATCTGTGCCTGGGCGAGAAGCAGGCCCATGAGGGTCCGGTGCTCGATCTCGGCGCGGAGGGTGAGCGCGGGCGGCCGGGTGAAGCCGTTTCGCAACCGCAGGACCCGCAGGAACCGACGCCCCGAGGCGAGCCCGAAGGTGTCGCGGTCGATGACGTGGACGTCGACCGGCAACGAGTCGGTGGTCCCGACGTAGCGACGGTCCCCCGAGTCGTTGGCGTCGACCAGCTCGAGCCGAGTGAGCGGAATTCCGGTCGCCACCAGGGCTTTGGCCACCTCGGTACCCGGCGGCCGGGTCGAGGCGGCGCCGAACCCATACCGGAAGGCCAGGCCGATCACCCAGCCGAGGAGCAGTGAGCAGACGATCGCGGCCGCCGTCACCGATCCCGACAGGAATCCGGTCACCGCGGTGGCCACGACCACGGCGATCGCCAGCGGCGAGATCCACTTGCGGCCCATGACGTCGGCGACCGTGACGAGCGCGACCGTCGAGACGATGACGATGTCGAGCGGCGACGAGCGGCCCTCGGCGTTCGCCCGTGTCAGCGTCGGCGCGATGACGTCCATTGGCCCGGCGAGGATCGCCCAGGACAGCAGGATCACGAGGACCGAACCGAGTACTGCCGCGCCCAACGACTGCACCAGCTGGAGCGGGCGGCGCCGGAGGATGAGGTCGGTGCCGATGACGAAGGGGAGCACGACGACGCCAATGGCCCCGAGCCAGGTGAGCAGGGTCAGCAGCAGGCGCGGGAGCCCGCTGGCGGCGTCGGCGAGGTCCTGCTCGACGGCCCCGCTGGTGCCCACGGCGGCGGCGCCGAGTGCCACTCCCCCCACGAGCAGCACGAAGGCGACGACGAGCCGGAACAGGTCCGCCGGGCGCCGGACCCGGTCGGGGATCGGCGGCTCGACCACCTCGACGGTCACCGGCTCGTCGTGCTCGGTCACCTCGACCTCGCGGGTCTCCACCGGTTCGGGCGGCTCCCGGACGTCCGGCGGCTGCGCCGGGCGGCTGGGAGAGTCGGTGGACACCCTGCCCATCCTGCCCCAGAAGCCTGGTCACGGCGGGTATGCGGCCCCGCACGAGCCCCGCACGAGCCCCGGCACGACCCGGGGGACCCCGCCAGGCCTGCCCAGCGCACGTTCGGCTCGCGCTCAGGGTCCAGGTGGACGAAGATTCGCCCGTGGACACCAATGACGTCAAGCAGGTCGCCGCGCATGCGGGAGACCACCCCGTCCTGGAGAACGCTGCCCGGCTCGGCTACGCGACCAGCGGCGTTCTGCACCTGCTCATCGGCTGGCTCGGGCTCCAGGTCGCCTGGGCCGGCAGCTCTGGGACGACGGCGGACCAGTCCGGTGCGCTGCAGACCCTGTCCGGCAACGCCGTCGGCAAGGTGCTCCTCTGGCTGTTCGTCATCGGCTTCCTCGGACTGGCGCTATGGCAGGTCACCGAGGCGATCGTCGGACGGGGCGAGGCGTCAGACCGGGCGAAGGCGATCGCGAAGTTCGTGGTCTACCTGTTCCTGTCGTTGTTCGCGTTCAGCTATGCGAGGTCCGGGAGTGGGTCCTCCAGCAGCCAGCAGAGCGTCGACTTCACCGCCGGCCTCATGTCCAAGCCGTTCGGTCAGATTCTTGTGGGCGCCGTCGGCCTGGCCGTGGTCGGCGTGGCGGTCTACCACGTCCACAAGGGCTGGACGAAGAAGTTCCTCCAGGACCTGCGTGAGCACCCGGGCCAGTGGGTCGTGCGCGCCGGCAGGTTCGGCTACATCGCCAAGGGAATCGCGCTCGGCGTCGTCGGTGCGCTCTTCGTCATCGCCGCCGTGAAGAGCGAGCCCGAGAAGGCGAGCGGCCTCGACGGCGCGCTGCACACACTGCGCGACGCACCATTCGGCCCGATCCTGCTGACGCTGATCGCGCTCGGCTTCGCCTCCTACGCGGTCTACTCCTTCGCCCGCGCCAAGTACGCGCGGGTCTGACCGCTCACGCCGGCATTCCGGCGGAGGTAACCCCAGGCGAGGATCGCGCAGACGATCCCGTTGAGGAACCCGACGAGCACGTCGGTGAGGTGGTGCATTCCCCGGTAGAGACGCGCATACGCCACGAGCAGCGGGATCACCAGGCAGATCGTCGTGAGGACGTACCGCAACCCGCGGTTGGGGATCCGCTGGCACATCGCGGCCAGCGTGAGGTAGAGCGCCGTGGACGCGCCGACGTGCCCGCTGGGGTACGACGAGGTCGGCGGCGCGGGGTCGAGGTGCTCGACCTCCGGTCGGTCGCGCCCCGTCACGGCGGTGGCGATGACGAACACCGTCGCCTGGATCGAGATGGCGATCGCCGGAATGACGGCGACCCACCACTGTTTGGTCAGCCACCAGATCAGCGCGACCATGACGACGCAGACGCCGATGACGATCTCCGTGTTGCCGAGCCGGGACCAGACCATGGTGATGGTGTCCCAGAGCTCACTGCGGCCGGCCTGGAGGTCCTTGTTGACCACGCTCTCGGACTGGAGTCCGCCGAGCGGGCCCTCGATAAGCTTGCCGATCCCGACGATGACCAGCCACAGCACGATGGCGGGAAGCACGGCGCGGACGACGAGATCGCGGAAGAACTGACCGATGGTCGGTCGGGTCTGGTCCTCGATGTAGCGGTTGAGAAAGGCCATCAGCGTCGATGCTCCTCGGCTTCGTCGAGCTCCTCGGGGGTTTGTGGCAGCTCGGTCGGATGGGCGGGGTTCCAGCCGCGGTAACCGGCGTAGGACGCCAGCGCCAGCCCCGAGCCCATGAGAACGCCCGCGGTGACGTCCGACGGGAAGTGCACGCCGAGGAACACGCGGTCGAGGGCCGTGAGGACGACGACCGCGCCCGCGACGCAGCAGGTGACGACCTTGGCCGCGGTCGACTTCAACAGCGGCCAGATCATGATGACGATCACCGTGGCGGCCGCCGCCGAGTTCGCGGCGTGGCCCGAGGGGAAGCTGTAGCCGGGGGCGGAGGCGACCGGGTCGGTGACGATCGGACGGGCCCGCTGGACCACGTACTTGAGATCCAGCGCGAGGTTCCAGGCGACCATCATCGTGACGAAGCCCCAGATGGCCCGGCTCTTCAGGCCGCGCCGCCACCAGAGCCACACGCAGACGCCGGTGCCGACGAGGTAGACCCAGCGCGGTTGGAGGGCCTCCTGCCACCAGGACAGCGCGGTGTAGAGGCCGGGGTTCGTGCGAGTGATGTCGGTGGCCGCGGCGATGACGTTCTTGTCGAACTGGATGACCGCACCGACCTGTTCGCGCGCCAGGAGCGCGAGCGCGGTCACGGGGATCGCTGCGACAGCCGCGTACCCCACCGCGGGGAGGAGGCGACGCCAGCGGCCCGGCACGGAGGTGGACCGGGCGGTGGTCCTAGCGGACGCGGACAACCAGGGCCCTCGGGAGGACGCGGGTGGACAGACCGTGCTGCTCACCCATGGGGTCGCCGTCGATCTGCGTCTCGATAGCGTCGTTCCCCGTCGTCACGCGGATGGCCGTCGACGTCAGCCGGACGATCTGGCGGTGGCCGCGCCGGTGCCGGCTCACAAGGTCGGCGGCGACGGCGCCCCAACCGAAGGCGCCCTTGGGAGCGAGGATGACGCCGTCGAGGATGCCGTCGTCGACCTTGGCGTCGGGCATCAGCTCGACGTTCCCCTGCAGGCTCCCGCAGTTGCCGACGATGGCGCTGCGCGCGTGCTGGACCTGCGGGTCGCCGCCACCGGACGACACCTGGACCATGAAGCCGCGGGTGAACAGCCGCCCGATACCCGCGAAGACGTAGGCCGGCCAGCCGAGGATCCCCTTGACCTTCTCGTTGGTCTTGGCCATCACCTCAGCGTCGATCCCGATGCCGGTCATCACGAGGAAGACCTCCTCGT
>DASTNV010000084.1:0-14472 GCA_035762725.1 Lapillicoccus sp. | reverse complement strand
CCGCGCGCAAGGGCGCCAAGGCGACCACCACCCGCACCAAGGCGGCGACGACCTCCGCCCGCAAGACGGCTCCCCGCGCCCGCAAGGCCACCACGGCCGCCGCGGACAAGGTCGGCGCCTGATCTTCACCCCACGAAGTTCTGCGCTTCGCTCCGATACTTCGCGGGGACCCCAAATCCTCACCCCACGAAGTTCTGAGCTCCGCTCCGATACTTCGCGGGGACCCCGACCAGTAGCCGCCTAGACCCCGGTCGCGCCGGGGCGACTGCAACCGACCCCCCGGCGCGACCGGCCCCACCGACGGGCCGATCCGCTCACCCCCTGCGGATCGGCCCGTTCTCATGCCCTCTGGCACACTGACCGCCGTGCTGGCCCCAGCCCTCCCCGCCGTCTCCACCGCGCTCACCGAGGCGCCGATCGTCGCGCACGTCGTTCGCGGCGGGAGCGTAGAGAGTGTGCACCGCGGGACCGTCGTGGTCACCGCCCCCGACGGCACCGTCGAGTGGGCCGCGGGTGACCCCAGCGGCCCGATCTTCGCCCGGTCCGCGAACAAGCCGATCCAGGCGTCCGCCATGGTCCGTGCTGGCCTGGACCTCCCGAACGACGAGCTCGCCCTCGCCTGCGCCAGCCACTCCGGCGAACCGTTCCACCTCGCCGCGGCGGCCCGCATCCTCGACGGCGCCTGCCTCACCGAGGCGGACCTCCAGAACACCCCCGACTACCCCATCGACGAGGCCGAGCGCGAGGCGTGGATCCGCGCCGGTCGGGCCAAGGCCCGGATCGGGCAGAACTGCTCGGGCAAGCATGCGGCGATGCTCGCGACCTGCGTCGCGAACGCGTGGGATACCGCCGCATACCGGCATCCCGAGCACCCCGTGCAGCTCGCCATCACCGACACGCTCGGCGAGCTGACCGGCGAGCGCGTCGTCGCGGTCACCGTCGACGGCTGCGGCGCCCCCCTGCACGGGTATGCCATCGCCGGGCTGGCCCGCGCCTTCGGCCGGATCGCCACGGCGCCGGCCGGCACCGCGGAGGCTCGCGTCACAGCCGCCATGCGCGCCGAACCCGCCTACGTCGGCGGAACGCACCGCGAGGTCACCCGGCTCATCGCCGAGGCCGACGGGCTGATCGCCAAGGACGGGGCCGAGTCGGTGTATGCGGTCGGCCTCCCCGACGGTCGCGGGGTCGCCGTGAAGATCGCGGACGGGTTCGCCCGGGCCAAGGGTGTTGTCCTCGCCGCGGCCCTCCGCCGGTGCGGCGTGGACGCCCCGGGCGCACTGGATGTCCTGGCCAGCGTCCCGGTCCTCGGCCACGGCGAACCGGTGGGCGAGATCGTCGCCGTCGGGATCTGACGCCGGTATGCGGGCCGTCCTCCAGCGGGTGAGCTCGGCGGCGGTCACCGTCGACGGCGAGGTCGTCGGCGCGATCGACCGACCCGGCCTCGTGGCGCTGGTCGGGGTCACCCACGAGGACGGCCCGGACCAGGTCGAGTGGCTGGCCCGCAAGATCGGCGACCTGCGGCTGCTGCGCGACGAGCAGTCGGTTCTCGACGCCGGAGCACCGGTTCTCGTGGTCAGCCAGTTCACCCTCTACGGCGACGCTCGGAAGGGTCGACGCCCCACCTGGAACGCCGCGGCCCCGGGTCCGGTGGCCGAACCGGTGGTCGACGCGGTGGTCGCCGCGCTCCGCTCGCGGGGTGTCGAGGTCGAAACGGGAACCTTTGGGGCCGATATGGCGGTTTCACTGGTGAACGACGGGCCGGTCACACTGGTCCTCGAGAGTCCGTGACCCACAGAGGTGACCCGCCCATGACCGCCTTCTCGAACTTCCAGAGCACGCTGGTGCTGATCCTTGGCCTGGCCGCACTGGCCTGCGAGATCTTCGCCCTCGTCGACGCGCTCCGGCACCGGCCGGACGCCTACGTCGCCGCGGGCAAGCGCACGAAGAACTTCTGGATGATCCTGCTCCTCGTGGCCGTCGTCCTCGGCGTGATCACCCTGTTCAACGTGCTGAACCTGTTCGGCCTGGTCGGGTTCGTCGCCGCCGCGGTCTACCTCGCCGACGTCCGGCCGGCTCTGCGCCAGGTGAGCGGACGTGGCCGTTCTCACGACGGTCCCTACGGTCCGTGGTGAACGGGACGGCTGCCCGCATAGGGCAGACTGTCCGCCATGAGTGACCAGCTGCACCTCGCCGACGAGGCGACCCACACCCAGAGCGAGTACGACCAGGGCGACCGCAACCCGACGGTCGACATCTTCTCGGTCGAGCGTCCGTGGGGTCAGTTCCAGCAGTTCGTCTCGAACGAGCAGGTCACCGTCAAGATCATCACGGTCCAGCCCGGCCACCGGCTGTCGCTCCAGAAGCACGAGCACCGCGGCGAGATGTGGCAGATCCTCGACGTCCCGATCGACATCACGGTCAACGACAAGAAGTGGACCGCGCAGCCCGGCGAGATGGTGTGGGTCCCGTGGGGTGCGACGCACCGGATGGGCAACTCCGGCAGCGAGCCGGGGCGCCTCCTCGAGGTGGCGTTCGGCCACTTCGACGAGTCCGACATCGAGCGACTCGAGGACGACTACGCCCGCTGAGGGGCTCCTGGCGCCACTGCCTCCCACGCCACGCTGAGCTCACCCAGCCGCCAGCGCCGCGGTCCGTCGAGGACCGGCCAGCCCTGCTCGCGCATACTCGCGCAGGCGGCCACGAACCGCTGCCGCACGCCGTAGCTGGCCTGGGGCGCGGCCCGCGTCCACGCGTCGTCCACGGCCTGCAGGTATGCGTGCACGGCCTCCCCGGGGACGTTCCGGTGGATCAGGGCCTTGGGCAGCCGCTCGGCCACCGTCGACGGCCGATCCAGGCCTCGGAGCCGGACCGACAGGGTGAAGCTCTGCGGGCCCGCCGCGTCGACGGCGACCCACGTGGCCAGCCGCCCCAGCTCGTCGCAGGTCCCGTCGACGAGCAGGCCGTCCGTGGCGAGCCGGCTGCGGACCAGGTCCCACGCCGCGCTCACCTCCTCCTCGGCGTACTGGCGCAGCACGTTGAACGCGCGCACCACGACCGGTCGCTCGGTGAGTGGGATCTCGAACCCGCCTACCGCGAACGAGAGCCCCGGCCGGGACAGTGGCTGGGCCGCCCAGACCCGCTCGGGGTCGATCTCGATGCCCACCACCGACACATCCGGGCGTACCCGCGCCAACCGGTCGTGCAGCTCCAGCGCGGTCACCGCTGAGGCGCCGTAGCCGAGGTCCACGACGACCGGCGATCCCGAGGTCGTACGGAGCCGCCACCCTTCGACGTCGGCCAGCCACCGGTCGACGCGACGGAGCCGGTTCGGGTTGGTGGTCCCGCGGGTGACCACGCCCACCGGTCGGTTCCGCGCCACCCCCGGAGGCTATTCCGCTTCGGGTTGGAAGGCGGATCCAGCGAGGCGGCATACGCTGCGGGGGTGAGCGAGATCCGCCGGGTTGCCATGGTGAGCGTGCACACGTCGCCACTGGAGCAGCCCGGCACCGGGGACGCGGGCGGCATGAACGTCTACGTCGCCGAGGTCGCCAAGGAGCTCGCCGCCCGGGGCGTCGAGGTCGACATCTTCACCCGTGCCACCACCGGCGCGATCCCGCCGATCGCCGAGCTGGTGCCGGGCGTCTCGGTGCGGCACATCACCGCGGGCCCGTACGAGGGCCTCAGCAAGCAGGACCTGCCCGGCCAACTGTGCGCGTTCGCTGCCGGAGTGATGCGGGCCGCCGCCGCCCGGCCGGAGGGGTGGTACGACGTCCTGCACTCGCACTACTGGCTGTCCGGCCAGGTCGGGTGGTTGGCCGCCGACCGGTGGGGCGTCCCGCTGGTCCACACCATGCACACCATGGCGCGCGTCAAGAACCTCCACCTGCCCACCGACGACAGCCCCGAACCGCCCGGTCGCGAGATCGGCGAGGCCCAGGTGGTCGAGGCCGCCGACCGCCTCGTGGCCAACACCGAAGGTGAGGCGGCGGACCTCGTCGAGCTCTACGAGGCCGACCCGGCCAAGGTGCGCGTCGTCACGCCGGGCGTCGACCTGGCGACCTTCACGCCGGGCAACCGCGAGGCCGCTCGCGAGGCCGTGGGCCTGCCCCGGCAGGCCCGGGTGCTCCTCTTCGTCGGCCGGATCCAACCGCTCAAGCGACCGGACATCCTGCTGCGGGTCGGCGCCGAGCTGCTCGACCGCCACCCCGACTGGCGCGACGATCTCGTCCTCGCCGTGCTCGGCGGACCCAGCGGCACCGGTCTCGCCCGCCCCGGCGAGCTCGAGGCGCTCGCGGTCTCGCTCGGTGTCGACGGGCAGTCCCGGTTCGTGCCGCCGGTGAGCCGGCTGGAGCTCGCCCAGTGGTACCGCGCCGCCGACCTCGTTCTCATGCCCTCGCACAGCGAGTCGTTCGGGCTGGTGGCGCTCGAGGCGGAGGCCTGCGGGACTCCGGTCGTCGCCGCCGACGTCGGCGGCCTGCCGATGGCCGTCGGCGACACCGGCCTCCTCGTCGAGGGTCACGATGTCGGCGCCTGGACCGACGCCGTCGAATCATTGCTCCTCGACGACGACCGCCGCCGCGACCTCGCCCGGCGGGCCACCACCCACGCCCGGAGCTTCGGCTGGGGCGCGACCACCGACCACCTGCTCGACGTGTATGCAGAGGCGCGCCAGGTCCGCAGGTCGACCCCGCTCGACCCGCTCGCCGTGGTCGTCGCCCCGCCGGCGCTGATCCCATGAGTCACCCCACGAAGTACTCCCCACGACGCTTCGCCGCTTCGCGTCGATCCGTCGCGTGGGCCCGCGCTTCGCTCCGATACTTCGCGGGGACCCCGACATGACCGCTGGGGGCACGGCCGGCGCCGAGGCGACAGTTCAGGCATACCTCGAGGACGCCGGCATCGAGTGGGAGCTCGGCGGTCGTCCGGGCGAGTTCGTCGTGACGCTGCCGGGGGAGAAGAAGCTGCGCACCGTTGCCTCCCTGCTGGTCGGCGAGAAGTCCACCTCGGTCACCGCCTTCGTCGTCCGGAACCCCGACGAGAACTACGAGGAGTTCTACCGGCACCTGCTCCGCCGGAACCTGCGGATGCCCGGCCTGGCCTACGCGATCGACACCTCCGGCGACGTCTACGTCAAGGGCGAGGTCCCGACGGACGCCGTCGACGCCGCGTACCTCGACCAGCTCTTCGGCGTCGTCCTCGACGCCGCGGACACGCCGTTCAACGACCTGCTCGTCCTGGGCTTCCTCACCTCGATGCGCAAGGAGTGGGCCTGGCGCATCTCCCGCGGCGAGTCGACCCGGAACCTCGAGGCGTTCCGGCACCTGCTGGAGGACCGGACACCCCCATAAGGTGGGCGCATGTCCTACACGCTCGTCCTGCTCCGCCACGGCGAGAGCACCTGGAACGCCAAGAACCTCTTCACCGGCTGGGTCGACGTGGACCTGTCCGACAAGGGTCGGGCCGAGGCCGTCCGCGGAGGTGAGCTGCTCGTCGCCGAGGGCCTGCTACCGGACGTCGTGCATACCTCGGTCCTGCGCCGCGCGATCAACACCGCGAACCTCGCGCTCGACAAGGCCGACCGGCACTGGATCCCCGTGCGCCGGCACTGGCGGCTCAACGAGCGGCACTACGGCGACCTGCAGGGCAAGGACAAGAAGCAGACCATGGAGCAGTTCGGCGAGGAGCAGTTCATGCTCTGGCGCCGCTCCTACGACGTACCGCCGCCGCCGATCGCCGCTGACAACCCCAACACCCAGGCGGGCGACCCGCGCTACGCCGGGCTCGGCGCGGACATGCCCGACACCGAGTGCCTCAAGGACGTCGTCGCCCGGATGATGCCCTACTGGGAGAACGACATTCAGGCCGACCTGCGTGACGGCAAGGTCGTTCTCGTTGCGGCGCATGGCAATTCGCTTCGCGCACTGGTGAAGCACCTCGACGACATCAGCGACGACGACATCGCCGGGCTCAACATCCCGACGGGGATGCCGCTGGTTTACGAGCTCGACGACGACTTCCGCCCGGTGACCAGGGGTGGCCGTTACCTCGACCCGGAGGCCGCCGCCGAGGCCGCGGCGGCCGTGGCCAACCAAGGCCGCTGACGGCTTACCCCACGAGGGAGGACCTGCTTAGAGCGCGACCCGCGAGTCCTCCTGCTCCTCGTGGTCGAGCTCTGGCAGGTCCAGCTCACTGCGGTACTCCCCGGTGACGAGGTAGACGACCCGCTGCGCCACCGAGACGGCGTGGTCGGCGAACCGCTCGTAGTACCGCCCCAGCAGGGTCAGGTCGACGAGCGTCTCCCGGGACAGCTCGGAGGAGCCGTCGCCGGTGTCGCGGAGGATCGCCTCGAACAGCTGGCGGTGCAGCTCGTCCATGGCGTCGTCGTCCTGCTCGAGGCTGAGCGCCGTGTCGGTGTCCTTCGACGCGATGATCGATCCGGCCTTCGCGACGATTCGCTCGGCGATCTGACCCATCTGGAGAATGTGGGCGCTGAGCGCCGTCGGCACCGCGCTGTCGGGGTACCGGAGCCGGGCGACCTTGGCGATGTGCCGGGCGAGGTCGCCCATCCGCTCGAGGTCCGAGCTCATCCGCATCGAGGTCACGACGATGCGCAGGTCGGTGGCGACCGGCTGCTGACGAGCCAGCAGGTCGATCGACAGGGCGTCGAGCTCGGACCGGATCGCGTCGAGCTGGTCGTCGGCGGCAATGACGCTCTCGGCCAGGTGCACGTCGGCGTCGAGCAGCGCCGTGGTCGCCCGGGCGATCGCGGACCCGGCCAGCCGGGTCATCTCGACGAGCTGGTCGGTGATCTTGTCGAGGTCGTCGTGGAACGCGTCACGCATACAACCGAAGTCCCTTGTCTCAAGCGGAGGCTCCTCCCGTCCGGAGCCAGCGTGAGGTTCGCAGGCCCAGGTGAACGGATGTCGCCGCCTCGGTGAACATTCTCCTCCGCGGCGCAGCACGACACATCCCGAGGTCAGCGGCACCCCACGGAGCCGCCTACCCTTGAGGGGTGGACGTGACGACTGCCGCCACGCTCGGGGCGATGGGCGGAATCGCCCTGTCGGGCATCGCCGTGTATGCGGTGCGCCTCTCCGAGCGCGCGCAGCACCGGCTGCCGCCCGCAGAGGAGGCCCCGGCCGCCCTGCCCGACGGCGTCTCCGACGTGCTCGCCGTCCTGCGGTCCAGCGGGATCGTCCTCGACTCGGCCGACACCGTCGTCAACAACTCGCCGGCGGCGGTGGCGAACGGGCTGGTCCGCGGTCAGGACCTCACGCAGCCGGAGCTACTCGCACTGGCTCGCCAGGTCCGTCGCGACGGCGTCATCCGCGAGGTCGAGATCGAGCTTCCGAAGGGGCCAGCGGGCCGCCCGGGCCTCGTCGTCGGCGCTCGCGTGGCGCCGCTCGGCTCGTCGCACGTCCTGCTCCTCGTCGAGGACCGCAGCCAGGCGCGGCGGCTCGAGGAGATCCGCCGCGACTTCGTCGCCAACGTGTCGCACGAGCTCAAGACGCCGGTCGGCGGGCTCGCCCTCCTGGCCGAGGCGGTCCTCGACGCCCACGACGATCCGGAGGCGGTGGCCCGGTTCGCCCAGCGGATGCAGGTCGAGACGACCCGGCTGACCCGCCTGGTCCAGGAGATCGTCGACCTCTCCCGGCTCCAGGTCGCCGCCTCCCTCAGCGAACCGCATCCCGTGGACCTGGCCCAGGCCGCGCGGGAGGCCGTCGACCGGTCGCGGCTCGACGCCGAGGAGAAGGACATCGACATCGCGATGGCCGCCTCGGGCGACTGCTTCGTCTGGGGCGACCAAGCCCTGCTCGTCACGGCGATCCGCAACCTCGTCGGCAACGCCGTCGCCTACTCCGAACCGCACACCCGGGTCGCCGTCAGCGTCCGTCCTCTCGACGGCGACCTGGTCGAGCTGGCCGTCACCGACCAGGGCCACGGCATCGCCATAGCCGACCAGCAGCGGATCTTCGAGCGCTTCTACCGCGTCGACGCCGCGCGCTCGCGGGCCACCGGCGGCACCGGCCTCGGCCTGTCGATCGTCAAGCACGTCGCGGCCAATCACGGGGGTGAGGTCACCGTCTGGTCGGAACCGGGCCGCGGCTCGACCTTCACGCTCCGGCTCCCGTCGATGGGCATCGGTCGGCAGCGTGACGCCGACTCCCGGCAGACCGACGACGCCGTCAACATCCCCCAGCCGATCAGGACCGCACCGGAGGCCACTCGAGTATGAGCCGCATCCTCATCGTCGAGGACGAGGAGTCGTACTCCGACCCGCTCTCGTACCTGCTCCGCCGCGAGGGGTACGAGGTGTCCGTCGCCGAGACCGGGCCGGCCGCGCTGGCCCAGTTCGACAAGAACGGCGCCGACCTCGTCCTGCTCGACCTCATGCTTCCCGGCCTGTCGGGGGTCGACGTCTGCCGGCAGCTGCGGCAGCGCAGCTCGGTCCCCGTGATCATGCTGACCGCCAAGGACAGCGAGATCGACAAGGTGGTCGGGCTGGAGATCGGCGCTGACGACTACGTCACCAAGCCGTACTCCTCCCGTGAGCTGCTGGCCCGGGTCAAGGCCGTGCTCCGCCGGCTCGCCGAACCGGAGGAGCTGGGTGCCCCGACCCTCGAGGCCGGACCGGTCCGCATGGATGTCGAGCGGCATACCGTCACCGTCAGCGGCGCGCCGACCTCGTTGCCGCTCAAGGAGTTCGAGCTGCTCGAGATGTTGCTCCGCAACGCCGGACGGGTGCTGACCCGGATGCAGCTCATCGACCGCGTGTGGGGCAGCGACTACGTCGGCGACACCAAGACCCTCGACGTCCACGTCAAGCGGTTGCGCGCGAAAATCGAGCCGGACCCGGCGAACCCGCGCCACATCGTCACCGTGCGCGGGCTGGGCTACAAGTTCGAGGCCGCGTAGGCCTCACCCGCTTACCCGGAGTATGCCGCTCAGCCGCCGGTCGTCGTGCTGGTCGCCGAGGCGGTGGCCGTCGTCGTCGCGGTCGCGGTGACGGTCGCCGTCACAGTGGCCGTGGAGGTCGAGGTCGCGGTCGCCGTCGCCGTGGTCGGGACGGCCGTCGCGGTGGCGTTGGCGTAGTAGCCGTCGGGCAGCAGGACCGGCACGTCGGCGAAGACCTGACCGGCGCTGCTCGACAGCGCGATCGTGGTGAGGGCGCCCGGAGCGGCCGGGACGCTGTCGATCTGGACGCCGCTGATCGGCACCTGCGAGGTCGCCTTCAGCTGCATGGTAGGCCCAGTCTTCTCACCGGCCTGCGCCTGCGCCTGGGTCAGGAACGTGACGGTGACCGGGTCGGTGCCGTCGTTGATGAGGGAGCCGACGAGCACGCCCGGGGCGTCCTTGGCCGCCGACACGAGGACGAGACCGCGGGCCAGCACGGACCCGAGGTTGGCGTCGACGCCATCGGCCGGCTGGTAGGACACCGTGGTCTGCGCGGGCGACTGCGTCGAGCACGCCGCGAGGGCTGCGGCCGCGCCGACGAGTACCACGGCCAGGGCCGCGGCGGGGCGGCGGCCGGGGCGCCGGAGGCGTGACGTGACGGGACTGACGCGCAGCGTGATGGTCGCGGGCCGTGGCACGGGCGTCAGCCTAGCGGCAGCCCGACCCGGATTGCGGGCGATGGCGACAGGGGCGCGCCACTACCGCGCGCGTTGCATGGTCGAGCCCGGTTTGTCAAGAGGTCAACCACTCTCCGTCACGGCTCCGCAGGCCTCTGACCTGCGCAAACGAGCCGTCCCAAGTCGTGGCTGAGGGTTCGCTCGTGGTATTCTGGTCGTCGCGAAAGGGGAAAACAGCACATGGTTTTCAAGGTCGGCGAAATGGTCGTGTACCCCCACCACGGGGCGGCACTGATCGAAGACATCACCACCCGCACGATCAAGGGAGAGGACAAGCTGTACCTCACCCTCAAGGTCGCCCAAGGCGATCTGACCATCCAGGTCCCCGCCGAGAACTGTGACCTCGTCGGCGTCCGCGACGTCGTCAGCCAGGACGGGCTGGACCGGGTGTTCGAGGTGCTCCGCGCCCCCCACACCGAGGAGCCGACCAACTGGTCGCGTCGCTACAAGGCCAACGTCGAAAAGCTGGCCTCCGGTGACGTCATGAAGGTGGCCGAGGTTGTCCGCGACCTGTGGCGCCGCGACAAGGACCGGGGCCTCAGCGCCGGGGAGAAGCGGATGCTCGCCAAGGCCCGCCAGATCCTCGTCTCCGAGCTGGCCCTCGCCGAGAAGACCAACGAGGACAAGGCCGAGGCCATCCTCAACGAGGTTCTCGCTTCCTAGAGGTTCTCTCCTCGTAGCCGCCTGTTCGCGTCATGACTGACCCCCGTGTCGGGGTGGTCATCGTCGCTGCCGGAGCCGGCTCGCGCTACGGCGCCGACGTGCCGAAGGCCTTCGTGCCGCTTCGCGGTCGCACCGTCCTCGCCTGGTCGCTCGACGGTGCGACCGGCTGCCCCGGCGTGGCCGCGGTGGTCGTCGTCGCGCCGGCCACTCACCTCGCCGAGGCGGAACGCGAGGCCAGCGGGTATGCGACGGTGCCGGTTCGGGTCGTGCCCGGCGGGGTCGAGCGACCGGACTCCGTCGCGGCGGGGTTGGCTGCGCTACCGCCTGACGTTGACGTCGTACTCGTCCACGACGCCGCGCGGGCGTTGACCCCGTCGACGCAGTTCGCGGCCGTCGCCGACGCGGTTGTAGCAGGAGCGCCCGCCGTGATCCCCGGGTTGCCGGTCGCCGACACCATCAAGCAGGTCGACGCGTCGGGCACGGTCGTGGCGACGGTTCCGCGCGACACACTGCGGGCCATCCAGACTCCGCAGGGATTTCGACGCGACGTCCTAGAACGCGCCCACGCGGCCGCCGGCCCGCACCCGGTCACCGACGATGCGGCCCTCGTCGAGGCGATCGGCGTGCCGGTGCTCGTCGTGCCGGGTGACCCACGGGCCCACAAGATCACTACACCCGACGACCTGAACCGGCTCGTGGCCGGGCGCGACAACGGAGGAACCGATGCGGACTGACGTCGCGGGGGAGAGGACGCAGCGGTGAGCCCGGTCGCCGTGATCACCGGAGGCGGGTCCGGCATCGGTGCGGCCACCGCGGCCCGACTGCACGCGGACGGGTTCGACGTCGTCGTGACCGGCCGGCGCCAGGAGCGACTGGATGCCGTGGTCGCCGAGCTCGGCGACCACGCCCGTGGCGTCGCGATGGACGTCACCGACCCGGCGAGTGTCGCGTCCGCCGTGGCGCAGATCGGTACCTGCGATGTCCTGGTCAACAACGCCGGCGGCGCGCTCGGCACCGACAAGGTCGAGGGTGGCGACGCCGCCG
Organism: Lapillicoccus sp.; assembly: GCA_035762725.1. Classification (GTDB taxonomy): domain Bacteria; phylum Actinomycetota; class Actinomycetes; order Actinomycetales; family Dermatophilaceae; genus Lapillicoccus. The sequence continues at coordinate 3,133 of DASTNV010000084.1, read as the reverse complement.
AGTGGCGAGAGATGTTCGACAGCAACGTCATTGGCACCCTCCAAGTCACCCAGGCGTTCCTGCCCGCGCTCCGGCGCTCGCCTCGGGCGACGGTCGTCGTCGTCACCTCTGTCGCCGCCGAGGTCGTCTACCCCGGCGGCGCCGGCTACACCGCGGCCAAGCACGCCGAGCGGGCCCTGGCCGAGACGCTCCGGCTTGAGCTCAACGGCGAACGGGTCCGGGTCGTCGAGATCTGCCCGGGCATGGTGCATACCGAGGGCTTCTCGCTGGTCCGCTACCACGGCGACCGGAGCAAGGCCGACGCCGTGTACGACGGGGTCGACCGCCCGCTCACCGCCGGTGACGTGGCCGAGTGCATCGCGTTCTGCGTGAACCTACCCCAGCACGTCAACATCGACCGGCTCGTCGTCAAGCCGGTCGCCCAGGCCGCACCGCACCTCTTGCACCGCGGACCGATCGACTGGGACGCCGACGGTGCCTGAACTGCCCCGGGTCGGCGTCGGCGTGGACGTCCACGCGCTGGCCGTCGAGGGCAGCGACCGACCGATGTGGCTGGCCGGCCTCCTCTGGCCTGGGGAGATCGGCCTCGACGGGCACTCCGACGGTGACGTCGCTGCGCACGCCGCCTGCGATGCGCTGTTCTCCGCGGCCGGGATCGGCGACCTCGGCGCCCACTTCGGGACCAGCCGTCCGGAGTATGCCGGTGCCTCCGGCGTCACGCTGCTCACCGAGGCCGCTCGGCTGGTCCGCGAGGCCGGTTGGGAGATCGGCAACGTCGCGGTTCAGGTCATCGGCAACCGTCCCAAGGTGGGTACCCGCCGGGCCGAGGCGGAGTCCGCCCTCAGCGAGGCGGTAGGTGCTCCGGTGTCGCTCAGCGGTACGACCACCGACGGCCTCGGTTTGACCGGCCGCGGCGAAGGAGTTGCGGCGATCGCGACCGCTCTGGTGATCGCCCGGCCGTGAACGTCAGGCCGCGGCCCGCCGGTCGGGATCTGCGGCGCGACTCACGAGGAAGTCGCTCCACGTCTGACGGCCGTCGGCGTGCCCTGGAGCCAGGTTCGCGCCGTCGCGGATGGCTCGGGCGGCCCGCCCGGGGACGCGGATCGGCAGCAGCAGGCGCCGTCGGCCGGTGACGGCGAGGTACTCACGCAGCATGTCGTCCATCGCGATGACCTGCGGCCCGGCGAGGTCGTCCACCAGCCCCGCGGGAGCGCCGAGCGAAAGGTCGACGAGGCGGTCGGCGACCTCGGCGGCGGCCACCGGCTGGAACCGCATGCCGCCGGGGACCGGCACGACCGGGAGTCGAGCCATGCCCGCGAGCGTCGTCAGGGCCAGTTCGTGGAACTGGGTGGCGCGCAACGTTGTGGAGGGAATGCCGCACCCCTCCACGACGCGCTCCGCCGCCCGTTTCGACGCGAAGTACCCGAACGCCGCCCGGTCGACGGCGCTCAACACCGGCACCCGGTCGGCGCCCACGACGGAGATGAAGACGACGTGCCCGACCCCGGCGGCGCGCGCCGCCGTTACCAAGCTCTGCGCTTTGAGGTCGTCACCCTTCGCCGTTCCCGCGCAGTGCACGATCGTCGTGACGCCGGCCACCGCCCCCTCCACACCGGCGCCGGTCGCGAGGTCACCCTCGACGACCTCGATGCCGGGGCCCAGATGGCGTGTCGATCGGCTGAGGACGCGCAGGTCCCGGCCCCGATCGCGCAGCCGGGCGACGACCAGGCGGCCCAGGGTGCCGGTACCACCAGTGACGAGAATCGGGGAGCGCATGGGCGTGTCCTTCGTGAGGAGAGACGGTCACCAGGGAGACACCCCTCGAGGCCGTCGTGTGACACGACCCGCGGTCAGCGGACGGCGGCCGCCGCGTGCGTCCGGACCTGCTCGGCGAACCCGGTCGCCAACGGCCGCCAGGCGAGGTCGAGCTCGTCGGTCGCCCCGGTGACGGCCGCCAGTGCGGCGTCGACGTCGGCGACCTCGTCGGTACTCGTGGCGAGCCGCCGGTCCTTGGCCGCCCAGCCGGCAACGATGTCCGGTCCGGCTTCGGGATGGCACTGGACGCCCCAGACGGTCGGCGCGTACCGCGCCGCGACAAGCTCTCCGGTATGCGCACGGGCCAGGACCTGGGTGCCCTCCGGAAGGCGGGTGACGACGTCGTGGTGCCAGAAGACTGCGGTCGCGCCACACGCCCCGAGGACCGGGTCGTCGGCGAGCGCCTCACCCCAGGTCACGTCGAGGACCCCGCGCCGCGCGCCGGCAGCGTTGACCACCACCTCGCCGCCGAGGGCCACCGCCGCGAGCTGGTGCCCGAGACAGATCCCGAGCACCGGCACGCCGGCCTCCGCCCCGGCTCGGATCAGCGCCTTGGTCGGCCCCAACCACGGGTGGTCGTCGTCGTCGTTCGCGCCCATCTGGCCCCCGAGGACGAGCAGTCCGTCGTGCGCGGTGAGGTCCGCGGGAAGCGAGTCACCCGCGTACGGATGACGCACGTCGAGCCGGAGTCCCTCCTCGACCAGCCACGCGCCGACCCAGCCCGGTGGGCAGAGCTCCTGGTGCTGGACCACGAGGACCACCGGAGTCATGGGCCGACGCTACTTCACGGTCGGCGCTCCGCTAGCGGCCGTCCTGCCCGTGGCCCCGTGGGTCACCGAGCCGGACCGCCGCCGTCAGATCGTTGACCTTCGCGTCCCGATCGGCGACCGGAGCCAGGTCGTAGCTGCGCTCGATGGTCGCCATGATCGACGTCGTGTCGTACTGGGTGTGGTCGACTCCGGACTTGACCATGCCCGCCGACAGGACGAGCGCCGGGATGCGCGTCCCCGGACCCCACTTGTCTACGGCCGGCGGCGAGACGTGATCCCACTGCCCGCCGAACTCGTCGTAGGTGACGACGACCAGGGTGTCCTTGGCCTGCGGGCCGGACGTGATGGTCTTGAGCAGGTCGACGAGGTGGTCGCTGCCGTCCGGCTCGCTGGCATACCCGGGGTGCTCGTTCTCCGAACATGAACGCGGCCGGCGCGTGGTCTCGCGCGATCGTCGTCGACGGTCGGCACGAGACGAGTACCTATGGCGAAGGGATCTACGGTCCCGACCTGACGAGGATCGGCGCGGCCGAGCTGCAGGTGCTGCC
>DASTNV010000083.1:0-8382 GCA_035762725.1 Lapillicoccus sp. | reverse complement strand
CGACTATCACCGCATCCGGGAGGACCCGCCCGGGGGACGTGTCACGGCGCTCGGCGATCCGGTCGCGGGTCTGCCAGAGCTCGCGCACAAGGGCCAGTCCGCGCCGCTTGCGAACCCGGTGCATCCCCGACGTTCGCCGCCACGGGTCGACGCGGACCGGCGGGCCGGCGAAGTCCAGCAGGGCATCGAACTCCTCGCGCGCCCAATCGGTCTTGCCCTGGCCCTCGAGGTCGGCGGCCACCGCGTTGCGGAGCTCGACGAGCACCTCGACGTCGAGCGCGGCGTAGCGCAGCCAGGGCTCCGGCAGCGGTCGCGTTGACCAGTCGACCGCCGAGTGCTCCTTGGCCAGCGAGAGGCCGAGGTAGTGCTCGACGGCGGCGCCCAGGCCGACGCGGGGGAGGCCGACGAGCCGGGCGCCCAGCTCGGTGTCGAACAGCTTCACCGGCTTCAACCCGACCTGAGCGAGGCACGGCAGGTCCTGGGTGGCCGCGTGAAGAACCCACTCCGTCTCGCCGATGCCCTCGGCGATCGGGCCGAGGTCGGGACAGGCCACCGGGTCGATGAGCCAGGTCCCCGAACCGGCGCGGCGCAGCTGGACGAGGTAGGCCTTCTGGCCGTACCGGTGACCGGACGCCCGCTCGGCGTCGACCGCCACGGGTCCGGTACCGGCGGCGATGGCCCGGCCGGCCTCGACGAGGCGCCGCTCGTCGACGACGACGTCGGGGATGCCGTCATGCGGCGCGAGCAGCGGAGTGAGTGGAGGGTGCGGCGGTTCCTGCGCCGCGTCGTCGGTGGTGACGTCCGCGTCCCCGGTCCCCGAGCCGGTAGTCACCGCCGTTGACCGGGCAGCGCGACGACCCCCTCCGGAAGGGGAGGCAGCCCGGCAATGGTGCACAGCAGGTCGGACCAGGCGAGGAGGTGGCCGCCGATCTCGCCGCGCGGGGTCCAGGACGCCCTCACCTCCATCTCGACGGTCGGTTCGCGGTCGGACAGGCCGGCGAAGCTCTCGGAGACGACGCGGGTCACCGTGCCGGCCTCCGCGACGTACCCCAGCTGCCGTGCGTCCAACGCGTCGACCAGCCAGGACCAGCCGACCGCGCCCAGCATGGGGTCGCTGGCCAGCTCGGGCTCGAGCTCCGCTCGGGCGAACGTCACCGCGCGCCACTCGCCCTCCCAGGGGCCCGGCGCGGATGGGTCGTGGAGGAGGACGAACCGGCCGGAGGCCAGCTCCTCCTCGCCGGAGGCGCTCGCCACGATGTCGGCGGTGAGGGCGACGGCATACGGGGCAATGCGTTGGGGAGCAGGCACCTCGGTGAGGCGCACCTCGGGGCGCAGCCGGGCCTCCCGCAGCGCACTGATCGCTCGCGCGAACTCCGCGGGGTGCTCGCCCGTTAGTGATCGACCTCGCACCGGATGAGCGTATGTCGGTCCCGCCCTCCGGGACAGGCAGGCACGCCGTTACCGTGGCGCGGGTGTCTGCCCTGCTCGCCCTGTGCTCGTCCCTGTTGTGGGGTACGAGCGACTTCGTGGCCGGGCTCAAGTCGAAGACCCTCCCGCCGGCCGCGGTCGTGGGCTGGTCCCAGCTGGTGGGGTTCGTGACCCTGTCGATCCTCGTGCTGCTGGGCAACCCGCTGGCGCCGTCGGGGTGGCAGGGGTGGGCACTGGCGTCCGGCGTGGCCGGGGCCATCGCCCTCGCGGCGTTCTACGGGGCGCTGGCCACGGGAACGATGAGTGTCGTCGCGCCGGTGGCGTCGCTCGGGGCGGCGGTACCTGTCCTCCTCGGCGTCGCGACCGGCGACCAGCCCAGTGCGATCGCGTGGGTCGGTATGGGGGTGGCCGTGCTCGGGACGGTGCTGGCGAGCGGCCCCGAGATCCAGGCCGGGCTGCACGTGCGTCCGGTCCTGCTGGCCTGTATCGCGGCGGTCGGGTTCGGGACGGTGCTGTTCTGCATGGACCGCGGCGCTCGGGTATCGCTGGTCTCGACCCTGTGGGGTATGCGGCTGACCAGCCTGGTCCTGTACGCGGCGGTGGCGGTCGTGAAGCGGTCGACCGGCGGGGTGGGACGGCGCGACTGGCCGACCCTCGTCTTCGTCGGGCTAGCCGACCTCGGGGCGAACGCGCTGTTCGTGGCGGCCTCCACGCAGGGGCTGGTCAGCGTCGCGGCTGTGCTCGGGTCGCTCTACCCGGTGGTGACGATCCTGCTGGCGCGGGCGATTCTCGCCGAGCGGCTCAAGCTCATCCAGAACGTCGGGGTGGTCCTCGCGCTCGCCGGCGTCGTGGCGATCGCCACCGGCTGACCGCCTACCGATTTCTCCGCACGTGATGACTCCTCGGCGGGAGATGTCGGACATGTCCCGATTACTCCTCATCACGTGCGGAGAAATCGGCAGGGGCGGAGCCGCGTGCGAGCATTGACCACCGTGAGTGCCACCGCCGGTTCCGACCCGTCCGACAGCCTGCTGGTCCGGGCGGCCCGCCGTGAGCCGGTCGAGCGGACCCCGGTGTGGTTCATGCGGCAGGCGGGGCGCTCGCTGCCCGAGTACCGCGCCGTCCGCGAGGGCGTCCCCATGCTCGAGGCGTGCCGCACCCCGGACCTGGTCACCGAGGTCACGCTCCAGCCGGTCCGCCGGCACGGGGTGGACGCGGCGATCTTCTTCAGCGACATCGTCGTCCCGCTTGCGGCGGTCGGTGTCGACCTCGACATCGTCCCGGGCACCGGCCCGGTCGTGGCCAAGCCGATCCGGGAGCGGGCCGACCTCGATCGGCTGCCCGAGCTGACGCCCGACCGGGTGCCGGACATCGCCGAGTCGGTCCGCCGGATCACTGGTGCCCTCGGCGGTACCCCGCTGATCGGGTTCGCCGGCGCCCCGTTCACGCTGGCGTCGTACCTCGTCGAGGGTGGCCCGAGCCGGAACCACGAGCACACCAAGGCGCTGATGTACGGCGACCCTCAGCTCTGGAACGACCTCTGCGCCCGGCTCGCCCAGATCTCCGGCGCGTTCCTGCGCGTCCAGGCCGAGGCGGGTGCCAGTGCAGTCCAGCTGTTCGACTCCTGGGTCGGGGCTCTTCCGCTGGCCGACTACGAGCGGTACGTGCAACGGCACTCGGCCGCCGCCCTGGCCGCCGTCGCCGACCTCGACGTCCCGCGGATCCACTTCGGCGTGGGTACCGGCGAGCTGCTCGCCGCGATGGGGTCAGCCGGCGCGGAGGTCGTGGGCGTGGACTTCCGGGTGTCGCTTACCGACGCGGTCAGGCGCCTGGGCCCCGGGTACGCCGTCCAGGGCAACCTCGACCCTGCCTGCCTCTTCGCCCCCTGGCCGGCGATCGACGAGCAGGTACGCCGGATCGTCGCCGAAGGACGCGACGCGCCCGGACACATCTTTAACCTCGGCCATGGCGTGCTGCCCGACACCGACCCCGACGTGCTCACCCGCGTCGTCGAGCTGGTCCACGAGTCGTCCTCCCGGTGAGGCGGGGCGGTCGCGCGCCCCCTACGCACGCGACCGCCCTCGGCCCCACCGAGATGAGCGGGTCAGCGAGCGCCGGCTCCTGCGGTCTCCGGCTCCCGCGGTCCGGATCCGCTGTCACCTTCGCGCTCCGGGCCTGACTCGCTGTGAAGGGGTTCGGAGGCCTCGGTCGGTTCGGATGGGGCGTTCCTCCCACTGGTTTCCTCGGATTCCTGAACACCACCTTCGCCGCCGCCGGGCCGCCCTTGCGGCCCACCGGAACCACCCGGTCCACCCTCCGGCCCGGATCCACCGCCCGGACCGCCCGAACCAGCCGCCGGAGGAGCCCACGTCGCGTATGCCGGTCGCGGCTCAGGACGGTTGGCCCGCCGCCGACGCCACCACAGCAGGGGCACCGCGACGATCGCGAGCAGGACGGCGAACGGCAGCACCGCGCCGAGCACCGTCAGCACCCCGCTGCTGGCGCCGAGGAACGCCTTCCAGCCGGCCTTGAGCCCGCCGAGGAACCCGCTGGTGTCCTCCTCGGGAACCACGACGTTGGTAGCCGTCACGAGGGTCACCGCGACGGTGGACATCGCGACCTTCTTGTCGAGGGTCTTGAGCTGAGCCTCGAGCGCGTCGAGGTCGGCCTGCCGGCGGGAGATCTCGGTCTCGAGGGCCACGATCTGGTTCAGATCGGTCGCCTTGCCGACCAACGCGCGCAGCTGGTCGAGGCCGGCTTTCATCGTCGTGATCCGCGACTGCGTGTCGACGTACTGAGACGTCACGTCGCGCGCTGCGGAAGTGCGTTGGACCGTGGTCCCGAGCTTGCCGAGCTCGTCGAGGACCCGGTCCAGGGTGTCCGCCGGCACCGAGAGGGTCATCGCCGAGCGGCTGCCCTGCTTGTCGACGCCACCCGTGCTCACCGGGACGGCCGAGCTGTTCTCCGACACGACCATCCCGCCGGCGGCGATGGCGATCTGCCGAGCCTGCGCCGATGACCCCTCGACGTCGTCGACCTGGACCTGCAGCGAGGCCGTGCGGACCAGCTTGTCGCCCGCGGCGACCTGGGCCGGCGAGCTCGGGTTTGCCACCCCACCGCCGGAGGCCGATCCCTGGGTGAGCTTCTGCGCGTCCTCCGATGCGGCGTCGGGGGTGTCGGCGTTCGGCGCTCCGAGCTCCGGGTTGGCCGGAGCGACGGCGCTACCGGCGCTGCCGTTCGACGCCGCGCTGCCGCCGCTGCTGTTGGAGCAGGCGCCGAGGGCGACTAAGGCAAGAAGACCGGCGCCGACGACGGCGACGGGACGGCGAGGGGGTGAGAACACGGCGTACCTCCCTGGTGGTCGTGTGTGGTCACCTGTCAAGACACGCGAACGACCCGGGAGCGTTGCATAACGGTTCGGCTGCGACAGTGGAGCCGTGCCCACGTCGACCGTCGCCGTCGTCGGCGCCGGCATCTCCGGACTGGCTGCGGCATGGGAACTGTTGCAGCACAACACAACTCGCGTCATCGTCCTCGACGCATCGACGGTTCCCGGCGGCAAGCTGCGGCTCGCCGAGGTCGCCGGCCACCCGATCGACGTCGGCGCGGAGTCGATGTTGGCCCGTCGCCCGGAGGCGACCGCGTTGGTCGCCGAGCTCGGCCTGGAGGCCGCTCTGACCCACCCGAACCCGGTCCCGGCCGCGGTCTGGAGCCGCGGCCGCCGGTGGCCGTTGCCGTCGGGCACGGTGATGGGCGTTCCCACGGACCCACCCACGGCCGCCGGGCTCCTCAGCCCGGACGAGGTCGCGCGCGCCGCCGCCGAACAGGTCGGACCACCCGTCACCGAGGACCTCTCGGTAGGGGAGTTCGTCGCCGACCGGGTCGGACCCGCCGTCGTCGACCGGCTCGTCGAACCCCTGCTCGCGGGCGTGTATGCCGGTCACGCCCGCCGCCTCTCGCTCCAGGCCACCGTGCCGGCGTTGTGGGCGGCCGCGACGACCGGGACCGGGCTGGTGGGTCAGGCCATCGGCGGCAACGGTGGAGGACCGGTCTTCGCGGGCTATCGCGGCGGCCTCGGCCGGCTGGCGGCCGACCTCGCGGCAGCCCTCGTCAGCCGCGGTGTCGAGATCCGGTCGAGCACGACGGTCCGCGCCCTCGACCGCCGGCCCGGCGGCTGGCGGCTCACCGCCGGCCCGACCACGGCCGAGCAGGGGATCGACGTCGACGGTGTCGTCCTCGCGGTCCCCGCTGCGCCAGCCGCCCGGCTGCTCCGCCCGACCGCACCGGCCGCGGCGGACCAGCTCGCGGCGATCGAGTACGCGTCGGTGGGGATCGTGACCTTCGCCCTGCCGCGCGACGCGGCGGACCTCCTCCAGGGGTCCGGGGTTCTCGTCCCACCCGTCGAGCCGCTGACCATCAAGGCCACGACGTTCAGCTCGACGAAGTGGGCCTGGCTCGACGCCGATGCCGCGGGCGTCGTGCTCGCCCGTGCGTCTCTCGGGCGGGCGGGGGAGGCCGCGACCCTGCAGCGCGACGACGCTGACCTCGTCGCCACTGCCCTCGCCGATCTCCGCACCATCCTCGGACCCGACCTGCCGGATCCCGTCGACACGCACTTGCAGCGTTGGGGCGGGGCCTTGCCGCAGTATGCAGTCGGTCACGTCGACCGCGTCGCCGCCGTCCTGGCCGCGACGGCCGCGCTGCCCGCGCTGGGACTCGCCGGCGCCGCATACGAGGGCGTGGGCATTCCCGCCTGCATCGGATCCGGGCGTCGGGCGGCCCGCGAGGTGGTCGCAGATCTCCGGCAGCGACAATGAGGGCATGACCGACCGAACGACCCGAAAGCCCGCCCCGTCGCGCGTGCGCGAGATCAACGACTCGATCCGGTATGCCATGTGGTCGGTCTTCGCGTCGGTCCAGCCGCTGGGGGAGGACCGCGACAAGGTGGCGGCCGAGGCGGCCGCTCTGCTGTCGGACGTCGAGGCCGAGGGTGTCGTCGTCCGCGGCATCTACGACGTAGCCGGCCTGCGAGCGGACGCTGACCTGATGATCTGGTGGCACGCCGAGACCATCGAGCAGCTGCAGTCGGCCTACCACCGGTTCCTGCGGACGGAGCTTGGCGCCGCGCTCGAGCCGGTGTGGTCGGTAGCGGCGCTGCATCGGCCGGCCGAGTTCAACAAGAGCCACATCCCGGCGTTCCTCGCCGGCGAGGAACCGCGGGCCTACGTCTGTGTCTACCCGTTCGTGCGGTCCTACGACTGGTACCTGCTCGACGACGCCCACCGCCGCGACATGCTCGTCGAGCACGGCCAGCTGGCCCGCGGCTACCCCGACGTGCGCGCCAACACGGTCGCCTCGTTCGCGCTGGGCGACTACGAGTGGGTGTTGGCGTTCGAGGCGGACGAGCTACACCGCATCGTCGACCTCATGCGGGACCTGCGGGCCTCGGAGGCGCGGCGCCACGTCCGCGAGGAAGTCCCGTTCTACACAGGAACGCGGACCTCCATCGAGGACGTCGTCGCCAGCTTGCGCTGAGCCGCGCCTAGCCGAGCTGCTCGCGCTCGAGACGCTCCGGGGTGTCCGCAGAGGCGGCCTTTGGCTGGAGAGTCAGGCTGATCGAGTTGATGCAGTACCGCTGGTCGGTCGGCGTCGCATACCCCTCGCCCTCGAACACGTGGCCCAGGTGCGACCCGCAGTTCTTGCAGCGCACCTCGGTCCGGACGGTCCCGAAGGAGCGGTCCTCGATGTACTCGACCCGGTCCTCGGCGAGCGGGGCGTAGAACGACGGCCAGCCACAGTGCGACTCGAACTTCGTGTCGCTGCGGAACAGCTCGGCGCCACAGGCGCGGCAGCGGTAGACGCCCTCGGTGGTCGTGTCCGTGTACTCGCCGACGAACGGCCGCTCGGTGCCGGCCTCACGCAGGACGTGGAACTCCGCGGGGCTGAGCTGCGCGCGCCAGTCGTCGTCGCTCTTCGCCACGGGGTAGGCGGCGCCCTCCGGGTCGGTCGACGGAAGGGTCTTCTTGCTGAACAGGCTCACTGGTTCTCCTCGTGATCGGGTTCGCCGGTCGCACCCTGGTCAACAACCAGGGTGCGACCCGCGTTCCCGATGCGCTACCGGCTCACCTCGAGCGCCGCGACGACCTGGCTACCGTCGGCGGCCCGGACCACGATCTGGTGCGCCCCAACAGGTGTCCCCGGCGCGATGTCCACCTTCACCTCGACGTATCCGGAGGCGTTGGTCGTCACCGTGGCCAGCGTGGCGGTGCCGTCGAGCAGGATGGTGACCGGGAGTCCGGCGGACCAGGCGAACAACTCGACCTTGACCTGCTTGCCGGACTTCACCTTCGGCGGCGATAGGACGACGGTCCCGAGGGTCGCCTTGAGGGTCAGCGTGGCGCTGGCCGTCGCCCCGTCGGTCGCGGACCTCGCTTGGACCGTATGCGTGCCCACGCCGGTGGCTCCGGTGACCGGGACCGCCAGCGAGGCGGCGCCGTTGACGTCGGTCGTCACGGTCCCGAGCGTCGTCGTCCCGTCGAGGGTCACGGTGAAGGTCCGGTTCGGGTACCAGCCGGCAAGGCGGACCGTCGTGGTGCCGGGCACGGTCACCGTGGCCGGGTCGAGGGTCAGCGTGCCCTGTCGGATGGTCGGCCGGATCCGGACGACCTGCGGGTCGTGGTCGGAGACCTGGTCCGCGAACTCGGCGTTGATGTGGATGACCTGGTACTCCGGGTTCGTGACCGGCTTGGTCACGAAGATGTGGTCGAGCACCTGGCTCACGCCGTTGAACACGTAGGTGTACTGCTGGCTCGGTGGCAGCGTCGTGATGAGATCGGTGAGGACGCTGCCGTTGTCGGTGAGGGTCGTCATCGACGGCGCGAACTGGTAGTCGTTGAAGTCTCCAGCCAGCACGACGTTGGCGTTCGGATCAGCCGCCAGGACCTGGTCCACGAA
>DASTNV010000082.1:0-6802 GCA_035762725.1 Lapillicoccus sp. | reverse complement strand
CAGGATCGCGCCGGCCTTCGGGCCGCCATCGTCGAAGGTCAGCAGGACCTTGCCCGGGTTCGGGTTGCCGCACCCCGAGACGGGGATCCCCGTCGCCGGCGCCGGTGGCGCGGGGGCTGGCTTAGGGGTGGGGGCCTTTGTCGTCGGCTTCGGCGACGGCTTTGTCGTCGACTTCGGCGTCGGCTTCGGCGACGGCTTGGGGGTCGCCTTCGTCGTCGTCGGGGACGGCTTCGGCGGCGGCGGGACGCTCGACACGGAGAGCGTCTCCGGAACGCGGGTGACGGTCAGGGTCGGCGCGGTCACCGTGCCGGTGGCCTCGGGGACGGTCGACCGGGTAAACGGCGTGGGCGACTCGGTGGACGACTCGGTCGACGTCGCCACGGCCACGGGGACCGCACCACCGCCCGGGATCTGGACGCAGCCGCCCACGGCCAGCAGCCCGGCGACCGCGGTCCCGGCGACGACGACCCACGAGGCTCGGGGACGCGGCAACACCACCCGGCGCACGCTGGCGCCGGGCGCGTCGTGGCGCGTCCGGGATTGCACGGGTTCTCGATAGCACGTCGCGGCCCCAGAAAGGGCCGCGACGCGCAGGAATCCAGCGGATCGGCAAGATCCGCCCATACCCTCGGATCGTGGTCACCCGCCGCCGAGCCGCGATCTACGCACGACGGCGTCAGCGGCGGATGTCCAAGGTCGTGCATGACCTGGCGGAGTCGCAGTGGGAGGCGCTGGTCCAGGCGTGGGGAGGATGCGCCTACTGCGGAGCGGTGGCCGGCCGCCTCCAGAAGGACTGCATGATGCCGATTTCCCGTGGTGGGCGCTACACCGTGACGAACGTGGTCCCGGCTTGTCCCACCTGCAACGCGAGCAAGTGCAACCTCGAGGTGACGACGTGGATGCGCCGCAAGGGGTTCGACGAAGGCGCCTTCCTCATCCGACAGGTTCAGATCGCGCGGTCGGTGGGCGTTCTGGCGCCGTAAGCGACCTCCTCCCGGCGGCCGTGACGATCGTCGAGGGGAGTCGTATTTTGCGGGCGACAAGGGCGGGACCGGCCACCCCCGAACGTGCCCGACGCTCGTGGGTGGCCGGTGCCCAGCTGCCGCCCCCCGGCGGACAGCCCCTTGGATTGGGCATGACCAAGGCTAGTGACCGTAGGCGTCCGCGTGGGGAACCTCGCATGGCGAGTAGGCGACACCGGTCGGGAGGAGCCGCCACGCGCGGCAGGGGCGTGGCGCGCGTGGCGGCCCATCAATCCCCGAGGCCGCGCAGGCCGGATGTGGGAGCCGGCCACTCTCGCGGTTCATCCAATCTAGGGCATTCCGGACGAACACTCTCGACGTGGACGGCCCGGATGTGACGGCGTTTGCATGTCGCGGAGAGGGGGGCATGAGTCCCTCAGCCGCAGGGGCAATCGGCCAGGCGGGACGAGTCGGGGCCACGCTTGGTGCACGGCGCACGCGTGGTGGTCGTCCCGTCGCTCGGGGGCGGATGGATCTTGCCGGCCCGCCAGCCGGGCTAGGCGTCCTCCGCTTCGGCCTTGCGTTGTTCCTCGGCCGCGGCCTGGCGTTGCTCCTGTGCGCGTTGCCCTCGGCCGGCGGCCTCCATCACGGCGGCAACCCGCTCGTGGCCTCGGCCGCTTTGAGGTGGGCAGTCTTGGCGCTGGCGGCGGCGGCATTCGCTCGCGCTTGCGCATCGTGCGCGGCCTCGACGGCATTCGCGGCGTCTTCCTCAGTCACCGGCCGACCTTCCGCGAGACGGTCGTGCATCTCCTTCAGTTCGGCTCCCCGTCTCTGGGCGGCCGCGGCCCGATCCGAAGCCCTTTCTCTTGGTCACTCGCCATAAAAGCGAGTATGCCGCGACCCCTCATCGGCCGGCGTCGACGATGACGATCGACCACCCACCGGAGGGATGAGACAGGAGCCGAACAGGGCGAGAGCGCCACGGCTTCGGGGCTCTGATCTCGGGCGGTGCCAGGGTCCAGCAGGTTCAGACCGTCCGCGGGCACTCGTCTGCCGCGATCACGCGGGTCCACGCGCGCCTCTGGCCCGGAGACGACGACCGCACCCGGTCCGTCATGGACACCGCTCTCGCGGGTCTTGCGGACCAGGTGCGGACTTCCGAGGCTGCCCGGGCTCAGGCGGCCTTCTTGGTCTCCCAGAAGATCTCCGCGATCTCGTCGATCTTGCCCAGCAGCTGGTCGGCGACCTTGGGGTCCCACGACGCCTTGGTGCCGCCACCGCCGGCGAGCTTCGTGGCCTCGTTGAACAGTTGGTTGAGGTTCGGGTACTTCTCGAAGTGCGGCGGCTTGAAGTAGTCGGTCCACAGCACCCAGAGGTGGTGCTTGACGAGGTCAGACCGCTCCTCCTTGATGGCCCGGGCGCGGGCCTTGAAGTCCGGGTCGTCGTTGTCCTTGACCTTGACCATGCACGCCTTGACCGACTCCGCCTCCAGCCGGGCCTGAGCGGGGTCGTACACGCCACACGGGAGGTCGCAGTGTGCGGCGACGAGGACGGTGGGGGCGAGAACGCGGGGCATGCGGTGATCCCTTCCGTGAGTGGAGGCCGTGTGCAGCAGCCTTTCCCTCAACCTACGCCCGCCAAACGCGGCGGGTGAAGCCGGGCAACCGCAGCAGCACCCGCCCGAGGACGTCGCGGTCGGGGATGCCGCCGACCAGCCACGAGTCCACTCCCTCGACTGGGTTGTCGCGCTCCACCCACCAGGCGCCCGAGTTTCCGGGGTCCGGACCAGTGACCCGCTTAACCGAGACCGGCCGGGGTCCGTCGTCGGACGGCGGCAGCCGCACCACGGCCATCCGTCCCGCCCGAGGGCGGCCTCCCCAGAGCACCAGCAGCCGGTCGCCCTCGTGGAGGGTCGGTTCCATCGACCGGCCCCCGACGACGGCGACCCCGATCCGGACGGTCACTCGGCCAGCGTGGCCAGGTAGTCCAACAGGTACTCGGTACCGGCCGTCTCGGCCCCGTCACGGCGAAGCCCGATGAACCGGTCCGGCCGGATCGCGAGCACGGTCAGCTCGTCGACGCCGAGCTCCGTGGCGGTCTCGGGAGACATCGTCCCCACGAGCTCGTTGCCCTCCCCGACGACGAATCCGTATGCGGCTTCGACGAACGGCGCGCCCGGCACCGACCTCAGCCGGTCCAGCACCGCGGCCACGGTGGTTGCGGATGCACCGTCACTCCCGAGGACGAACAGCGTGTGGCCGAGCCGGCGGGCGATGTCGTGGAGGGCCAGGTCCTGGCCCTCCGGCGTCCGGACCGGGACAGTCAACGGGAGCAGCCGGCCGGCCGCCGGGCCGACCACGTCCTCCTGCGGCAGTCCCGACACGACCGCCGAATGGCCGTAGTAGCGGTCGATCTCGGCACCGGAGGCCAGCTCCAGCTGAACCGCGTCGGGGTCGCTGAAGATCGCGGTGACCCTGGCGTTGCGCGCTGCGCGCTGCGCCTGGTCGAGCCGGGCCTGGCTCGCATCGGCGGCCGCGCCCGAGGCGACGATGAGTTCCGCGACCGGGCGGCGCTCGGCGTCGTAGCTGTCGAGCAGCACCTCGCCCGCCTCGCCCCGGCAGACGTGAGCGAGCTTCCAGCCGAGGTTGTAGGCGTCCTGCAGGCCGGTGTTCATCCCGTGCCCCTGCGTCGGCGAGCAGGCGTGCGCGGCGTCGCCGGCGAGGAGCACGCGACCCGACCGGAACGTGTCAGCGACCCGCGCGTGGCACAGGAACCGCGTCGGGTTGCGGACGTCGGTGAACGTCACGCCGGGGGAGTAGACGTCGACGACCGTGCGAGCGTCGCCCTCGAGGTCGCTCTCGCGCGACTCCGGGCGCGAGTACACCCGGAACCGCTCTCCGGGGAGCGGGGTCATGATGACGAGCGGGTCGTCGAAGAAGGCGTGGGTGACGTCCCACTCGGCGTTCCAACCGGCGAGGCCGGCGTCGAACACGGCCCACGCCTGGTCGGCGACGGTGCTGCGATAGCCGATCCCCGCGGCGTCGCGCACGGTGCTCCGGTACCCGTCGCAGCCGACCACCCATGCGGCCGAGATGGTCCGCCGCTCGCCGTGCGTCTCCACCGTCGCGACCACCCGGTCGTCGTGCTGCTCCAGACCCACCAGCCGGGTGGACCGGACCACTTCGCCGCCGAGGTCTTCGAGGTAGCGGAGCAGGACCCGCTCGGTGGTCTCCTCCGACAGCCCGATGTCGAAGGGGTAGCGCGTGGTGTTCGCCGAGTAGTCCTCGTACCCCAGCACCGAGGCGTCCGCGTGGATCCGGCACCCCTGGATGTGCACACCCTCGCGGATGACGTCGTCGACGACGCCAAGAGCCTCGAAGATCTGCAGCGACCGCGGGTGGATCACCGTCGCGCGGTCCCAGCCGAGCGGCGCGTCGTAGGCGTCGACGACGACACAGTCGACCCCCCGGCGCCGCAGCGAGCAGGCCAGCAGCAGCCCACTAGGTCCGGCCCCGACGACGAGGACGGGGGTGTCGGGCGCCGCGACGTGCTCCATAGGCCGGGAGTGTAGGAGGGCTGTGACGCGGGCCACACGGAAGCACCGGAAAACCGCTACCCACCGGTAACGCCTGCGTGGCACAGTGGCGGGACCCGGGTGGGACACCCTCCACCCGACCTCGTTTCTCGTGGCCACCACCTCGGCTGCCTCTCACAGTCGATCCGCGGTCGCCCGACCGCTCAGCCACCCGAGGTGCTCTCCATGGACTCGCAGTCCACGCCGCTCGTCGACCCCTCCAGCCCGGTGTTCCGCGCCCACCTGGGCGGCAAGCTCGCCACGCTCGCCACCCAGCCGCTGCGCGACGCCACCGACCTCTCGCTGCTCTACACACCCGGTGTCGCCCAGGTCTCTCGGGCCATCGCCGCGGACCCGAAGCTCGCCGCGACCTACACCAGCGCGCGCAACACCGTCGCGGTCGTCAGCGACGGCACCGCGGTCCTCGGTCTGGGCGCCGTCGGGCCGCTCGCCGCGATGCCGGTGATGGAGGGAAAGGCGGTGCTGTTCAAGCGTTTCGGCGGGGTCGACGCGGTTCCGCTGTGTATGGAGACCGGTACCGCCGACGAGCTGGTCGACGCCATCGCCCGGGTCGCGCCGACCTACGGCGGCATCAACCTCGAGGACATCTCGGCGCCCCGCTGCTTCGAGATCGAGCGGCGGCTGCAGGAGCGGCTCGACATCCCCGTGTTTCACGACGACCAGCACGGCACGGCGATCGTCGTGCTGGCCGCACTGGTCAACGCCGCCCGCGTCGTCGGCCGGGACCTCGCCGACCTCGACGTGGTCGTCTCGGGAGCCGGAGCGGCTGGCGTCGCGGTCACCAAGATCCTGCTGCGCGCCGGCGTCGGACACCTTGTCGTCGTCGACTCGACGGGCACCCTGCACGCCGGCCGGCCGAACCTTCCGCCGCACAAGGCGGAGCT
This sequence comes from Lapillicoccus sp., assembly GCA_035762725.1. Taxonomy (GTDB): domain Bacteria; phylum Actinomycetota; class Actinomycetes; order Actinomycetales; family Dermatophilaceae; genus Lapillicoccus. The sequence continues at coordinate 1,361 of DASTNV010000082.1, read as the reverse complement.
CGCCACCGTGACCAACCGGCGCGGCGTGGCCGGCGGCATCGGCGAGGCACTGGTTGGCGCTGATGTTCTCGTCGGCGTCTCGGGTGGGACCATCCCCGAGGCCGCCCTCGCCCGGATGGCTCCGGACGCGATGATCTTCGCCCTGGCCAACCCGGATCCCGAGGTCCATCCGTCGGTGGCCCACCGCTACGCGCGCGTCGTCGCCACGGGCCGGTCCGACTTCCCCAACCAGATCAACAACGTCCTGGCCTTTCCGGGGATCTTCCGTGGTGCGCTGGACTGCGGCGCGCGGAAGGTCACCGAGGAGATGAAGCTCGCCGCCGCATACGCGATCGCCGCCCTGGTGGAGCACCCGACCGCGGACGAGATCGTCCCCAGCGTGTTCCATCCCGGTGTTGCGCCGGCCGTGGCAGAGGCGGTGCGTCGGGCCGCCTGACGCTCACAGCCCCGCCACAAGGTCGCGGGGCAGGATGGGGCCAGTGCGCGTGCTCATCACCGGCGGTGCGGGGTTCATCGGCTCGAACCTCGCCCGAGCGGCCCTCATCGACGGCCACCAAGTCGCCGTCCTCGACGACCTCTCGACGGGGTACGCGGCGAACCTCGCCGGGCTCGACGTGCGGTTCCACCAGGGCTCGGTCAACGACGCGGACGTCCTCGACGACGCCCTCACCGGGGTCGACTCGGTCGTACACCTCGCGGCGCTGGGTTCGGTCCCGCGCAGCATCCTCGACCCCGTCGCGACACATCACGCGAACGCGACGGGAACGCTCAGCGTGCTCGAGGGCGCTCGCCGGGCCGGGGTCGGCCACGTCCTGATGTCGTCGTCGTCCTCGGTCTACGGGCTCAACCCCGCGCTCCCGAAGGGCGAACGCGAGTGGGTCCGGCCACTCAGCCCGTATGCGGTCAGCAAGCTCGCGGGGGAGCAGTACCTGCTCGCCTACCAGCAGTCGTTCGGGTTGGAAACACTGGCTTTCCGGTTCTTCAACGTCTACGGACCACGGCAGATGCCGGGGCACGCGTATGCCGCGGTCGTGCCGGTCTTCCTCGACGCCCTACTCCGCGGCGAGCCGCTGCCGGTGCACGGGGACGGGCTCCAGTCCCGGGACTTCACCTACGTCGGGACGGTGTGCGCGGTCCTCCTCGACGCGGTCGCCCGCCGGGCCGCGCACCCCGAGCCGGTCAACCTCGCGTTCGGGACGAACACGACGATCGTCGACCTGGTTCGCGAGCTCGAGGAGGTCAGCGGCCTGGCGGCGGACGTGACCCACGAGCCGGCCCGTCCGGGGGACGTGCGGGCGTCGCAGGCCGACAACCGGGTCCTCCGGTCCCTGTTCCCGTCGGTCGAGCCGGTCCCGTTGCGG
>DASTNV010000081.1:0-20260 GCA_035762725.1 Lapillicoccus sp. | reverse complement strand
GCGGTCGCTGCCCGGTCCGGCCTCGACGGCGCTCACCTGCAGCCCGCCCGACATGCCAGAACGGTTCCCCGCCACGATCACGAGATCCCCCGCCAGCGCTCGAGCCTTCTCCTCCTGGGTGACCAGAGGAGTGAGCCGATCCCCGGTCAGCGACGCCGTGAGTACCCGGTTGTCGGCCGACAGCACCTGGACCACCTGCGCTCCTGATGCCGGCACCGGGTCCGGGGTGCGCCCCGAGTCGACGAGCAGTGCCACCTCTCGGGCGCTGGCCATCGCCTCGGACTGAACCGTGCGCGACAGCGCCGAGGCCAGCACGACGTAGAGGATCACTCCGCCGAGGACGAGCGCACCGGCGATGCCGAGCACGCCGATGGTCATCAGCCGCCCGCGCAGGCTGATCCGCTCGAACCGCCTGGGCATCAGACCGCGACCCGGTAGCCCACCCCGCGCACCGTCTCGATCCGCTCCCGGCCGAGCTTGCGCCGCAGGTACCCCACGTAGACCTCGACGACGTTCGCGTCGTCGCCGGACGCCCACACCCGGTCGAGCAGCTCCTCTTTGCCCACCACGGCCGGCGCCGCCCGGAGCAGGTGCTCCAGCAGCCGGAACTCGCGCGGCGACAGCTCGACGTCCGCGCCGTCGGCCTGGACGCGGTGCGTGGCCGGGTCGAGTGTCAGACCGCCGGCCTCGAGCACTGCCGGCCGCGGCCCACTGTCGCGTCTTACCAGCGAGCGCAGCCGCGCGAGGAGGACGACGAACGAGAACGGCTTGGTGAGATAGTCGTCGGCGCCGTAGTCCAGGCCATCCGCAACGTCGTGCTCGCCGTCCTTGGCCGACAGCAGAAGCACCGGGACCCAGTTCGACTCCTGCCGGAGGGTACGCACGATCGTGTACCCCGACATCCCGGGCAGCTGGATGTCGAGCACCACGACGTCGTATGCGCCGAACCGCGCTGCTTCCAGCCCGCCCGGCCCGTCCGCGACGTGGTCGACGACGTACCCCTCGGCGCCCAGCCCGCGGACCAGGGCAGCCGCCATCCCCGGCTCGTCCTCGACCAGCAGCAGGCGCACGCGCTCACCCTGCCACGCGCGACGCCTCCCGGCTCAGCCCTCGCGCAGCTCCGGCGGCCACGCGCGCGAGGCGACGCTCAGGGCGTTCCAGGCGTTGATGGTGACGATCAGGGCGAGCAGGGCGCCGACCTCGTCGGGGCTGAAGTGCTCGGCGACCGCCTCGTAGTCCTCATCAGGGACGTGCGTCTGGGCGACCAGCGTCACCGACTCCGTGAACGCCAGCGCGGCCCGCTCACGGGGCGTGAAGAACGGCGACTCCCGCCAGACGGCGACCGCCGCCACCCGCTGCTCGCTCTCACCCGCGGTGCGTGCGTCGTGGTGGTGCATGTCGACGCAGTACGCGCAGCCGTTGAGCTGGGAGGCCCGGAGCCGCAGCAGGTCGCGCAGCCCTGGCTCGATCCCGGCGGCGTCCAGCTCCCGGGTGGCGGCGTTGTCGAGGTGGGACATCGCCTTGCTGTAACCCGCGGCGTGAGTGTCGACGTCGAGCCGGACGGGGATGGACACGTAGGTGGTCGTTGCGGTCATGAGATCGACGGTAGGCGCCGCGCGGTCCAGCGCGTGGGCCAACAACCCGTCGGGTGACTGAGCCAATGCGTTCTCAGGACGCTCTCAGGTGGCCCGTCGGAGAATGGTCACGTGAGCCTGTTCGCCGACCATCCCCGTGCGCGTTGGGCCGTCCCCGCGGGCGCCGTCATCCTCATCGCGACCGGAAGCCTGCTGGCCAGCCGCACGGCGAGCGCCGACGCCGGGTTGCCGGCCCGTAGCGCGGCCCAGCTCCTCGTCGACGTCCAGCAGGCGTCCACCCGCGAGCTGTCCGGCACGGTCGTCCAGACGGCCAACCTCGGACTCCCTGACATCCCCGGCCTCACCGGCCAGGCGTCCGGCAGCCCGGCGGCGCAGGGCGGCGCGGCGAGCCTGTCGTCGATCGTCTCCGGCACGCATACCTGGCGGGTCTGGCTCGGCGGACCTACTCAGGCGCGGGTCGCCCTGATCGGTGGTTCCGGCGAGTCCGACATCATCCGCAACGGCAACGACGTGTGGGTCTGGTCGAGCGCCGACAAGTCCGCGGTGCACCACACGCTGAGCGCGAAGGACGCGGCCAAGCCCGGCAGCCCGCCGAACTCGCCGACCGACCTGCCCAAGACCCCCGACGAGGCCGCCCAGAAGGCGCTCGCGGCGATCGACCCCACCACCCAGGTGACGACGGCCGGCACGGCGGTCGTGGCCGGACGACAGGCATACGAGCTGGTTCTCCAGCCACGGACCAAGGACACCCGCGTCGCCCAGGTCCGCATCGCGGTCGACGCCGACAAACACGTCCCGCTGCGGGTCCAGGTGTACTCGACCAAGCTGGCGAACCCCGCCGTCGAGGTCGGCTTCACGGCGGTCGACTTCGCGGCGCCGGACGCTCGCCAGTTCCAGTTCACCCCGCCGCCGGGCACATCGGTCAGCGAAGCCGACAAGGCTGCCGCCGCTGCGTCGAAGTCCGGCACGAAGCCGGCCGAGCCGAAAGTCGTTGGTAGCGGCTGGACTTCGGTCCTCGTCGCACAGCTGCCGACCCAGGTCGCGGGGGCGTCGCAGGACAAGCAGCTACAGGGTCTGCTGAGCTCGGTGCCCAAGGTAACCGGTGACTGGGGCTCCGGCCGCGTCATCGACGGGACGCTCTTCTCGGCGGTCCTCAGCGACGACGGGCGGGTCGCCGTCGGGGCGGTGGCGCCGGATGCCCTGTATGCGGCGCTGAAGGCCTCGTGACGCTGCCGGTGACGGAGGCGCCGCCGACTGACGCGGCGCCGACCACCGATCCCGCTGTCGAGACCCAGGGTCTGAGCAAGCGGTTCGGTTCGCGGATGGCCGTGGACGGTCTCGACATGGTGGTGCCGCGCGGCGCGGTCTACGGCTTCCTCGGCCCCAACGGGTCTGGGAAGACGACCACGATCCGTCTGTTGCTCGGCCTGGTCGAACCCACCGCCGGAACACGTTCACTGCTCGGTCATCCCATCCCGCGGTCGGCAGCGCTGGCCCTTCCTCAGGTCGGCGCGCTGGTGGAGGGTCCGGCGTTCCACCCGTACCTCTCCGGTCGCGCCAACCTGGCCCGCCTCGACGCGGCCGACCTGTGGAGCGACCCCCGGACGGCCCGGCAGCGCATCGATGCGGCGCTCGACCGGGTGGGGCTCCTGGCGGCCGCGGGAAAGCGATACCGGGCCTACTCCCTCGGTATGCGTCAGCGGCTCGCCATCGCCGCCGCTCTACTCACGCCGCGCGAGCTGCTCGTCCTCGACGAACCGACGAACGGCCTTGACCCGCAAGGGACTCGGGAGGTCAGGCATCTCGTCGCGTCGCTGGCGGAAGACGGCGCGACGGTGCTGATCTCCAGCCACCTCCTGTCCGAGGTCGAACAGATCTGCACGCACCTCGGGATCATGAGCGACGGACGGCTGGTCGCCCAGGGGACGGTCGACGAGCTGCGCGGATCAGGCGTGACAACGGTATGCGTGACGACGCCCCAACCGTCCGCAGCGGTCGCCGTACTCGAGCGGCTCGGGGTCACGGAGGTGGCTGTTGCTCGCGGCGAGGTCCAAGGGCGGCCGGGATCGGTGGCGCCGGAGGCGATCGTCGAGGCGCTGGTCCACGCTGGCGTACCGGTCCGTGGGTTCACCGTGACGACGCCGAGCCTGGAGGACCTGTTCGTCGGACTGACGGGGGAGGGCTTCGATGTCAGCGGCTGAGGTGGCTACTCCGCGGCGGCGGATGATCTCGACGCGGCTGCTGCGGTCGGAGGTCCGGCTGATCGGCGGGCGTCGCCGGAACCAGATGGGACTCCTCGTTCTGGCGGCGGTGCCGATCGTCCTGGCGATCTCGGTCCGCCTCTCGTCGGGTGGTGGCCGTGGCGGCCCGGACTTCCTCGACTCGGTGACGTCGAACGGGCTGTTCGTCCCGCTCGCGGCCCTGACCGTGGAGATGGGGATCTTCCTGCCGCTGGCCATCTCCATGCTCGCGGGGGATGCCGTTGCGGGAGAGGCGAACCTCGGGACGCTGCGCTACCTGCTGACGGTTCCGGTGAGCCGGACCCGGCTGCTGCTGGTGAAGTACGCCTCGCTGTGCATCGGCGCCCTCTGGGGTGTCGCGACCGTGGCTGTCGCGGGGGCGATCATCGGGATCGCGTTGTTCGGCACCGGGCCGCTGACCACACTGTCGGGGACCCAGCTGGAGTTTCCGGCGGCCCTCGGCCGGGTGGTCCTCGTCGTCCTGTACCTCAGCGCCTGCATCGCGGCGCTCGGAGCGGTGGGCCTGTTCATCTCGACGCTCACCGAGCAGCCGATCGCGGCGACGATCGCGTTGATGATCTTCACGATCCTGTCGTGGATCCTCGACGCGGTACCCCAGCTGTCCTGGCTGCACCCGTGGCTGATCGTCCACGAGTGGCTCTCGTTCGCCGACCTGCTGCGCGATCCACCGTTGTGGGACAACGTGCTCCGCGGATTGGGCGTGGACGCCGCCTACGCGGCGGTGTTCTGGCTGCTGGCGTGGGCCCGCTTCTCCGGCAAGGACGTCACGAGCTGACCCAGCGTCACTCGGTGGTGGTCGTCGTCGTCTTCTCGGGGAGGTAGGGCTCGATCGCGCTGGCCAGCTTCTGCGGCGTCATCGACTGCAGCCAGATGTGACCCGGTCCGGTGATCTTGGCCAGCATCAGCGAGTCGCCGAACAGCTTGTTCTTCACACCCTTGACCGTCGCGAACTCGAGGTTCATCTCGGCCCGGTAGAGCGCGAGGTGGCCCGGGTGGACGAGCATCGACTGTCCGGGCTGGAGGTCGTACTCGACGATCTCCCCGGACAGCTGGACCCAGGCGGTCCCGTTGCCGGAGAGCTTCTGGAAGATCAGGCCGGCGCCGCCGAAGATGCCGGCGCCCAGCTTCTTCTGCAGGCCGACCGAGATCTCGACGTCCGGCGTGCTGCACGCATACGACTCGGACTGGACCATGAAGTTGTCGGCCGGGTCGATCCGCAGCTCCCGGAACACCCCCGGCAGGTTGGCGGTGAACGCGACGAACCCGCCATCCGACGGCGCGGTGTACTCGGTCAGGAACAGCTGGCCGCCACCGAGGACGCGCTTGAGGCCGCTCATGAACCCGCCCCGCCCGCCGGACCCGAATCGCGTCGACGTGTCCATCCCGAACCCCGGCGTCAGCCAACCGACCTCATCACCTTCGGCGATGATCCGCTCACCCGCCGTCAAGTGGACCTCAAGGATGGGCATCGTCGTCCCCAGCACGCGTGTCTGCATGAGCCGAAACTAGCGTGCGAACTCCGCGCATCGGTCGAGATCGTCGGGACCGGACAGGTCCGGCAGCGCGAGGAACATCGCGCTGACCCCCGCGTCTCGAAGCCGGGCATACCGCTCGGTATGCGCCGCCGCCTCACCCGCGTGATGACGGGCCGCATACGTCGCCGCCGGAGTCCGGCCACGCAGCCGCTCGACGCGCCGGGCCGTGTCGTCGCGCGACGAGCCGACGACCGCGACGTCGAGAACGGTGATCGCCACGTCGTCGCCGCTGCGCGCGGCCGCCGACGCCGCCGCGCGCACCGCCGCGATCCGGCCCGGCAGCAACGCCTCGTCCGCCGAGATGTTGCAGGCGTCTCCCAGACGGCCGGCGATCCGCAGTGTCCGAGCCCCTGAACCGCCAACCACTACCGGAAGCGAGCCGACCGGCCGCGGATAGAAGGTCGTCTCGGGTAGCGAAACCCGTTCACCCGCATACGGTTTCGTCCCGGGCGCCCACAGCGCCCGCATCGTCTCGATGGTCGTCTCTAGCGCTGAGAGGCGGACCCCAGCAGACGGGAACGGCACCCCGTACCCCGCGTGCTCCCGCTCGAACCATCCCGCCCCGACGCCGACGAAGGAGTGTCCGCCGGACAGTACGTCGAGCGTGGCCGCCTGCTTGGCCAGCACCCCGGCGTGATGCAAGGTCACCGGCGACACCAGCGTCCCCAGCTGCAGCTCCGTGTCGAGCCCCGCCAACATCCCGAGCGTCACCCACGGCTCCGGGATCGGGTCCCATGCCCGTCCGACCTGGGGGATCTGGATGAGGTGGTCCATCAGGGACAGCCCTGCGAACCCGATCTCCGCCGCCCGCAACGCGATCGAGCGCAGCCAGGACGACGGCTCCGAACCCCAGGGGAAGGCACTCACCTGGAGGAACACGCCCGACAACGGACCTCGAGGAACCGGCGCCACCACCGCGGTCGGCTGAGCCGCCGGCGCTGTCGAGTCGCCCACCACGTGGACGACGTCCCATCCCTCGCCCTCGAGCTCGCCCACCACCGACCGCATCCGGCGCAGCTGCCCGGCCAGCACAGGGGCCGGCACCGGCCGGTCACGAAGGCCGTTCCGGGACCGGCACACTGCCGCGGCCGTGTCGAGCACGACGGCGACCGCCGGCATATCGACTGCGCGGGCCACCGCGAGGTAGGCCAGTCGTCGCCCGGGGTCGAGCCCGAGGGTGTCGACGACGACCGTCAGCCGACGACCCGCCCGAGCCGCGACGATCCGGTCGAGCAGGTCGAAGGAGTCGAGCGACGCATCGAGGTCGGCCGGCCCGCTCCCGAGCACCTCCCGCAGCGCGTCGGACGAGACCACCTCGGCCGCCCGATAACGCCCTGAAGCCCAGGTCGACTTGCCCGACCCCGACGCCCCGACGAGGACGACGACCGCCGGGTCGGGCAGTCCCTCCGACAGCGTCAGCGCAGCTGCTTCACGTCGAGCTCACCGTCCGCATACCGCTTGCGGATGACCTTCTTGTCGAACTTGCCGACCGAGGTCTTGGGGACCTCCTCGATGAACGCCCAGCGCTCCGGCACCTGCCAGTGCGCGACCTTGCCCTCGAGGAAGTCGGCCAGCTCGTCCGGCGTGACCGACTCGCCCTCGACGACCACCACCGACGCCAGCGGGCGCTCGCCCCACTTGTCGTCCGGGACGCCGACGACCGACGCCTCCTTGACCGACGGGTGCCCCATCAGCGCGTTCTCGAGGTCGACGGAGGAGATCCACTCGCCGCCGGACTTGATGACGTCCTTGGCCCGGTCGGTGAGGTAGAGGAACCCGTCGCGGCTGAGCGAGCCGACGTCACCCGTCCGCAGCCAGCCGTCGTCGCTGAACTTGGCCGCCATCTCGCGTCGGTCGGTGTCGTTCTCGGTGCCGTTGAGGTAGTACGACGCGGTGATCCACGGACCGCGGACCTCGAGCTCGCCGACCGACTCGCCGTCCCACGGCTGCAGCTCGCCGTCGGCGCCGACCAGCCGGCCCTCGACGCCGACGAGCAGCCGACCCTGGGCCGCGCGGTAGCGCCAGTACTCCTCGCTGCCCTTCACCGCCGACACCGGCGGGATGGCCAGGCTGCCGACCGGCGACATCTCGGTCATGCCCCAGCCGTGGACGATCTCGATGTCGTGCCGCTCCTGGTACGCCTTGATCATCGCCGGCGGCGCCGCCGACCCCCCGACCATGAGCCGGTAGCAGGTCGCGGCCTTCTCCGGGTGGTCGTCGAGGTAGCGCAACAGGTCGTTCCAGATCGTCGGCACGCCGGCGCCGGTGGACACGCGCTCGGCCTCCATCATCGCGGCGAGCGGCTCGGCCTGGAGGAACCGGTCCGGCATGATCAGCGTGGTCCCAGCGAGCATGGCGATGTAGGGGAAGCCCCAGGCGTTCGCGTGGAAGAGCGGGACGACGACGAGGCTCCGGTCGCCCTGCCGGACGCCGAGCGAGTATGCGTCGGAGAGGGCATGCAGGTAGTTGCTGCGGTGCGAGTAGGCCACGCCCTTGGGGTTGCCGGTGGTGCCGGACGTGTAGCACATCGACGAGGCGTCGTTCTCGTCGAGATCCTCCGGCCAGTCGAAGGTCTCGGGTTGTCCCGCGATCAACGAGGCGTAGTCGTGGACGCCGTCGACGTGGGCGTGCGCCTCCAGGGCGGCTCGCGTCTCGTCGTCGACCGGTCCGTTGACGATGACCTGCCGGACGGCCGGCGTATGCGCTAGCAGCTTGGCGAACGGAGCTGCCAGCGTGTTGTCGACGATGACGACCTCGCTGCCGCCGTGGTTCGTCACGTAGACCAGCTGCTCGGGGAAGAGCCGGATATTGAGGGCGTGGAGCACGGCACCCATCGAGGGCACGGCGAGGTAGGCCGTGAGGTGCTCGGTGTTGTTCCACATGAAGGTGGCGACGCGCTGGTCCCCGGTGACGCCGAGGCCGCGCAGGGCGTGCGCCAGCTGGGCGGCCTGGGTGCCGAGCTCGGCGTAGCTGATCCGGCGACCGCCGTCGGGCGTCCACGTCACGACCTCCTGGTCGGCGTGGAGCGTGGTCCCGTAGCGCAGGAGCTGCGAGATCAACAACGGTGTTGTCTGCATGGTGCTCTTCATGGCCGTGAGCGTGCCAAACAATGCGGGCTTTGGGTAGCGAGAGCCGCGGAACGTTCGCACACCTGTAACGCTGTGGGTGCCCCTCGGACCGGGTGGGCGCTACGTTCGGTCCATGGCCCTCGCCCTGCGTCGCTCCCTCGCCGTTCTGGCCGCCACCGGCCTCGCCCTCGTCGCCACCCAGAGCGCGGCCTCCGCGGCCAAGGCGCCCGACCTGACGGCCGGTCGGCCGTCGGTCTCGGTGTCCTGGCAGGCGACGCCGACCGGGACCACGGAGCGGTTCCGGGGGTTGTCGGCCGTCTCCAGCCGGGTCGCGTGGGTGAGCGGGACTACTGGCACCGTGCTCCGGACGACCGACGGTGGAGCGACCTGGACCTCGGTTGGCCCTCCTGGCACGAGCACCCTGCAGTTCCGCGACATCGAGGCCACCTCCGACCGGCACGCCGTGATCCTGTCGATCGGCGAGGGCACCGACTCGCGGATCTACGTCACCGACGACGGCGGCGCCTCGTGGACGCTCGCCTTCCAGAACACGGATCCGAGAGCGTTCTACGACTGCATGGCGTTCAGCACGCCGCAGCGAGGCCTGGCCCTCAGCGACCCGGTGGACGGGGCGTTCCGGCTGCAGGAGACGACCGACGGCGGCCACACCTGGTCGCTGGTCGACCCTGCCGGGATGCCGCCGTCGCTGCCCAACGAGTTCGCGTTCGCCGCCAGCGGTACCTGCCTCACGGCCGGTCAGGGCCAGACGACCTACCTCGGCTCTGGCGGCGGCGAGGCGGCGCGGATCTTCGTCAGCACCGACCGCGGCCACACCTGGTCGGTCACCCGTGCCCCGCTCGCGGCCGGTCCCTCGGCGGGAGTGTTCTCGGTCCGGTTCCGCGACCGCCACAACGGCATCGCCGTCGGCGGTGACTTCGCCAACCCGACGAGCTCCCTGGGCAACGCGGCCTGGAGCAGCGACGGCGGGATCACCTGGCGGCCCGCCGACGTGCGGCCCGGCGGCTACCGGTCCGGCTCCGCCTGGCTGCCCCAGCACCGAGACGTGGCGCTCGCCGTCGGTCCCAGCGGATCCGACGTGAGCAGCGACGCGGGCCGCACCTGGTCGTCCTTCGACGCCGGCAGCTTCGACAGCGTCGAGTGCGCCAACGACGGGGCGTGCTGGGCGTCCGGCGAGCAGGGCCGCGTCGCGACCCTCGTCGTCAGCCGCGGCTGAGGCTGGAGCGACGTGAGCGTCGAGCACCACCGTGAGCGGGAGGTGACATTCGACGTCGACGACGACTGGTCGGTCCCCGACCTCTCCGGGCTGTTGCCCGAGGGCGGTCGCGTGGAGACCACCGAGGACGAGCTGTCGGCGACGTACTACGACACCGAGAAGTCCACACTGAGGCTCCTCGGCCTGACGATGCGGTACCGCGAGGGTGGCGACGACGCCGGCTGGCACCTGAAAATCCCCGCCGGCGAGGCGCGCACCGAGGTCCAGAGCCAGGCCGCCCCCGGAGCCCTGCCCGCCGCCCTGCGCCGGCGGGTCGGCGGTGTCGTCGGCGACGAGACCGTTGGACCGGTGGCGACGATCCGGACCACCCGGCGAGCCACCCGGATCCGGGACGCCGAGGACGCCCTCGTCGTCGAGGTCGCCGACGACCGCGTGACCGGCAGGCCGACCGGCGCCGACGCATACGACGTCGTCTGGCGGGAGGTCGAGGTCGAGCTCGGACCCGCGGGCGACGAGGACGACCTGGACGCCGTGACCGCCCTGTTCGACGAGGCGCGACCGGCGGCGATCAACCGGAAGATCACTCATGTCCTCGGCACTCCTCCGGCGACGGTGCCCGAGGGGCTGCCGGGCGTGGTCGTCACCTACGTGCGCGACCAGTGCGCGGCCGTGCTCGTCGGCGACGTCCGGCTGCGTGACGACCCCACCCCGGAGGTCGTCCACGACACCCGCGTCGGGATCCGCCGGCTTCGCAGCACCTTGCGGCTCTTCGACCACGTCGTCGCCGGCCCGCCGGAGGGACTCGACGAGGACCTCAAGTGGATGGCGAACCTCCTCTCGCCGATCCGCGACGCCGACATCCTCAGTCACCGGGTCGGCGAAGCCGTCGACGACCAGGCTCGCAAGGAGGTCGAGCGCGAGCTCGCGACCATCCGCGACGGGGCGAAGAAGGAGTGGCAGGCGGCCTGGGACGACCCGCGGTACCGCGGCGTGATGGCGACCCTCGTGCGCTGGTATGCGTCGGTGCCGGTCGGCGACAACGTCCGGGTCCGCCCGAAGAAGACTCTCCACAAGGCGAAGAAGAAGGTCCGGCGCCGGCTCGCCCAGGCGACCGACGCCCACGGGCTGCACCAGGCCCGGAAGGCGGCCAAACGGCTGCGCTACGCGGCCGACCTCCTCGAACCCGCTATGCCCAAGGCGGGCAAGGTCGCCGACGAGGCCAAGGAGCTCCAGACGACGCTCGGCGAGCACCAGGACCTCGCCGTGGCTGCGACCTTCGTCCGCGAGCTCGGCGCCTCGGGTCGGGTCCAGAACCCGGACACCTACACCCAGCTGGCCGACCGGTTCGACCGGGACGCCCAGGAGATCCGGTCGTCGCTCCTCGACCGATGAGTTCGCGTCGCCGGGCCGGTCTCAGCCGGTATGACCGACACGCATCGCGCAGGACGGATCGACCGACGCTACAGCGACCCTGCCCGTCCGCCATCCAGCTGGGAGGACGCCGAACGCGCCTTCGCCGCCGCCGAGCTCTACTGGTTCTCGTCCGTCCGGACCGACGGGCGCCCACACGTGACGCCGATGGTGGGCGTCTGGCACGACGGCGCGTTCCATTTCTCCACCGCCTCGCGCGAGCAGAAGTGGAAGAACATCGCGGCCAACGACCACGTCATTGTCATGACCGGCGCCAACACCTGGGACCGCGGTCTCGACGTCGTCCTCGAGGGGCGGGTCGACCGGGTCACTGACGCGGCGGCGCTGCAGCGGGTAGCAGATGCGTACGCCGCCAAGTACGGCGAACCGTGGGCGTTCACCGTGCTTCAGGACGGGTTCGACCAAGGCGACGGCACGGTGACCGACGTGTTCCGCGTCGTCACCGACAAGGTCATCGCCTTCGCGAAGGAACCGCACGGACAGACCACGTTCCGGTTCGGCTGACCCCTTGCCGGGGGTCTGGCCGCTCAGGCCTCCAGGTGTCCGAACACGACGACATTGTCGAGGTAGTGCTTCACCGCGTCGAACGGCCCGCCGCACGTGACGAGGCGGATCTCCGCCCGGGTGAAGTCGCCGCGATAGACCTCCTCGGTGGGAAAGCGGTCCTTGGGATAGCTCGCCACCTTGTCGACCCGGAAGGTCGTCGTCGACCCGTCCGCGCGGCCGACCTTGACCACGTCGCCCGGCTTGACGGCGCCCAGGCGGTAGAAGATGCCCGGGCCCTGCTTGCTGTCCACATGGGCGGCCAGCACCGCGGGACCGAGCTGGCCCGGCGTGGGTCCGTCGGTGTAGAACCCCACCTCGTCGGCGGAACCGGGGACGGTGATCGTCCCGTCAGCGGCGATGCCCAGATCGACGAAGCGAGTGGACGAGACACCGATCGACGGGATGTCTAGACGAGTGGGAGCCGAGCCCGGCAGGAACGGGCCGATCCGGCTGCCCACGTTGGGGTCTGACGGTGTCGCGGTCGGTGTCCCTGCTGGCGTGGTGGTCGGAGCTGTCGTGACCGCGGGGCCCGCCTCAGCACTGGTTGCGCTGCTGGTTGGCGCGGCATCGGGCGGTGGCGGACCCTGCTGCCCCCGCAGACCGAACACCAAGGCGAGGACTCCGACGACCGCGAGCACAGCGGCGGCCGCCGCGGCGAGAGTGCCGCGACGGCCGCGCTGTGACGGGGTCAAGAGGTCAGGCCTCGACGCGACGCCGGCGAGCCGCCACGACGCCGGTCCCGGCAGCCCCGAGGAGAGCAGCGGCACCGATCGCGAGCAGGGCGGCGTTGCTACCGCCGGCAGCGCCACCGTCACCCGTTGCCATCCCGCCGGTCGGCGCCGCCCGAAGAGCTCCGCAGAGCGCCGGGTCGGTGGCCTCGGTCGGCAGTGACGGATCGAGGTCACTCTTGGTGTCGCCGCTGTACTTGCCGTCGTGGTTGTGGTCGACACCGTGGATCACCACGACCGACTGGCCCTTGGAGATCGCCGCGGCGACCTCGGGGGCCACCTGGATGCTGCCCCGCTGGTACGAGATCTTGCCGCCCTTGGCGGTGTCGAACCGGTCGACGGCGAGCCCCGAGGCGGCGCTGGTGTCGCCGGTCTTGGTCAGCGACACGACGATGGGCCCGTAGGCAGGGACGCCTTCGGTGGTGTTGAGGGTTCCGCTCTTGTCGGCGTCGTCGCTCAGGGTGGGGCATTCGTGCCGAGCCTCCGCACCGAAGTGGATATGAGCGGCATGAGGGTTGTCGGGCAGCAGTCCGGTCGCGGCCATCGTCACGGTGATCGTGGTACCGGTCACGCTGACCATGGCCGTACCACTGCCGTTGACCTCACTGCCCTGGACGGGCCTGAGGTTGGCGTTGACCGAGCCATCCGCAAGGGCCGGGCCGGCCGCGAGCGCGATCATGGCCGCGGCGCCGAACGCGGCACCGGCAATTCTCCTGGTTGTGGGCATGGCGAGATAAGCCTTCCTGGTAGCGGGATGACGGTCATCTGGTTGCCGACCGGTGCCCGTTGTCTCGAGCTCCTTAGGTCATCTCCGGACGGCATTCGGGGCCGCAGCGTGCCTCGGATTGGGTTCTCGCTCAGGGGTTTCCCGGATGCACCGCAGAGTGGGAGCGTGCCTAACGTGGCGGGATGACCGTTTCCTTCGCCGTCGTCGCCACTCCCGGACCGACCCAGTCGTCGTGGGTCGAGCAGGTACGAACGCTCGAGGACCTCGGGTATGCCGCGGTGCTGGTCCCCGACACCCTGTGGACCACGTCGCCGTTTCCGGCACTCGCGGCCGCCGCCGTGGCCGCTCCACGCATCCGGCTGCGGACCTGGGTGCTCGCGGCGCCGATGCGCAGTCCGGCGGCCGTGGTTCGTGAGGCCAAGGCGGTGCAGCAGCTGAGCGACGGCCGGTTCGAGCTGGGGATCGGCACGGGACGTCAGGATGCCGCCGGCGAGGCCGCGCGGCTCGGGGTTCCGTGGCCGAGCGCCGGAGAGCGGGTCGCCCAGCTCGAGGAGGTGGTCACCGCCGTACGCGACGAGGTCGATCCGCGGCCGCCGGTGGTCATGGCCGCGAGCGGCGCGAAGTCGCTGGCCGTCGCCGGACGGGTCGCCGACCGGGTGGCCGTCGCGCTGAGCCCGCAGGCGACGCGGGCGGACCTGGAGGCCGGCGCGGCTCGGGTCAAGGAGGCCGCCCCGGACGTGTCGCTGACCCTGCAGGCGTTCGGCGTCGGGGACCGCGTGCCCGAGTACCTCGCCCGACAGGGGATGTCCGGTGCCGCGCTGCGCGAGGCCGGCTCGGTCGTGATGCTGCCGGCCGAGCCGGCGGCGATCGCCGAGCAGGCCCTCGAGCACGCCGAGGCCTTCGGCGTCGACGAGATCGTCGTGCCCGCGGACTTCGTCCACGAGGTCGCTCCGGCGATCGCGCTGCTTCGCGGCTGACCCTCCCGGAAGCGGCAGGTCCGGCCGCTAGGGTGCTCATCGTGGTGGGCACCCAGGACCACGCCCCCGACCAGCAGCCGGCGGACGCCTTCGTCTCGTTCGGCGTCACCGGGGACCTGGCCAAGAAGATGACCTTCGTCGCGCTCTACCGGCTGGAGCGCGCCGGCCGCCTGAACCTCCCGATCATCGGGGTGGCCGTCAACGACTGGACCGACGACCAGCTGCGCGACCATGCGCGGGAGTCGGTGCGCAACGCCCTCGGGGGCGACGAGACCGTCGACGAGTCGGTGCTCGACCGACTGGTGGCCCGGATGCGTTACGTCGGAGGCGATTTCGCGGACCCGGCCACCTATCAGAAGCTCGCCGACGCCCTGGGCGGCGCCAGGGTGCCGGTCTTCTACCTCGAGATCCCGCCATCCCTGTTCGAGATGGCGGTCAAGGGCCTCAGCAACGCGAACCTCACCGCGCAGTGTCGCGTCGTCGTCGAGAAGCCGTTCGGCCATGACCTCGAGTCCGCCCAGGCGCTGAGCCAGTCGCTGCGGGCGATGCTGCGCGAGTCGCAGCTGTACCGGATCGACCACTTCCTCGGGAAGATGTCGGTGCAGCAGATCCTGCGACTCCGGTTCGCCAACACCATCCTCGAGCCGATCGGGAACCGCCGGTACGTCCAGTCCGTGCAGATCACCATGGCGGAGAACTTCGACGTCGCCGACCGCGGTGGCTTCTACGACAAGGTCGGAGCCCTGCGCGACGTCGTGCAGAACCACCTCATGCAGGTCCTTGCGATGGTCGCCATGGAGCCGCCGGCGCGCAACGGGCTGGACGCCCTGTCGGACCGCAAGCGCGACGTCTTCGCCGCGATGCCAGCTGCGGACCCCGCCCAGTACGTCCGCGGCCAGTACGAGGGGTACCAGTCCGTCCAGGGCGTGGCGAGTGGGTCGACGACGGAGACGTATGCAGCGCTGCGGCTGGAGATCGACAACTGGCGCTGGTCCGGCGTGCCGTTCCTCATCCGCGCCGGGAAGTCGCTGCCGGTTCGCACCACCGAGGTCCACCTGGTGTTCCAGGCGCCGCCGCCGCTCGGCTTCACCGATGACGACGGCCTGCAGGAGTCGAACCAGCTGATCCTGCGCATTGACCCCTCGGCCGGCGCCCGGCTCGTCGTCCAGGCGCAGAGCCAGGCCAGCGAGACAACGCGCACCGTCGACCTCGACGTCGACCTCGGCGGCCCGAACGTCCCCACGCCGTACGAGGAGCTGCTGCACGCGGCGATCGTCGGCGACGCGACCCTGTTCACCCGGGAGGACGTCGTCGAGGAGACCTGGCGGGTCCTTCAACCGCTCCTGGACCTACCGTCCGCGCCGGACCCGTATGCGCCCGGGACCTGGGGTCCGGAGGCCGCCGACCGCCTCGCGGCCGACGTCGGAGGCTGGCGCGCTCCCTGGGCCTGACCGGGCTTTCGCATGGTCGCGTCGACGCCGTCCGTCCTGGTCGCCGGCCTCTGCGTCGTCGACCTCGTCCAGCGAGTCACGAGCGCTCCCGGACCCGACGAGAAGGTGACCGCGCTGTCGCGCGACCTGGCGGCGGGTGGGCCGGCTACCAACGCCGCCGTGACGGTCGCGGTGCTCGGAGGGACGGCCACCCTGCTGACGCCCGTGGGGTCGAGCGCGCTCGCTGCCATCGCGCGGGCGGATCTCGATCGACCGGGCCTGACCCTGGTCGACCTGGCCGCGGACGACCCGGCGTTCGAGCCGAACGTCTCGTCAGTGGTCGTCGTCGAGGCCACCGGTGACCGCAGCGTCGTCTCGCGTGACGCGGCGGAGATCGACGAGCCGGCCGTCCTGGCCTCGACCCGTGCTGCGCTGGCCGAGGCAGACCCGGACATCGTGCTCGTCGACGGGCACTACCCGGCCGTCGCGGTGGCGGTCGCCACGTGGGCCCGGGCCCGTCGCATACCCGTCGTCCTCGATGCCGGGCGCTGGAAGCCGCACTTCGCCGAGCTCCTGACGCAGGTCGACGAGGTCGTCGCCTCGGCGGCCTTCTCCGTGCCGTCGGGATCGATCGCCGCGTATGCCATGGCCCGCGGTACGCGCATCGTCGCGCAGACCCACGGGGCCGGGCCGATCGAGGTCAGTGTCATGGGTCGTACGAGCCGGGTGGAGGTGCCCGCCGTGGACGCCGTCGACACGCTGGGGGCGGGCGACGTGCTCCACGGCGCGTACGCATACCACCGCGGGGCCGGACGCGATCCGGAGGAGGCGCTGAGGCGAGCGGCGGAGGTGGCGGCGTTCCGCTGCCGGTTCGCGGGCAGTCGCACGTGGACACGGGTCTGGTCAGACGCGTGACGAACCGCCGTCGGCTTCTTACCCTGTTGACGTGGCGGAGGTCGTCGAGGGTAAACGGGTCACGTGGGCGGAGGCGTTCTTCGACCTTGTCTTCGTCCTCGCCATCACCCAGGTCGCCACGCTGCTCGGCGAGCACCACCAGTGGTGGGGCCTCGCACGGGCCTTCATCATCCTGGCGCTGGTCTACCGCACCTGGGTGGTCACCTCGCTGCAGAGCAACCGGCTCGGGCACGACTCGACGCGCGACCGGGTAACCCTCTTCGGGGTCGGGCTGTGCGGCCTCGCGATGGCGATCGCCATCCCGCACGCCTACGACACGGGCGCGATGCAGTTCGCGCTGGCCTTCTGGATCGCGCGGGTCCTCATCTGGATCCGGTATGCGGCGCAGTACCACTCCGCCAAGGTGCTCAGCTCGATGGGCCTCGCCGTCGTCGTCATCGGCCCGCTGCTCGTCATCGGTGCGCTCCTCGAGGACAACGCGCGCGAGTTCGTGTGGTTCATCGCGGCACTCTTGGACCTGGGGATGACGGCGTTCTTCGGCAGGAAGCACGAGGTGATCCACTACGACCACAGCCACCTCATGGAGCGTTACGGCCTGTTCGTCCTCATCGCTCTGGGCGAGTCCATCGTCGATCTCAGCCTGCCGTTGGCCAAGCAGGCCACCGCGATTCGACCGCTGGAGCTTCTCGCCGTCGCGGTGTGTTTCGTCGTGGTGATCATGCTGTGGTGGACCTACTTCGACCAGGCGAACGCCGCGATCACCTCCGCATTAGGCGGCCATCGTGAGCATGTCGTCGTCTCTCGACATCTGGCGTACGGGCACTTCGGCATCGTCGGCGGCATCGTCACCATCGCGGTCGGCTTCGAGAACATGGTCACCCAGCCGTTGTCAGCGATGACGTTCACGCATCTCAACCTGTTGTACGGCGGCGCGATCCTCATGCTCGTCGCGATGGTTTACCTGCGGTGGGCGATGTCCCGAGTGCTCCGCGTCGCCCGCCTCATCACCGTCGCGGCGCTGCTGGTGTTCCTCTACATCGGACTGCTGCTACCCGGCCTCGTCGCCACCGCGATCATGGCGCTCCTGCTGTTCGTGCTGCTTCGGGTCGAGAAGCGCTGGCCGGCCTTTGCGTCCCGTGGCGAGGAGGACCTGGCCAGGTCGGAGAGTTAGCCCTCGTTCGGAACGGTGGTGCGGGCCGGTCGGATCGCGGCCCCGATGATGATGAAGAGGACGCCGAGGACGGCGGCCATGGCCGCGACCCCGAAGGCGACGACCGACGTGAACAGCGACGCCTGGAGGAACGACGCGGTCATGACGGTGTTGCGGCGCGGGTCGTCCTGGGGAAGCTCGGCGTAGGTCTTGCCGTCGGCGATCTCGCTGGCGTGCATGGCGATGGCGTTGGCCTGCGCGTAGGCCTGCCATGGCTGGGTGACCGTCTGCCCCGCGAAGTAGTTGGCGTCGTCGCTGACGGTGATCTTCTGAGCGGCGAGGGTGCTACTGACCACGGCGTACGTGACTACTCCGGCGACGGCGAAGACGATGCCGGCGATGATGACGATGAGCGACGGGACCCGGGACTTCATGGCGGCCTCTCTCTGACGGGTGCTACGGCACATCGTCTGAGGGCGCACCGGGCTTCACAAGAGAAGCGTCGGCGGTTCGGCCAAGATCACCCGTAGCGGGTGACCGCCCGGTGTGGGCCGCCCTCGCGCCATGCTGAGGGTCAAGGCGGAGACAGCGGCGCTGCCAGGGTGTCCAAACCCGCGCGACACCTTGTTCCGGTTCTATGGCTGTCACCGTCGGCGAGCCCGCTCCGCCCGCGATGGCGAGTACGTTTGCCGGGATGGCCGAACGAGACGATCAGTGCGCTCACCCCGGCGACGTTCGATGACTTCAATTATGGTCGAGGGATGCCCGCACGACACCGGCGGTATCCGCAAGAAGAACTCGTCGTTTCGCCACAACGGCAACAGCAAGATGTACGCGCGCGAGGGTTTCACCTATGACCGCCCCAAGGGCCAAGGTCATTGCGTGATGGTTCGCCAGGTGTCCTCGCGCCTAAGCGACCGACCAGTTCAGTCAGTCGTCAATTGCAGCGGTTTGGGCATCGTCCCGACGATGAGATGGTGGGGATGCACGCGGCCGGCGTCAAGCGGCTGCTCACGGACGCTCGCGCCGAGACCGCGTAGCCAGCCGGAGATCTCGCCAGGCGGCACGAAGTCGAACGCCCCGCCCTCCGTGATCCGTAGCAGCTTGACCGCGACGGTTTCCTGCGCTGAGTTCCAGCGTGCCTTCCAGTGTGGCTCGGGCGACATCTCCTTGACAACGAGGACGCCGCCGGGGGCGACGTGCTCGGCGGCCTCGAGGAGCAGCCGCCGCTGCGCCTCCTCGGGCAGCAGGTAGAGCACGTCGATGATGACGACGGCGTCCCAGGGGCCGTCGGGGACAGCCCCGGAGGGTGCTACCGCAAAGGAGACCTGTTCCGGCAGGTGCCGTCCTGCGGCTGTGGCGGCGAGGATCTTGTCGGGGTCGATGTCGACGCCGTGGACGGTGCGGCCGGGAGCCGAGAGCGCGGCGTAGGTCGAGAAGAGCCCGTGCCCGCAGCCGATCTCGAGCACCCGACCGACCGGCGGCAGGGCCTGTTCGATCGCCGGGAACGGCGCGCTCCACCAGCGCACGAGCGTATGCAAATGGGCAGCGCGACCGGCGTCCCGGTACAGCGCCAGCGCGTCTCGCCCGGCCC
The DNA here is from genome assembly GCA_035762725.1 of Lapillicoccus sp. GTDB lineage: Bacteria > Actinomycetota > Actinomycetes > Actinomycetales > Dermatophilaceae > Lapillicoccus. The sequence continues at coordinate 1,069 of DASTNV010000081.1, read as the reverse complement.
GGTCCGGACGGCGGGAGGCAAGGGCGATCACGACGTTTCTCCGGCGAGTTGGCCGAACGAGGTCAGAGCCATGCCGTGGCGCCTCACCAGATCGGTGGTGCCGGGGTCGGTCAGCATGCTCAGCTCGTCCTTCCAGTGGTAGTCCCATGCGAACCGGTCCAGGTCGGGATCGTCTGCCTCTCCAGGGTGGACGTTGATCTCGGCCACACCGCCTGCCGCGCCCTCCCCTGCGACGGCTGCGACGGCCCGCGCGAAACGCTGGCGGTCCATTCGGCCCGCTTCATCGAGGCCAGCGTAGGCGTCGGGGTAGGACAGGTCGAACCCGTCCAGTCTTCGGGCGAGCCGGCCGGAGAGTCGTCGCACCACGACGCCCACCGAGCTGGCTGCGCGGCTGGTGGGCAGCCTCACCCACGGGATCCCGGACTCGTCGGCAAGCCGGGCGACGACGCGCCCTACCAGCGGCCACAGGTGGGTGTGCTGGTGCGTGTCCAGGTGGCTGACCTTGAGGCCCGCGCTGTGGATGCGCTCGAGTTGTGCGCCGACCTCGCGCCGGAGGTCCGCCGGGTCCACCTTCCCAGCGGCGGCGCGCATCACGAAGATGCGGTACCCGAGGGGGAACCGGCCGTGCCGGTCAACCAGTGTCGGGATCTCGGCCCGAGACAGGAGCGGCGGGTCCTCGCCGACCACCGCGAGGTGCGCGCCGACCGAGAGGTCGGGGTGGTCCCGCAGGAGTGCCACCGCATCGTCGAAGGCCCGGCCAACCGCGAGCAGCGACACCGAGGTCACCACCCCGTCGACGTGGCCGCGCAACGCCGCCCTGTTGACCCCTGGGGTGAGGCCGACGTCGTCGGCGTTGACGACGAGTCGGCGGGTCAACGCCGCTCCACGACCGGTGTGACCGTCTTCAGCTCCCGGCGCAGGCCACGCATCTCTTTGAGCATGGTCCCGATCACGGCCGGGGAGGAGAGCGTGGAGACACCCCGGGTCCGCGGAAAGTAGTCGACGCCGATTTGGACGATATGGAATCCGAGCCGCTGCACGCGGATGCTCAGCTCCGCGTCGATGAACG
>DASTNV010000080.1:0-3819 GCA_035762725.1 Lapillicoccus sp. | reverse complement strand
GGACCTGCCCGAGGAGGTTCGGGCGGCGATCGCGCCGCAGATCGGGATCGGTGCGGTCAAGTACGCCGACCTCTCCGTCGCCCACGACAGCGAGTACGTCTTCGACCTCGACCGGATGGTCGCCCTCACCGGCAACACCGGCCCCTACCTGCAGTATGCGGCGGCGCGGGTCCGCTCGATCTTCCGGAACGCCGGGCTGGATCCGGCGACCGAAGGGGTGGGCGGTGAGCGGCGCCGGGTCGTGGTCCGGGACGCGGGCGAGCGCGACCTGGCGCTGGCCCTGCTCGAGTACGGGTCAGTCGTGGCGCAGGTCGGTGACGAGCTGGAACCGCACCGGCTCGCCGCATACCTCTTCGATCTGGCGCAGACCTTCTCGACCTTCTACGAGCACCACCCAGTGCTCAAGGCGGAAGACGCCGAGCTGCGCGAGTCGCGGTTGGCGCTGTGCGCGCTCACCCTCGCCGTCCTCGTGGAAGGGCTCGGCCTGCTCGGAGTGGGTTCACCCGAACAGATGTGACGCGGGCGCGCCTCCTGACCTACCCCGCTTCCAACCGGGAGATGTAGCGAGTTTCGCGGCCTCGGCCGCCCCGAGACTTCACACAACCTCGGGTTGGAAGCGGAAAGCCCCGGTTCGGGAGGGGGTTACGCGAGGTCGCGGGACAATGCCGCCGCGGCGTCGCGGAGGATCGGGACGGCGCGCTCGACGACCTGCGGTGTCATCCGGGTCGCTGGACCGCTGACCGACAGCCCGAGCCGGGACGGGGCGTCCGGTACCGCGACCGCCACGCAGCGAACCCCGTGCTCCTGCTCCTCGTCGTCGATGGCATACCCGTGCTCGTCGACCCACCGCAGCGCATCGGTGAACGCGTCGGGGTCGGTGATGGTGTGCTCGGTGTGGACCGGCATCCCGGTGCGCCGCAACAGGTCCAGCACCTGGTCCTCCGGCATCCGCGCCATGATCGCCTTGCCGACGGCGGTGCAGTGCGGCAGCACCCGGCGGCCGACCTCGGTGAACATCCGCATCGACCGCCGGGACTGCGCCTGCGCGACGTAGACGATCTCGTCGCCGTCGAGCATGGCGAGGTTGGCCGACTCGCCGAGCTCCTCGACCAGCCGGTCGAGGTGCGGCTTGGCCCAGATGCTCAGCATCGCGCTGGAACTCTCGCCCAGCCGGATCAACCGGGGTGCGAGGACGTACTGTCGGCTCGCGTCCTGCCGCAGGTACCCGAGGTCGACCAGCGTGCGGAGCAGCCGGTGGATCGTCGGGAGCGGCAGTCCGGACTCGGCCGCCAGCTGCGACAGGCCCATCGTGCCGCCGTGGTCGGCCATCGTCTCGAGCAGCCCGAAGGCCCGCTCGATCGACTGGACCGTCCCGGAGCGCGCCGGGCCCCGTGCCTCGGGCGCAGCTGTCGCAGACGCGCTCATCGTCCTCCCCTGACCCTTCCGGATTTTTCCGTATGCCGAAATGCTAGGTCGTGTTCGCGGGGCCTCCGACCAGATATATCAACAACTAGTTGAAGTTCCGCTAGACAGACAATAGTATCCGCAATACGAAAACTCAGCGCAAGGGAGACCCGTCGATGGCGACACCAAGTCCCGGCTATGCGATCACCGTCCGTGTGGAGGCCCCGTCCTCCTCGGGCGCCACGAACGGCCTCGTGGCGGCGGTGAGCAGTGCCCACGGGGTGCTCACGGCGTTGGACGTCGTCGAGTCGCACGCGGACCGTCTCGTCGTCGACGTCACCTGCAACGCCTCGGACGCGGAGCACGCCGACACCATCGTCGAGACGCTCGCCCAGGTCGCCGGCGTCACGGTGCGTAAGGTCAGTGACCGCACCTTCCTCATGCACCTCGGCGGCAAGCTCGAGGTCAACCCCCGCGTCCCGCTGAAGACCCGCGACGACCTGTCCCGTGCCTACACCCCGGGGGTCGCCCGGGTCTGCCTGGCCATCGCCAAGAACCCCGAGGACGTCCGCCGCCTCACCATCAAGCGAAACACGGTCGCCGTCGTCACCGACGGCTCCGCGGTCCTCGGCCTGGGCAATATCGGCCCGGCCGCCGCGCTGCCGGTGATGGAGGGCAAGGCCGCGCTCTTCAAGCAGTTCGCCGGGGTCAGCGCCTGGCCGGTATGCCTGGACACCCAGGACACCGAGGAGATCATCCGCACCGTCAAGCTCATCGCGCCGGTTTACGGCGGGATCAACCTCGAGGACATCGCCGCGCCCCGCTGCTTCGAGATCGAGCGCCGGCTGCGCGACGAGCTCGACATCCCCGTCTTCCACGACGACCAGCACGGCACCGCGATCGTCGTCCTCGCCGCCCTGACCAACGCCCTCAAGGTGGTGGGCAAGAAGATCGAGGACGTCCGCGTCGTCATCAGCGGCGTCGGTGCCGCCGGCCACGCGATCATCACGCTGCTGCACGCGCAGGGTGTCGGCCACATCGTCGCTTGCGACCGCAAGGGGGCGCTGCACGCCGGCCAGGAGCACCAGGAGCCGGCCCGTCGCTGGATCGCCGAGAACACCAACGCCGACGGCCAGACCGGCACCCTCGCCGAGGTCCTCGCCGGCGCCGACGTCTTCATCGGCGTCTCGGCTCCGCGGCTGCTCACCGGTGACGACGTCGCGACGATGGCGGACAACGCGATCGTCTTCGCGCTCGCCAACCCGGACCCGGAGGTCGACCCGCTCGAGGCCGGCAAGACCGCAGCCGTCGTGGCGACCGGGCGCTCCGACTTCCCGAACCAGATCAACAACGTCCTCGCCTTCCCGGGCTTCTTCCGCGGCATGCTCGACGCCGGCGCGCACGAGATCACCCAGGAGGTCATGCTCGCCGCCGCCCGGGCCATCGCCGGCTGCGTGCACGAGGCCGAGGTCAACAGCAGCTACATCGTGCCGTCGGTCTTCGACCCGGCGGTCGCGCCGGCCGTGGCCCACGCGGTCCGCGACGCCGCGACCCGCCAGGGCAACGCCACCCCGGCCGCGGCCGAGGCCAACCCCCACCTCGCGGACGACACCATTCCCGCATACCAACCCCAAGGCGCCATGGAAGGAGCCACCAGTGTCCTCTGAGTCCACAGTCGAGGTCACGGGCACACCCGTCGACGGACAGGACCAGATCCTCACCGAGGAGGCCCTGAGCTTTCTCGCGGCCCTGCAGCGCGAGTTCGGCGCCCGGCGCGACGAGCTGCTCGCGGCCCGCTCGGCCCGCCGCGAGGCGGTGTCGCAGACCGGGAAGCTCGACTTCCTGCCGGAGACCGCCGAGGTCCGCGACGGCGACTGGCGCGTCGCGTCGGCGCCGGAAGACCTCGTCGACCGCCGGGTCGAGATGACCGGCCCCACCGATCGCAAGATGACGATCAACGCCCTCAACTCCGGTGCTCGGGTCTGGCTGGCCGACATGGAGGACGCGTCGACTCCCCACTGGCGCAACGTGATCGGCGGCCAGATCAACCTCCGCGACGCGATCCGTCGGACGATCACCTTCACCAACGAGAAGGGCAAGGAGTACGCCCTCAAGGCCGACCAGCGCCTCGCCACGATCGTCATGCGTCCCCGTGGTTGGCACTTCGACGAGAAGCACCTAGTCGTCGACGGCACGCCGGTGGTCGGCGCTCTCGTCGACTTCGGCCTGTACTTCTTCCACAACGCGCAGGAGCTGCTCGACCGCGGCAGCGGCCCGTACTTCTACCTGCCCAAGACCGAGAGCCACCTCGAGGCCCGGCTCTGGAACGACGTGTTCACGTTTGCGGAGGAACGGCTAGGCATCCCCTACGGCTCGGTCCGCGCGACGGTCCTCATCGAGACGATCCCCGCCGCG
>DASTNV010000079.1:0-13859 GCA_035762725.1 Lapillicoccus sp. | reverse complement strand
GGGCCTGCCGTTCATCGACTTCGAGCGCGAGTTCGACCACCCGGTGGAGAAGGTGTTCCGGGCGCACCGCGACCCCGAGCTCTTCCGCCGGTGGATCGGCGCCAGCGACAACGTCCAACTGCCGATCCACGAGTTCCGCACCGGCGGCCGCTACCGGTTCGTCGAGCAGGGCGCCGATGGCGTCGAGTACGCCTTCAACGGTGTCTACCACGTCGTCCGTGAGAACGAGTTCGCCATCCAGACGTTCGAGTTCGAGGGCTACCCCGACGTCGTCAGCATCGAGTCGTTGACCTTCGAGCGCCTCGACGGCGGCCGCACTCGCCTGCGCGGCCACGCGGTCTACCCGAGCATGGAGGCCCGCGACGGCATGGCCGCCAGCGGGATGGAGGACGGCATGAACGCGGGCTACACCAAGCTCGAGGGCATCCTCGAGGAGCTTTCGTGAGCGACCAGCCGATGGACTGGACGCTCGAGGTCGTCATCCTCCCGGTCAGCAACCTGGAGCGGGCCATCGCCTTCTACCGCGACCAGGTCGGCTTCGACCTCGACCACCACACGACCAACGAGTTCATGGACGTCGCGCAGCTCACGCCCCGCGGCTCCGGCTGCTCCATCGTCATCGGGAACCTGCCGTCGCAGAACGAGATGGCGCCGGGCTCGATGCACGGCCTCCAGCTCTGCGTCGCCGACGCGCAGCAGGCTCGCGACGAGCTGACCTCCCGCGGCGTCGAGTGCAGCGAGATCCAGGTGTTCGACGAGCGGGACGGCGGCACGCTCTTCGGGTTCGCCGACCCGGACGGCAACACCTGGGCGGTCCAGCAGCTCAAGGTCCGCGGTGAGAAGCCGTTGATCCCCCACGAGGCCCGCAGCCGGTTCGGCGCGTGACCCGACGCATACCCGGTATGCGTGTGCACAACGCGCGAGGCGCGTGACCCGACTCAGGGTCACGCGCCTCGCTGTGGTGGTTCTCCCGGTTACGGCATGCCGAACAGCGAGGAGACGTAACCCGGGTAGACGGGGCTACCCCACCCAGTGGTGAGGTCGTAGCCAGTCGTCGTCGGGTACCCAGGAACCGCGTCCGGGAACACGAAGCCGTCAGCCCCGGTGTCCCAGATCCGGTTGTTCTGCAGGTGGCCGCTCGGCGTCGTCCCGTACTGGCGCGGGAGGATGTCCCGGAACGCCATGTTCGGGTTGATGGCGCCGCTGTAGATCGCCGTGTTGAGGTCGCCGATCGGGCCCTTGCCCCCGGCCTTGCGGGCTTGGTTGGCGATGGCCGTCATCGCGGCCGCCTGCGGGGAAGCGGCCGAGGTGCCGCCGAAGACACCCCAGTGCGGCGGGCCGTTCAGCCCCGGGTTGTAAGAGAGATAGGTGAGCACGCCGCCGTTGACCGCCGCGTTCCACGAGATATCAGGAACACCACGTTGGCTGCCGACGACCGAGGCGACCGAGTTTTGGTATGCGGGACGCGGGTAGACCTTCGAGATGCCACCGCCGGTGGCGATGCCGGCCCAGCTTTCGTTCCAGACCGCCTCCGAGCTGCCGCTCGGGTTCCAGGCCCAGTAGGCCGGGTTGCGGCTGCCGTCGTCGAGGAACGGCTTGTCCTGGCTGGGGTTCCACGTCCAGCCGGACTGCACCTGGGTGCCGCCGACCGAGGTGACGTAGGGGGAGACGTTCGGGTAGCTGACCTGCGGGTCAGGTGAGGTGGCCGACTGCTTGTGCGCACGGGTCACGCCGACCGAACCGTCGTCGCCGGAGCTGGCGAAGAAGGTGTCGCCCTTGGCCTGGCCCCGCTGGAAGGTCTGGTCGAACCGGGCGAACTGCTGCGCCGCCGCGCCGCCGAACGCCGACTCGTCGGTGCCGAACGACATCGAGAAGACCGTGCCCGAGGGGTAGGTGTTGATCCCCCAGTCGATGGCCTTCATGAGGTTGGGCAGGCCCTGCACGCCCTGGGTCTCCGCCGGCGGGGTGGCCAGCAGCACGATGTGCGCCTTGGGCGCGATCGCGTAGGCCCACTCGATGTCGAGGCTCGCCTCGCCGGCCCAGCCGTCTGCGGCCACCGGACCGGAGGTCCCGCTGCCGTTGCCAGTCGGGTTGGTGTAGTTCGGCTTCCCGAGCGGATACACCGCCTCGTAGCTCGGCGTCGGTCCGTTGAAGGTCTTCGCGAAGAAGGCGAGGTCGTTGGCCCCGGTCGGGGTGCCGTATGCGTCGACGAGGACGATCGTCTGGCCGGCCCCGTCCGTGGTCTGCGGCGTGAGCGGGCTCAACCCGTAGAACGCGCGGATCTGGTTCGGCGTGTAGCAGTGGATCGTCGTCGACACCCGGTTGTCCGGAGCGGGACGCGTGCACGAGACCGGGTCGGCGTTGGTACCGGCGGCCTGGAAGGCCGACTCGGCGGCCCTCAGCCCGACGTAGGAGACAGCGCCGTTGGACCCGGAGGGGGCGGCGACGGACGCGGAGGACGAGACCGCGATGGCGGTCGCGCTCAACGCGAGGACGGCGGTTCCGCCGACGGCGACGGTGGCCGCGCGTCGGCTCACCCGCCGGGTGAGAGCTGGACGTCTTGACATGCAGGTCCTTTCGGTTCGTCGCACCCCCGAGACGTGCGGAGACAAGCCGCGCGGCGGCGTGCCCCGCCGGGCAGCGTAGGTCGGCGTAGCGCCCAGGAACGGGGGTCAGGCGCTGGGAGGTTCCTGGGATTTCGATGCGAGAAGTCCGATGTCGAGGCCGCATCGTTACCGACCCGAGACCCCACAGCGCTGGAAAGTGGTAAAAATGCTTTTCAGCAATCCGCCCCAGAGCTGAGATGGATTTTCAGGCGACGTGACGACGACAGCAGCCCCGCCCCTGGGCGTGCGCACTCGGATCCAGGCCAATGTGCCGCAGATGTCCGAGGCCATGACCAAGCTGGCGACGCTCCTCCTGGAGGAGCCGCTGGCGCCGCTGGAGCTGTCCATCACCGAGCTGGCCGCGCGGGCGGGCACGTCCGCGGCGACGGTCACCCGGTTCTGTCGGTTGATCGGGTATGCGGGCTACGTCCCGTTCCGCGTCGGTGTCGCCGCCGACGCCGGGCGGCTGCGCGCCGACGAGACCTGGCGGGTTGACATCGGCCGGGCCTTCGACCCGGACGACACGCCCGAGCAGGTCCTCCGCACCCTGTCGCAGTCGCATCTCGCAGCCCTGCAGGCGACGGCCGACTCGATCGACATCGACGAGGTGGTCCGCATCGCCGAGGCGATCAGCACGAGCACGCACGTCGACATCTACGGCATCGGTGGCAGCGCGGTGATGGCCCGCGAGATGCAGCTCCGGCTGTACCGGATCGGGGTCAACGCCCACCACTGGGGCGAGGTCCACGACGGGCTCACCAGCGCCGCCCTCCTCGACGAGAATTCGGTGGCGATCGCGATCTCCAACACCGGGCGCACCATCGAGACCAACGAGATGCTCGCCCAGGCCAAGTCGTCCGGCGCCTTCACCCTGGCCATCACCAGCAACGCGGACTCGCCGCTGGCCGCGCTCGCCGACGTCCACGTCGTCACGGTCGCCCCGGACGAGTACCTCCAGCCCGACGACCTGTCCGCGAAGCACGCCCAGCTCTTCGCGCTGGACCTGCTCTACCTCATCGTCGCGCAGCGGAACTTCGCGCGGACCACGACGACGCTGGCCGCGTCCGCTGCCGCGGTCGCGCCGCACCGGCGCCCGCCGAACCGGGACCGCCGGACCGTGCGGACGCGGCGGACCTCCAACCCGACGACTCACCCGACGACCGAGCCGACCGTCCAGGAAGCAGGCGCATGACCTCCAGCACCGTCTCCGCCGCCACCCGCGAGGAGGCCTTCACGGCCTTCCACGAGCAGGTGACCTCACGGCTGCAGGCGATCGCCGACGACGCCGCCCGGGGTGGGCTCGACGCGGCGATCGACCTCGTCGTCGAGTCCATCCGCAACGGTGGCGTGCTCCAGGCGTTCGGCACCGGGCACTCACAGGCGTTCGCCATGGAGATCGCCGGCCGCGCTGGAGGGTTCATCCCCACGAAGATGATGGCGCTCCGCGACATCGTCCTGTCCGGCTCCCGCGACGCGTCGGTGCTCACGGGCTCCTCACTCGAGCGGGACGGCAGTGTGGTCGACGAGCTCTTCGCGCTCGCGTCCCTCGACCCGGCCGACGTGTTCCTCATCGCGTCGAACTCCGGGGTCAACGGGTCCATCGTCGGCGTCGCCCTCCGGGCCAAGGCCGATGGCCACAAGGTCATCGCGGTGACCAGCCTCGAGCACACCAACGCCGTCGAGCCGAAGCACCCGAGTGGGCAGCGGCTCAGTGAGATCGCCGACGTCGTCCTCGACAACCGGGCGCCCTACGGCGACACCACCATCGAGGTTCCGGGCGGGATCGGGGTGGGCGCCGTGTCGTCCCTCACCGCCGCCTACATCGCCCAGCTCATCACCATCGGCGCGGCCGAGCGCATCGCCGCCCTCGGCGAGACCCCGCCGGTCTACCTGTCCGCCAACATCCCCGGCGGCGACGAGCACAACCACGCCCTCGAAGCACGCTACGGCGACCGCATCCGCCGGACCGCCTAAATCACCCCGACACGTACCGACATCACGATCCAGCCACTGAATTCGCCCCACACCGAAAAATCCCGTCGAAAACCCGACACCACGCATACCGTCCCTCGCACCGATCACCACCCTGAAAGGCAGTACCTCGCGATGACTGAAGCGACCCCAGAAGAGACAGGCAGCACCCCCCGTTCGGCGTTCGACCGGCGGACCTTCATGCGCGGCTCGCTGGCCGCTGCCGCTCTGGTCCCGATCGGCGGGGCGCTGGCATCCTGCGCGTCGTCCGGCACGGGAACCGGTGGCGGCGCCGCGGCGACCACGGCGGCCGGCTCGTCGAACAACCCGTTCGGCGTCGCGAGCGGCTCGTCCGTCGACGCCGTGATCTTCAACGGCGGCTACGGGTACGACTACGTGACCTACGCCGCCGACATCATGCAGAAGAACCAGTCGGGCGTCACCGTCAAGGTCACCCCGTCCACGCAGATCGCTCAGCAGCTGCAGCCGCGTTTCGTCGGCGGCAACCCGCCGGACCTCGTGGACAACTCCGGTGCCGGCTCGATCGGCTTCAACACGATCCTCGACCAGCTGTCGCCGCTCGACGACGTCTTTGCGGCGAACAACCTCGAGGGCACGAAGATCGAGTCGACCCTCTACGACGGCGTCCGCGCTCCGGGCACCTACAACGGCCAGTTCCTCGCCATCAACTACGTCCTCACCCTCTACGCGGTCTGGTACTCGCAGAGCCTGTTCGACGCGAACAGCTGGACCCCGCCGAAGACGTGGGACGAGGCCAAGGACCTGGGCGCCAAGGCCAAGGCGAAGGGCAAGTACCTCTTCGTCTGGGGCAAGGAAGCGGCGACGTACTACCAGACCCTCGCCGTCGACTCGGCCATCAAGGAGGGCGGCACCGAGGTCCGGCTCGCGTTCGAGAACCTCGACCCGAAGTGCTGGTCGCAGCCGCAGGTCCAGGCCGTCTTCGCGGCCATGGGTGAGTGCGTCAAGAACGGCTACTTCGTGCCTGGTGGCGCCGGCACCCAGTTCACTGCGGCCCAGGCCCAGTGGAGCAACGAGCAGCAGGCGCTGCTCTACCCCTCGGGCTCCTGGATCGAGAACGAGATGAAGAAGGCCACCAAGGACGGCTTCAAGATGACCGGCGTCCCCGAGATGACCCTCACCAGCAGCCCGAAGCTTCCCTACGAGTCGCTCCGCAGCGCCTCCGGCGAGCCGTTCATCGTCCCCAAGGCGGGCAAGAACGTCGCGGGCGGCAAGGAGCTGCTCCGGGTCATGCTGTCCAAGGACGCGGCGACCAACTTCACCAAGACGAAGCTGGCCCCGACCATCGTCAAGGGTCTGGTTCCGGCCGACGGCTTCGGCTCGACCGCACTGCAGTCGCAGGCGAAGATGCTCGACGCCGCCGGGAAGAACGTCTTCGACTACAAGTTCGTCACCCGCTACGGCACGAACAAGGACATGCTGGTGGTCTGGAACGCGTTCCTGTCCGGTCAGACCGACGTCGCCGGCCTGACCAGCGGTCTCCAGGCGATCACCGACAAGGTGGCGAACGACCCGGCCATCCAGAAGGAGAAGGTCACCTCGTGACCACACCCGCCGTTGCGGCTCCGGGCCCTGGGCGCAAGCCCAAGGCCCGGGGCCCGCGCGGTCGGATGACGTTCGACCGCATCAGCTTCATGGTCGTGTTCCTCGGGGTGCCGCTCGCGCTCTTCCTCGTGTTCGTCATCTCGCCGTTCATCCAGGCCCTCTACTACGCGATGACGGACTGGACAGGGTTCTCCCCGAACTTCAACTTCATCGGTTTCGAGAACTACGCGAAGCTGGCGCAGGACGACATCTTCCGCAGGTCCGTCTTCAACAGCGTCCTGCTCGCGATCGTCGTGCCGTTCGCGACGATCGTCATCGCGCTGCTGTTCGCCAGCCTGGTGACCGTCGCCGGAGGGGCGAGTGGTGGCGTCCGCGGTCTGAAGGGCTCGTCGTTCTACCGGATCGTCTCGTTCTTTCCCTACACCGTGCCGGCCATCGTCATCGGCATCATCTGGGCGCAGGTCTACGACCCGCAGGCCGGGCTCCTCAATGGGATCCTCACCGCGGTCGGCCTCGAGCAGTTCAAGTCGTTCGCCTGGCTCGGCGAGGTCGCCACGGCCATGCCGGCCTCGATGTTCGTCATGGTGTGGGCCCTGGTCGGCTTCTACACGGTGCTGTTCGTGGCCGCGATCAAGGGCGTGCCGGCCGAGATCTACGAGGCCGCCCGCCTCGACGGCGCGGGCCGGATCCGCACCATCTGGTCGGTCACCCTCCCGCTCATCCGCGACAACGTCCAGACCGCGTGGATCTACCTCGGCATCGCCGCACTCGACGCGTTCGTCTGGATGCAGGCCCTGAACCCCTTCGGTGGCCCCAACAACAGCACGCTGGTCATGCCGCAGGAGCTGTTCAACACCGCCTTCGGCAAGGGCCAGTTCGGGTATGCCACGGCGATGGGTGTCGTGCTCGCGATCGTAACTCTGCTCTTCGCAGCGGCCGTGTTCCTCGGGTTCCGCCTCGCCGGCGGCCGTGACTCAGGAGGCCGGCTGTGACCGCCGAGGCGACGACCGCGACGGCCGGTGGCCGCGCCCAGGACTCCGTGGAGACGGTCGGTCAGACCAACCCGGGCGACCGCCGGGCCGCAGCCATCTCGCACGTCGTCCTCGTCTTGTGGTCGATCGTCGTGCTGCTGCCGCTGCTCTGGGCGTTCGTCTCCTCGTTCAAGACGACGAACGAGATCCTCGGCTCGCCGTTCACGCTGCCGTCGTCGCTCAACTTCGCGAACTACTCGTCAGCGTGGGACACCGCGGGCATCGGGACGTCGTTCTTCAACACCGTCGTCGTGGTCGGCTGCTCGCTGGTCCTCGTCATGATCCTCGGCGCGATGTGCGCCTACGTCCTGGCGCGGTTCCAGTTCTGGGGCAACCGGGGGATCTACTACCTCATGCTCGCCGGGCTCACCTTCCCGGTGTTCCTCGCGATCGTGCCGCTGTTCTTCATCCTGCGGAGCCTCAACCTGCTCAACACGTTGCAGGGCCTCATCACCGTCTACGTCGCGTTCGCGCTGCCGTTCACGGTGTTTTTCCTCTTCGCGTTCTTCAAGGCGCTGCCCGAGGAGATCTACGAGGCCGCGCAGCTCGACGGCGCGGGGGAGTGGCGGACGTTCTTCCAGGTGATGCTGCCGATGGCTCGCCCCGGGATGGCGTCGGTGGCGATCTTCAACTTCCTCGGCCTGTGGAACCAGTTCCTCCTGCCGGTGGCGCTGAACACCGACCCCGCGAAGTACGTTCTGTCGCAGGGCATGGCGTCGTTCGCCTCGCAGGCGGGCTACTCGGTCGACTACGGCGCGCTGTTCGCGGCCGTCGTCATCACCGTCCTGCCGGTGCTCATCGTCTACATCATCTTCCAGCGCCAGCTGCAGGGCTCGGTCTCCCAAGGGACCAGCAGATAACTCAGCTCGAGGGCGTTTCCTCCGGCGCACAGCCGTAGCGCTGGAGGAAACGCTCCCGGTCGACGACGGCGCGCTGCACCTCACCGACCGCGACCTCCTCGCCGGAGTCGTCGAGAACCCGGACGTGGAAGATCAGGCGACGGCCGTCGCTCACCGGCCGGGAGCTCTTGACGTGCACCGTCGTGCCCACCGGCGCGGCCTTGATGTGCTCGACCTTGACCAGCGTGCCCACCGTGGTCTGACCGGGCTGGAGGTTCTCGGCCGCCGTGCCGAAGGCGGCGCGCTCGATCCAGTTGATCAGCCGTGGCGTCGCGAGGACCGGCATGTCGCCGCTGCCCAGGTGCTCGGCGGTATCGGCGTCCGTCACCGTGTGATGGCTGACCTCCATTCCACGAGGATAGGCGCGCCGCGCGCCGACGGCGTCCTCCCGTCTGCAACAGTTCGGTGCGGTGAATGTGTATGCGTGGGTGCTGCTCGCGGCTGCGGCCGCGGCCGCCCTCGCGGACTGGTTCGCCGTGGCCACGCGCCGTCGGGCCGTCGAGCAGGTCGCCAAACCCGCATACGTCATCCTCTTGGCGGCCTTTGCCTGGCTCCTGCACGCCGACCAGGCGGTGTCGGGAGTGTTCCTGCTCGCCGCGCTCGGCTTCTGTCTGGTCGGCGACCTGCTGCTGCTCTCCGACTCGGACCGGGCCTTCGGGCTCGGCCTGGTGGCGTTCCTCCTGGCCCACCTCGCCTTCATCGCCGCCGTCGTCGGTATGCCGAGAGCCGATCCCATCTGGCCCGGTGTCGCCGCAGCGGTGGTCGTGGTGCTGCTCCTCGTGGCGCTGGTGTTCTGGCCGATGGCCCGGCGCGACCTGGCCGAGGGACTGCCCCCGACGATCTACGCGCTGGTCCTCGGGGCGTTCGTCACCGTCGCGTGGTGGTCGGGGCACGAACTGGTCGGGATCGGTGCCTCGCTGTTCTTCGTCAGCGACGGAGTGCTGGCGGTGCAGCGGTTCTGGCGGGAGGTGTGGGGTGGCGGAGTCGTCGTCATGGTCACGTACCACGCGGCGCTGTTACTGGTCGTCCTCGGCGTGCTCCGGCCGGACCTGCTCGGCGTCTGAAGGAGCCGCTGCGCTAGCCTGGTGTCGTGGCCCACCAGCTCCTCCTTTCCCAGCCGCGCTGACACACCCGACAGCGCGGCGCCCCTCCTGTGCGAGGGGCTTTTCTGTGTCTGCATGTGCCAGAACCAGTCGACAAGGACGACCGATGACTCCCGACGAGACCCCCTTCCGCTACACCGCCGCGATGGCGCGCGACATCGAGCTCGCGTGGCAGGACCGGTGGGAGGAGGAGGGCACCTTCCAGGCCCCGAACCCCGCCGGCCCCTGGGCCGAGCCCGAGAAGGTCGCCGGCCGCGGTAAGAAGCTCGTCGTCCTCGACATGTTCCCGTACCCCAGTGGCGCCGGGCTGCACGTCGGTCACCCCTTGGGGTACATCGGCACCGACGTGTATGCGCGGTACCACCGGATGCTCGGCGGCAACGTCCTGCACTGCCTGGGCTACGACGCATTCGGCCTGCCGGCCGAGCAGTACGCCGTGCAGACCGGTCAGCACCCACGCAAGACGACCGAGGACAACATGGTCGTCATGCGCCGCCAGTTACGACGCCTCGGACTGGGTTTCGACGAGCGGCGCACCTACGCGACGATCGACGAGGACTACTTCCGCTGGACCCAGTGGATCTTCCTGCAGATCTACAACTCCTGGTACGACCCGGACGCCGAGCGGCCCGACGGCTCGCGCGGCGCGGCGCGGCCGATCGAGACACTGGTCGAGGCGTATGCGTCTGGTCGCCGCGCACTGCCCGACGGCCGTGCGTGGAGCTCGCTGCCCCCCGCCGAGCAGGAGGGGCTGCTGGCGCAGGAGCGGTTGGCGTACACGTCTGAAGCGCCGGTCAACTGGTGTCCGGGCCTGGGCACGGTGCTGTCCAACGAGGAGGTCACCAACGAGGGCCGATCGGAGCGCGGCAACTACCCGGTGTTCCGGCGGAACCTGCGGCAGTGGCAGATGCGGATCACCGCGTACGCCGATCGGCTCGCTGACGACCTGGACCGGGTCGACTGGCCGGAGAACGTCAAGATCATGCAGCGCAACTGGATCGGGCGGTCCAGCGGTGCGCGCATCGTCTTCCCGGTTGGCGACACCCCGGGGATCGAGGTGTTCACGACGCGCCCGGACACGGTGTTCGGCGCGACCTTCATGGTCCTGGCGCCGGAACACCCGCTGGTCGACGAGATCGTGCCGGCGTCCTGGCCAGAAGGCACCAAACCCGCGTGGACGGGAGATGCCAGCGACCCGCGGTCGGCCGTCGACGCATACCGGAAGGCGACCTCGCGCAAGAGCGAGGTCGAGCGGCAGATGGACGACCGCTCCAAGACCGGCGTCTTCACGGGCGCGTTCGCCGTCAACCCGTTGACCGGCAAGCGGATTCCGGTCTTCGTCGCCGACTACGTGCTGATGGGGTACGGCACCGGCGCGATCATGGCCGTGCCCGGTCAGGACGAGCGTGACTGGGACTACGCGCTGGCCTTCGACCTGCCGATTGTGCGGACGGTGCAGCCGCCGGCCGATCACGACCCCGAGGTCGCCTACGTCGGGGAGGGCCCGGCGATCAACTCGGCCAACGACGAGGTGTCGCTGGACGGCCTGGGCGTGGCCGAAGCGAAGACGCGGATCATCGAGTTCCTGGAGTCACGGGGGATCGGCCACGGGACGGTCAACTACCGGATCCGCGACTGGTTGTTCAGCCGGCAGCGGTACTGGGGCGAGCCGTTCCCGATCGTCTACGACGACGAGGGAACGGCACACGCGCTGCCCGACTCGATGCTGCCGTTGTCGTTGCCCGACGTCCCCGACTACGCGCCGAAGACCTTCGACCCGGACGACGCGGAGAGCTCTCCCGAGCCGCCGTTGTCGCGGGTGCCGGAGTGGGTCGAGGTGGACCTGGACCTTGGCGATGGTGTGCGGTCCTACCGCCGCGACACCAACACGATGCCGAACTGGGCCGGATCGTGTTGGTACTACTTGCGATACCTCGATCCCGCCAATGACCAGATCTTCTGCGACCCGGAGAACGAGCGGTACTGGCTCGGGCGGCACGCGCATACCGTGCCGGGTGCACCGGAGGGGGTCACCGACCCCGGCGGCGTCGACCTGTACATCGGCGGCGTGGAGCACGCGGTGCTACACCTGCTGTACGCCCGGTTCTGGCACAAGGCCCTGTACGACCTGGGCTGGGTCTCGAGTGAGGAGCCGTTCCGGAAGTACTTCTCGCAGGGGATGATCCAGGCCTACGCGTACACCGACGCGCGCGGCCAGTACGTGCCGGCGGAGGAGGTCGAGGAGACGCCGGGGCAGCATGGCTCGGACTCTTCGTATTCCTGGCAGGGCGAGGCGGTCAACCGTGAGTACGGCAAGATCGGGAAGTCGCTGAAGAACGTCGTCAGCCCGGACGATATGTACGAGGCGTACGGCGCCGACACCTTCCGGGTCTACGAGATGTCGATGGGTCCGCTGGAGCTGGGCCGGCCGTGGGAGACGCGCGCAGTCGTCGGGAGCCAGCGGTTCCTGCAACGGTTGTGGCGCAACGTGATCGACGAGTCGACCGGTGCGCTTGTCGTGACCGACGAGGCTCCGGACGCGGCGACCCTGACGGCCATGCACCGGACCATCGCCGGAGTGCGCGAGGACTACGAACACCTCCGGTTCAACACCGCGATCGCCAAGCTGATCGAGCTGAACAACGTGCTGACCAAGCTGGAGGCGGCGCCGCGGGCGGTCGTCGAGGCGCTGGTCGTCATGGTCGCGCCGGTGGCGCCGCACATCGCCGAGGAGCTGTGGCAGCGGCTGGGTCACGAGGGCGGCGTGACGTACGTTCCGTTCCCTGAGGCCCAGCCGTCACTGCTGGTCGAGGAGACGGTCACCTGCGTGATCCAGATCCGCGGCAAGGTGCGCGACCGCGTGGAGGTTCCGGCCACGATCGGGGAGGACGAGCTGAGGGCGTTGGTTTTGGCGCGCGAGAAGGTGGCGGCGGCAACGGCCGACGGGGTGCGCACGGTGATTGTCCGCGCCCCGAAGCTGGTCAACGTCGTTCCTGCATAACGGCTGGGAGGCGCTAGCGTTCATGACGTGAGCGTCGCGATCGTGACGGACTCGACGGCATACCTGCCGGCCGAGCTCGTGCGGGACGGTTCGGTGCCGATCACCGTGGTGCCGCTGCACGTCATCGTCGGGGGACGGCAGCACCGCGAGGGCGTCGATGTGACCATCGAGTCGCTGTCGGAGGCGCTGCAGAGTTTCACGCCGTTGAGTACGTCACGGCCGTCGCCGCAGGAGTTCCTCGATGCGTACGAGGCGGCGGCGGCGTCGGGTGCGTCGTCCGTGGTGTCGATCCACATCTCCTCGGAGATGTCGGGTACGTGTCAGTCCGCGCGGCTCGCGGCGGAGCAGTCGCCGATCCCCGTCGAGGTGGTCGACTCGCGGTCGCTGGGCATGGCGATGGGGTTCGGCGTCCTGTCGGCGGCGTCGGCCGCGGGGGAGGGGCGATCGGCGGCGGAGGTCGCCGAGGTGGCTCGGGCTCGGGCGGTGGGCGCGAAGGTGGCGTTCTACGTGGACACCCTGGAGTACCTGCGTCGCGGTGGCCGGATCGGTTCGGCGTCAGCGTTGCTGGGGTCGGCCTTCGCGATCAAACCCATCCTCACGTTGGTCGACGGCGCGATCCGACCGTTGGAGAAGGTGCGGACGTCGAGTCGGGCGCTGGCCCGACTCGCTGACCTGACGGCGGCGGCGGCGTCGGGGATGGCGTCGGCTGGCGGGGTGGACATCGCGGTGCAGCACCTGAACTCGGCCTCGCGGGCGGAGTCGCTGGCGGCGACGTTGCGGGAGCGGGTTCCCCATGCGGGGCTGGTGGTCGTGGCGGAGCTGGGGGCGGTCGTGGGTACCCACGTGGGGCCCGGGACGTTGGCGGCGGTGGCGTCGCCTCGTCCGCAGTGATCCACATGCTCTGAGCGGTTCGTCCCGCGGTCCACAGGTCCGCAGCTCGTGCTCGCTGACGGACGGTGGGGCTTCCTACCGTCGCCCGTATGCGTCGCCGCCCACCACCCGAGGTCGATCCCGACCGCCTGCGTCGGCTGCTGGCGTCGGCGCGACCACGGCCCGAGCCGGTGGCTGGGCCGTTCGGGTGGGTTCCGT
Organism: Lapillicoccus sp.; assembly: GCA_035762725.1. GTDB lineage: Bacteria > Actinomycetota > Actinomycetes > Actinomycetales > Dermatophilaceae > Lapillicoccus. The sequence goes on along the minus strand of DASTNV010000079.1, from coordinate 575 downwards.
CGGAGTCGCCTCCGGTGCCGGAGGAGCCGCGGGGGCTGGAGGCCATGGCGGAGGCTTCATGGGTCGAGAGTGCGCCGGCCGGGGTGGAGCCCGATGGTGTGGAGCCCGACGACGAGCTGAGTCTGCTGCCGGGAGGCCGGCACCGGCCTCCACCGCGAGTGCTCACGGTTCCGGTGGCGTTGCGTGGCGCACGCGTGGCGGTGTCGGTTCGGGCGGTGGTGGCCTTCGTGGTGCTGCTCCTCGTCGCGGTGGTGTTCTTCGCGGTACGGGTGGCTCGGGCCCAGGAGGCGGCGGCGCCCCAACCGGTTCCGTCGGGGGAGGGCGTGGTCGCGCGGGATTCGGCGACGTTCAGTGGTTCGGCGAGTGGCGGCGCTTCCGGGGTGTCGGCGGGCGGGACGACGGGGACCGCGTCCGCTCGTGGATCGCCGGAATCGGTGGTCGTCGACGTCGTCGGGCAAGTGGCCCGGCCGGGTGTGGTCACCGTTCCCGGCGGTTCGCGGGTGGTCGACGTGCTCGCGGCCGCCCGCGGTGCGCTCGCCACCGCTGACGTCCAGCGCCTCAACCACGCCCGCCAC
>DASTNV010000078.1:0-13787 GCA_035762725.1 Lapillicoccus sp. | reverse complement strand
TGGGGTTGCTGAGCAAGCTGGAGTCGCTGTTCAACGTCACCATCCCCCTGGGCGACCTCCCCGAGTCGGCGCGGGCCTGGGAGCGCGGCGTCAACGAGATGGCCGAAGCGGACGACGAAGTGGCCGAGTACGTCCACTCGTTGGAGGAGTCGACCGACACCGCCGACCTGCCGGAGGCCAGCGGCGACGCGATCGCCCGCGAGTTCGAGCGCTACCTGCGCCGTCGGGGGGACGCCGGCAACCAGCCGGGCTGAGTCAGACCCGCACGCCGAGCAGTGCGTCACAGGCGCGCCCCACGATCCCCGGTGCGCCTTCGACGGTCCCGCCCTCCTCCAGCGAGCGGGCGACCCAGGCGTCGACCGCGGCCAGCGCGCCCGGGGTGTCCAGGTCGTCGGCGAGGCGCGCGCGCAGCTCCGCGACCGTCGCATCGGCGTCCGGACCACCGTTCGTCGAGAGGCCCGCCCGCCATCGCGCCAGCCGGTCCTGCGCCTCCGCAAGGACCGCGTCAGACCACTCCCAGGGGGTCCGGTAGTGGTGGGCCAGCAGGGCGAGCCGGATGGCCATCGGCTCAACCCCGCTCTCCCGCAACGCGGACACGAAGACGAGGTTGCCCTTGGACTTGCTCATCTTCTCGCCGTCGAACCCGACCATCGCCTGGTGCGCGAAGGTCCCGGCGAACTGCTCCACACCGGCCAGCGCCTCGCCGTGACCGGCGCTCATCTCGTGGTGCGGGAAGATCAGGTCGGTACCGCCGCCCTGGATGTCAAACGGCAGCCCCAGGTGCTGCTGCGCGATCGTGGCGCACTCGATGTGCCAGCCCGGCCGCCCGTCACCCAGCGAGCCCCCCGGCCAGGACGGTTCGCCGTCCCGACGCGCCCGCCACAGCAGCGGGTCCAGCTCGTTGCGCTTGCCCGGTCGCTCCGGATCGCCGCCCCGCTCGGCGAACAGGGCGAGCATCTCGTCGAAGCTCAGGTGGGACACGTTCCCGAACGACGACCGCGCCGTGGCGTCGAAGTAGACGTCCTCACCGCCCTCGGGGGCGTCGAGCCGGTATGCGGCGCCGTTCGCCTCAAGCTCCTCGATCGCCTTGACAATCAACGGGATCGACTCGACGGCCCCGATGAAGTGGTCGGGGGCGATGACCTGCAGCGCGGTCATGTCCTCGGTGAAAAGGGCGGTCTCCTCGCGGGCCAGCTCGGCCCAGTCGCGGCCGTCCCGTTCGGCTCGCTCGAGCAGTGGGTCGTCGACGTCGGTGACGTTCTGGACGTACACGACGTCGTGCCCCGCGTCGCGCAGCGTCCGGCCGACGATGTCGAACGTCACGTAGGTCGCCGCGTGACCGATGTGCGTCGCGTCGTACGGCGTGATGCCGCAGACGTACATCGTTGCCGGGCCCTCAGGAGGGATCTCGTGCGGCTCACCGCTCGCCGTGTCGTGGATCCGGAGGGGGCCGCCGGACCCGGGTACCACGGGCAGGAACGGCGACGGCCATGCGATCACGGCGTGAGCCTAGAGCAGCGGTATGCGCGGGGTCGGGCGGGTGCGTCCCCGCGCTCACAGGGCCGGCCAGGGAATGGCGGGCCAGCCGCCACTGGGACGCGGGTGGCGGCGGGACCGCAGCAGCGCGGTGACGCGTCGGACCAGGGCGCGGACGTCCCCGCGCGGGAGCAGGGTCTGCAGGTCCTTGCTCAGCGGCGAGTCCGGGTCGTCGAGGATGGTCTGCAGCCGTTCCAGCCGGGCGACGTCGACGTCGCGAAGCGGGTCGCCGGCCCAGCCCCAGAGCACGGTCCGCAGCTTCGGGTCAGGGCTGAAGGTCACCCCGTGGTCGAACCCCCACAGGGCGCCGACGCGGTCGCGCTGCAGGTGCGAACCCTTCCGGTCACCGTTGTTGACGACGGCATCGAGCACGGCAACGTCACGGACGTCGTCGCGGTCCTCGTGGATGACGCTGACCGCCCGGCCGCCGCTGATCTCCCCGTCGATGACCGACAACCAGCCGTCGGGAACCTTGCGTGGCGCGCAGATATCCACCGGACGACCGTTGGCGGACGGCTGGAAGGGGTCCCCGATCCAGAGCTGCACCGACCCGGTGCCCAGTGCCCCGTCGCGCAGCACCGTCGGCGGCACGACGTCCCACCCGGCGGCTCGCGACACCGCGAAGGTGGCCACCTCCCGTCCCGCGAGCGTGCCGTCGGGGAAGTCCCAGAGCGGCCGTTCGCCGCGAACCGGCTTGTAGATCACATGAACCGGTGCCCCGGTCAGCTCCGCCGCCTCAGTGACGGCGCTGCCCTGGACCTCGCAGAGCAGGGCGATGTTGGAGGAGTCGGTGATCTGGCCGACGACCTCGAGGTCGCCGCGGATCAGCGCCTCGACGACCACCTCGACCTCGGCGGCCGACCGTGGTCCGTCCATCGGTCAGCGCTTGTAGCCGTTGGACCGCGGACAGACGTGGCCGGTCGGGTCGAGCGGTCCTCCGCAGAACGGACAGGGTGGGCGACCGGCGGAGACCAGGGCACGGGCCCGGCGGACGAACGACCGGGCCTGCGGCGGGCTGAGCACCACGCGGACCGACTGCCGGGCGGCCATCGACTCGAGGAACTCCTCCGGGACCTCCGTCGCCTCGTCCTCGTCCTCGCCGGCCTCCGGGAGGTCGGCGTCGAACGCCTCGATGACGATGACGGCGCGGTTCGGGTCCCAGGCCAGCGACAGCGTGGCGACCCGGAACTCGTCCTCGATCGGGGTGCTCAGCGGCTCGTTGTCCTCGGGGCCGGCCACCGCGGCTTCCCCCGCGAACTGGTCGAGGACGTCGTTCACCCGGTCGGCGAGGATCTGGACCTGCTCCTTCTCGCAGGAACAGGACACCAGCCGACGGCCGCTCAGGGCCTGGAGGAAGAACGTCCGCTGCCCGGGCGGCCCGACGGTGCCGACGACGAACCGGTCTGGCGGGTCGAAGTCGTGGACCGGCATACGGCTAACCTAACCCGCGCCGCCGCCGACGGCGGCGTCGCCTCGGTCGGCCTCGGGCGGCGACTCAGACGGCGTCTCAGGCGGCGACTCAGGCGGCTTCGGAGGCGGCGGCTTGAGCCCTCCGAGGTCTCCCCCGTTGTCGTTGCTGCGCAGCAGGAAGGGCCGTCGCGCCGTGTAGCGGACCACCGAAACCGAGGCCGGGTCGACCAGGATCCGCTGGAACTGGTCGAGGTGCGCGCCGGCCGCGTCGGCGAGGACCGCCTTGATGACGTCCCCGTGCGAGACCGCGACCCAGACGGCGTCCGGGCCGTGGGCCTTCTCGACCTCGGCGTCCAGGCTGCGCACGGCGTCGAGCGCTCGCGACTGCATCTGGGCCATCGACTCGCCGGGGAACTCGTCTCCATCGGGGAACCGCGCCGCCGACGGCTGGTCCTGAACGACCCGCCAGAGGTCCTCCTTGGCCAGCTCGGCGAGCTTGCGCCCGGTCCAGGACCCGTAGTGCGCCTCACCCAGCCGCTCGTCCTCCTCGACGGGTATGCCGTCGGCCACCGTGGCGGCGACGATTGCCGCCGTCTCCTGGCAGCGCTGCAGCGGCGAGGACACCACCCGGCGGATCTCGATCCCGGCCGCCGCGATGCGCGCGGCCATGGTCTCGGCCTGCTGGCGACCGTGGTCGTCCAGGCCGATGCCGGGGGTCCAGCCGGCGAGAACGCCGGCCGTGTTCGCCGCTGTTCGGCCGTGCCGGACGAGCAGGACGGTGGCCACAACGTCATGCTAGGTGACCCCATGAGGGGCCTGATCAGCGCATGATCGGCTCATGATCGTCGACCAGGCCATCTACCGGCAGGGGCATCGCCTGCTGTGCCAGGACCTCAGCGAGGAGCTGGAGCGGCTCCGGGACGAGGGCAACGGCTTCCTGTGGATCGGCCTCAAGGACCCGACCGACGCGGAGTTCGCGCTGGTCAACGACGAGCTGCAGCTGCACCCGCTGGCCGTCGAGGACGCGGTGCGCGGCGACCAACGCGCCAAGATCGAGCATTACGAGGGCAGCCTGCTCGTCGTCCTCAAGACGCTGCGCTACATCGAAGAGACCTCGGATGTGGAGACCGGCGAGGTCATGGTCTTCCTCGGCGACCGGTTCGTTGTCACGGTTCGCCGGGGCGAGGCGAACCCCCTCAGCGGCGTCCGCGCCCGGCTCGAGCAGAACGCCGAGCACCTCAGCCTCGGACCGGCCGCCGTCCTCCACGCCGTGATGGACTCGGTCGTCGACAACTACATCCTCGTCGACAACGAGATCCACGAGGACCTCGAGCACATCGAGCAGCAGGTGTTCAGCGGCGCCCGCGGCGTCGACGCGACGGCGATCTACCGACTCAAGCGCGAGGTCCTCGAGATCCGCCGTGCGTCACAGCCCCTCGCCGATGCCATGGAACGGCTGTTCGTCCAGCCGCACCGGGCGATCGTCGACCGCGACGGCAGCGAGGTCCTGGCCTTCTTCCGTGACGTCAAGGACCACCTGCTCAAGGTCAACGACCACATCGAGTCCTACGACCGGCTGCTGTCCGACATCCTCAGCGCCCACCTGGCGCAGATCAGCGTCGGACAGAACGACGACATGCGGAAGATCTCGGCCTGGATCGCCATCGCGGCGGTGCCCACCATGATCGCCGGCATCTACGGGATGAACTTCGAGAACATGCCGGAGCTGAGCGCCTCGTTCCATCTGGGCGAGACCGAGTTCCACTACGGCTACTTCGTCATCCTCGCCCTCATGGCGACGGTCTGCGTGAGCCTGTACCGCGCCTTCAAGCGCTCCGGCTGGCTCTGAGGCGGCCTACGTCGGCGTCAGTACCCCGGTCGCCAGAGTCAGGATGAGCGCCCCGCCGAGCGCCACGCGGTACCAGACGAACGGCATCAGCGAGTTCGAGGCGACGAACCGGAGCAACCAGGCGATCGACGCATACGCGACGACGAACGCCACGACGATCCCGACCCCCATCTGACCGATGCCGAGGTTCGACAGGTCGGTCGTGGCCGCCTCGTACAACCCGGCGGCCGTCAGCGCGGGGATCGCGAGGAAGAACGAGAGCCGCGTCGCGGTCACTCGGTCGATGCCGCGGAAGAGGCCGGCCGCGATCGTTGCTCCCGAGCGGCTCACGCCGGGTATCAGCGAGAAGCACTGCACCAGTCCGATGATCAGCCCGTCGCGGACACCGACCGTTCCCTCGCCACGCTGCCCGCGCTCCCCCCGCTCGCGCAGCAGCTTGGCGTGCCGCGACTCGGCCAGCCACATGACGATGCTCCACAGGACCAGAGCGGCCGCCACGACCCAGAGGCTGCGCAGCGGGCCCTCGATGACGCTCTTCAGCGCAAATCCCACGACAGCCACCGGGAGTGACCCGACGATTACCGCCCACGCCAGCGAGTAGTCGTGGTGCTGCCGCGCCTCCGCACTGACCAGGCCGATGAACCATGCGACGGCCAGCCGGATGATGTCCCGAAAGAAGTAGACGAGGGTGGCCGCGATCGCCCCCAGCTGGATGATCGCCGTGTATGCGGTCACCTCCGGCGCGTCGACCTGGAGTCCGAGGAGCTTCTCCGTGATGGTCAGGTGCCCGGTGGACGACACCGGGAGGAACTCGGTGAGTCCCTCGACGACCCCGAGGATGACGGACTGGACGTAGCTGAGGTCGGACACGGGCCGCAACCGTAGCCGACCCTGACTGAGTCTCCGCTGAGAACCCGACTAGTGGACCAGTTCGGCCATGAACCGGACCATCTCGAGACGCTGGTCGATCCGCGGCGTGAACGCGGAGACCGTAAGCGTGGTCACACCGGCGTCGGCGTACCGTCCCACCCGCTCGGCGATCCGTTCCCGTGGCCCGATCAGCGATGTCGCGTCGATGAACTCGAACGGCACCGCCGCCGCGGCATCCCGAGGTCGGCCGTCCAGGTAGAGGTCCTGGATCCGCGCCGAGTCCTCCTCGAACCCCATCCGGCAGGCGAGCTGGTTGTAGAAGTTCTGCTCGCGCGAGCCCATCCCACCGATGTAGAGCGCGGCGTACCCCGCCACCGACTGCGCCGCCCGCTGGACGTCGTCGTCGATGACGACGGGAACCGTTGGCACGACGTCGAACCCGGCCAGCGGGTCCTCCTCGGTCCCGTGGCCACCACGCCGTCGCCCGACACGGACCGACTCCAGCAGGTCGCCGCTGTGCTCAGGGCTGAAGAAGATCGCCAGCCAGCCGTCGGCGATCTCCCCGGTCAGCTCCAAGTTCTTCGGACCGACGGAGGCGAGGTAGATCGGCACCCGCGGCCGCACCGGGTGCACGGTGAGCCTCAGCGCCTTCCCAGGGCCGTCCGGAAGGGGCAACGTGAAGTGTTTGCCTTGGTACGCAACTGTTTCGCGGCGCAGGGCCATCCGCACGATGTCGACGTACTCACGGGTTCGGGTCAACGGCGCGGCGAACGGTACGCCGTGCCAGCCTTCGCTCACCTGCGGGCCGGACACGCCGAGGCCGAGCCGGAACCGGCCGCCGGAAAGGGTGTCGAGCGTCGCCGCGGTCATGGCGGTCATCGCCGGCGTGCGCGCCGGGATCTGCATCGCCGCGGCTCCCAGGCCGATCTGCTCGGTCTGCGCGCCGACCCAGGCGAGCACCGTCGGGACGTCTGAGCCGTACGCCTCGGCCACCCACGCCACCGCATACCCGAGGCGGTCCGCCTCGATCGCCGTGGCGACGTTGTCGGCGTCGTTGCCGGCGCCCCAGTATCCGAGGTTGAGCCCGAGCTGCATGCGCCGGAGGCTACAGGGCGAGGCGCGCCGTTCCGGCGAGGACCAACGGATAGCGTTCCGGTATGCGCCGCAGGAGGGTGGGGGGCTCTGGCCTGTCGGTGTCGCGACTCGCTCTCGGCACCTGGATGTGGGGAACGGTCGTCGACGACGAGACCTGCCGCGACCTGCTCGCCGCCTACGTCGAGGCCGGCGGAACCATGCTCGACTCCGCCTACGGATACGGCCTGGGCGCCGCCGAGTCGCTGGTCGGACGGCTGGTCGGCGACGTCGTACCCCGCGACGACATCGTGCTCTGCACCAAGGCGGGGGCGTACCTCCGCGACGGCCGGCACGTGCGCGAGACGTCGCGAGCCGGGATGCTGCGCCACCTCGACGCGTCGCTGACCCGGCTCGGCACCGACCACGTCGACCTCTGGCTGGTCCACGACTGGAGCGACGGGGCGCCGCTCGAGGAGACCATGGGGGCCCTCGAGTATGCGGTGACGTCCGGGCGGGCGCGCTACGTCGGGGTCTCGAACTACACCGGTTGGCAGTCGGCTCGCGCGTTCTCCCTGCTGGAGAACGCGCGAGTTCCGTTGGTGGCCAACCAGGTCGAGTACTCGTTGGTCAGCCGAGTGATCGAGGACGAACTGGTGCCGGCCGCCGAGGCACTCGGGTTCGGGTTGCTCGCATACTCACCGCTCGGCGGAGGCGTGCTGACCGGCAAGTACCGCAACGGCGTCCCGAGCGGGTCACGGGCGGCGATGCGGCAGTTCCCCGGCTTCGTCCGCGACCGCCTCGATGCGGACGCGATGGCCGTCGTCGAGGCGGTTTCGACAGCGGCAAGCGGTCTCGGGGTGTCAGCCACCGAGGTCGCGCTCGCCTGGGTGCGCGACCGGCCCGGGGTCACGGCGCCGGTCGTCGGCAGCCGCACGGTCGCCCAGCTACGGACCGCCCTGGCCAGCGAGGAGCTCGAGCTGCCGCCGGAGATCGTCGCGGCGCTCGACGAGGTCAGCGACTGACCGGACCGCCGGCGTCGACCTCGTCCTCGAGCTCGTCGTCGGCGTCGATGGCTTCCTCGTCGTCGTCCTCATCGTCGTCGTCGTCGTCGTCATCGTCGTCATCGTCGTCGAGGTCGTCCAGCTCGTCGTCGAGGTCGTCGTCGATGTCGTCGTCGTCCAGGTCGTCCTCGTCGATCTCGTCGTCGTCCTCGTCGTCGAGATCGTCCTCGTCGTCCTCGTCGTAGGGGCCGTCGAGCGGCGTGGTGACGCTGGTGACCTCGAAGAGAGCCTCGTCGTAGTCGAAGAACGCGTCGGTCAGCTCCTCCGCCGCCGACACGACCGCGGGGTCGTCCGGGTCGCGACGCGAGCTCGCGACCTCGAGATGACGTTCCAGGGCGGCCACGAGCGAGGTCAGCGCGGCACGCGGGTCAGCGGTCATGCCACGACCGTATCGGCTGTGAGCAAGAATGGGCGACGATGCCCAACTCACAGGTGACGACCCGCAGCGCCTCGGACGCCGAGTACGAGTACCGAGTCCTCACCTTCCCCCGCGAGGTGTCCCGGACGGAGATCCGCCGGTCATTGGGCGAGCATGCGGAGTACGAGCACTGGGAGCTGGCCCGGACCGTCGTCTACGAGGGCGGGGTCCGGCGCGCGTGGCTCCGGCGCCGGGTCATCCGCGTCCAGCGCACGGCCTGACGCTGCTACGAGCGGTCACCCCCAGCGTCCGCCCACGTCATCCGCAGGTCGAGCAGCACGTCCAGCGCGACCGACTCGCCGTCCCGCCCGCCCTGGCCCACTTGGAGCGGCGGCGGCGTGGGGGCGACGTGGACCCGGCGCCATCGCCCGAGCCGCTCGGGCGCCACGATGAGCACGTAGTAGCTGCCGTCGACTCCGACGGCGACCGAGCGGTCCTGGCGCAGGTACCAGCCTTGGACCCCGGTGCGGTAACGACCACCTCCTGACCACGGCCGAGCGGTGAGCTCCTCGGTCGGCACGCCGGCCGAGGTCGCCCGCTCGATGAACCGGTCCACGAGGATCTGCGCCTTGGCCGACTCCCGCTCGCTGCGCCGCTGTTGTTCGGCCACGTGGTAGTCCGCCCGTTCGGCGCGTTCCCGGCGCTGCGCCGCGTCCTCGTCCATGCCCTGATTGTGCGCGTCCTGCACCGATAGCGTGGAGTGGTGGGTGCGGTCATCGACCTCAACAGCGACCTCGGGGAGGGCTACGGCGCATACCGGATGGGCGACGACGAGGCGCTGCTCGACATCGTCACCAGCGCGAACGTCGCCTGCGGGTTCCACGCCGGGGACCCCGCGATCATGCGCCGCAGCTGCGAGCAGGCCGTCGAGAAGGGGGTGCGCATCGGCGCCCACATCGGCTACCAGGACCTGGCGGGGTTCGGGCGGCGCGACATCGACGTGCCGCCGGAAACGGTGCGCGACGAGGCGCTGTACCAGATCGGCGCCCTCGACGCGTTCGCGCGCGCGGCCGGGGATCGGGTGCGCTACGTCAAGCCGCACGGCGCTCTGTACCACGCCGCCGCGCGACGGCCGGACATCGCAACAGCCCTGGTGGACGCTCTCGTCGCGGTGAGCCTGCCGGACCAGCCGCTCCAGCTCCTCGGCCCACCGGACTCCGCGCTCGAGCGCGCCGCGTTGGCCGCCGAGATCGGGTATGCCCGTGAGGGCTTCGCTGACCGGTCCTACGCCGCGGACGGCTCGCTCACGCCTCGAAGCCGGCCCGGCGCGGTGCTCGGCCCAGAGGCCGCCCTGGACCAGGCCCTGGCCATCGCGACCTCGGGTACCTTCACCACGCCGGAGGGCGAGCCGGTCGCGGTCGCGGTACGTAGCCTCTGCGTGCACGGCGACTCCCCCGCTGCCGTGGACATGGCCCGCGCGATCCGCACCGCGCTCCTCGAACGCGGGCTCCGGCTGCAGGCGTTCGCGTGACCGACGGGCTCGAGGTCCGCCCGGCCGGGGACCGGGCCCTGCTGCTGCTCCCGGCGAATGGGGTCGACGCGGTCGTCGACCGGCTGCGCGGGACAGACGTCGTCGGCCTGGAGGACGTCCTGCCGGCCGCGGAGACCGTGTTGGTCACCCTGGACGGGTCGACCGACCCGGGGACGGTCGAGAAGCGGCTGCGGCGGGTGCTCGAGGACGCGTCGTCGGCCCCGGCCGCCCCGGCACGGGACGCCGAACCGGTCACCATTACCGTCCGATACGACGGCGAGGACCTCGACGACGTCGCCACCCTGCTGGGCACCACCGCCGACGAGGTCGTCGCACGGCATACCGGCCGGGTCTGGCGGTGCCGGTTCGTCGGCTTCACGGCCGGGTTCGGCTACCTCAAGTCGGAGGGCGACGACCTGACCGTCCCGCGACGAGACACCTCACGAACCGCGGTGCCCGCCGGAGCGGTTGCCCTCGCCGATGGCTACAGCGCCGTCTACCCGCGCCGCTCCCCCGGTGGGTGGCAGCTCATCGGGACGACCGACGCGCCGATGTGGGACCTCGCGCGCGAACGCCCGGCGTTGCTCGTCCCCGGATCCCTAGTCCGGTTCGTCCGGGACGGCTGACGTGACGACCCTGCGGGTCGTCCAACCCGGCCCGTATGCGACGGTGCAGGACCTCGGCCGGCCCGGCTGGTTCTCGGCGGGCGTCGGCGTCGCCGGGGCGGCCGACGTGGACTCCCACCGGCTGGGCAACCGGCTGGTCGGCAACGCCGAGTCCGCCGCGGCGATCGAGTGCGTCCTCGGCGGCCTCGAGCTGGACGCCTTGGATGCGGTCACCCTCGCGGTGACCGGGGCGCCGGCGCCGGTTTTCGTCGACGAGACGCCCACCGGTCCGGCCGCGGTGCTGCGGCTGCACGCCGGCCAACGGCTGCGGCTCGGGTTGGCCCAGGCCGGTATGCGGGTCTACGTCGCCGTCCGCGGTGGCGTCGACGTCCCGCCGGTGCTGGGTTCCCGGAGCCGCGACACCATGGCCGGCCTCGGGCCGGCACCGTTGACCGCCGGTCAGGAGCTGCCCATTGGCCACGACATCGCAGCCCATCCGCGGCTGGACGCCGCGCCGGTCCGCCGGATCACCCTCGACCCGGTGTCAGTTCGCGTCGGCCTCGGGCCGCGGGACGACTGGTTCGCCCGGCCCACCGACCTGTTCATCGGCCACTGGGTCGTCACCGACCGGCTGGACCGGCTTGGAGCTCGGCTGGCCCGGCCCGACGGCCTGCCCGGCCTGACCCGACGCCGCGACGCCGAGCTGCCGACCGAGGGGATGCCGCTCGGCGCCGTCCAGGTCCCGCCGAGCGGCGAGCCGGTGGTCTTCCTCGCCGACCACCCGATCACCGGCGGGTACCCCGTCATCGCCGTCGTTCGCTCCGCTGACATCCCGCTGGTCGCCCAGGCCCGGCCGGGTCAGCATCTGCTGTTCCGGCCGGCGCCAGGCGCTGGCGTCAGCCGACCGACTTCTTGACGAGGGCGGCGACCTTCTTCTCGACGGCCGGCGTCACCGTGGTCACGGCGTAGGACGTCGGCCACATGTCCCCGTCGTCCAGGGTGGCCGGGTCGTTGAAGCCCAACGTCGCTTACCGAGCCTTGAACTTCGACGCCGGCTGGAAGAAGACGACGTTCTTGCCGTCTTTGGCGTACGCGGGCATGCCGTACCAGAGCTTCGGCGCCAGCTCGGGCACCGCGGTGGTGATCACCGCGTGGATCCGTGTGGCCATCTCGCGGTCCGGCGAGTCGAGCTCAGCGATCTTGTCCAGGACCGCTTTCGCGTCGTCCTCGGCGGTCGGCTTGTTCGTGCGACGGGACCGCAGCTCGCTGGCTCGCTGCTTCATCGCGTCGCGCTCGTCGGCGGTGAAGTTGTCCTCGGCGCTCGCCGTTGTCCTGGCCGTCGTCTTCTTCGCCGCGGTCTTCTTGGCGGTCGTCTTCTTGGTGGCGGGAGCCATCACGGTCCTCCTCGGTGGGTCTCGCTGCTGACGTCCCACACGTTATGAGGCGGGCGCAGTGCAGCGCTTCTTCGAACCTGATCGATCAGCGGCCGATGACGTCGCGATCCCCCGGGTCGCGGGCCGGGTCCGCCGCGGGCAGCACGTCGACAGCCCAGTCGGACTGCTTCCACTCGGGGACGGGCGTGAGGCAGTCCTCGTGGGGGACGAACCGGGACCGACGGGTGAGCTCGTAGCGGTGCACGTACCGCGGGCAGTTCGGGTAGACCGTCCGGGCGCGCACCCGAACGACGAACTGGGCCTCGACGTAGTCGTCGCGCAGCGGGTCGTCGGGGTCGATGCTCGCCTCGCCCTCGAGCCGCATCCGATGGCCGCGCTCGAGGTCGAGGAAGAGCATCCCGACGTGGGGGTTCACCAGGACGTTGCCAGCGGACCGGTAGAGCCCGTTCCCGTCGTAGCTGGGGAACGCGAGGGTATGCGGGTCGAGGACCCGGACGAACCCCGGCTCTCCGCCCTTGTACGAGCAGGTCGGCCGGCCTTCGGCATCCGCCGTCGCGAGGAAGAACATGTCCCGCGCCTCGATGAAGGCGCGGTCGTGGTCGCTGATCGTGTCGGTGACGAGCAGGCCGTCGATCCGGTCGGCCAGTGCGCGCGTGTCGAACCGGTCTTGCAGGGACCGGCTCCCCTCGTGAAATCCGGACGGCATCTGTTCCTCCTCGCCGTCCAGTGTCCTCGCTCGGTCAGGCCCGGCGGAGGAACTCCCCGAGGACCCGGGTCCCGAACTGCAGCGACTCGACGGGGACCCGTTCGTTGATCCCGTGGAACATCGGAGCGAACTCGAGGTCCGGAGGAAGCCGCAGCGGCACGAAGCCGTACCCGGTGATCCCCAGCCGGCTCAGCGCCTTGTTGTCGGTGCCGCCGGACAAGCAGTACGGCAGCACGGTCGCGTCCGCGTCCTCGACGAGCAGCGACTGGGTCATCGCCGTGACCAGGTCGCCGGTGAGCGGGGCGTCCAGGGCGATGTCGGTGTGGTCGACGACGACCTCCACATGCTCCCCCGCGAGCTCGCGAACCTTGGCCAGGACGTGCTCTTTGTGGCCGGGGAGGAACCGGCAGTCCACCGACGCCGACGCCTTCTGCGGGACGACGTTCATCTTGTAGCCGGCGTCCAGCATGGTGGGTATGGCGGTGTCGGTCAGCGTCCCGGCCACGAACCCGGCCGAGTGCCGGAGGTGCCGCATCACCGGAGAAGGGTCGTCCGGCGCATACGGGGTGCCGGTGATGTCGCTGATCCCGTCGAGCAGGGCCCGCACCGAGGCGATGTACTCGCGCGGCCAGGGGTATGCGGCGATCCGGCTGAGTGCCTCGGCCAACCGGACGACGGCGTTGGCGTCCGTAGGCACCGACCCGTGACCGGCGCGGCCCCGGGCGTGCAGGCGCAGCCAGGCGATGCCCTTCTCCGCGGTCTGCACGAAGTAGGCGCGGGCCGGCTCACCGGTCTGCGCGCGCGGCACCGTGACGCTGAACCCGCCGACCTCGGAGACGGCCTCTGTAACCCCCTCGAACCAGTCGGGCCGGTTCTCGACCAGCCAGCGGCTGCCCTGGAGCCCACCGGCTTCCTCGTCGGCGAAGAAGATGAACGTCGTCGTGCGCGCCGGCTTCTCGCCGGTCCGTGCGAGGCGGCGGAGGTTGGCCATGATCATCGCGTCCATGTCGAGCATGTCCACGGCACCGCGACCCCAGATGCACCCGTCGCGCTCCTCGCCGGAGAACGGGTCCACCTCCCAGTCCTCGGCGTGCGCGGGCACGACGTCGAGGTGGCCGTGCAGGGCCAGTCCCGGACGGCTCGTGTCCTCGCCTTCGATGCGGACCATCACGGAGGCGCGGCCGGGTTCACTCTCGACAAGCTCGGGGTCCAGCCCGACCTCGGTCAGCTGCTCCATGACGTACTCGGCGGCCTTGCGCTCACCCGGTCCAGAGCCATCGCCGTAGTTCACCGACCCGAACCGGATGAGGTCGGCGCAGATGCTGGCGACCTCGTCCTCGGGGCCCGGCGCGGTGTCGTCGCGGTCGCTCATCACCCCACCCTAGGGCGGCCC
>DASTNV010000077.1:0-5455 GCA_035762725.1 Lapillicoccus sp. | reverse complement strand
CGTCCGCGGCGCGCTCGCCACCCTCCTCGACCTGGAGCCGGACATGGCCGTCGTCGCCGAGGTCGGGCGCGGCGACGAAGTTGTGGCCGCTGCTCGCGACTCGCAGCCCGACGTCGCCCTCCTCGACGTCGAGATGCCGGGCCTGGACGGGATTGAGGCGACCCGCGCGCTGCGGGCCGCCCTGCCGGAGGTAAAGGTCGTCATCGTCACGACGTTCGGTCGCCCCGGGTTCCTCCGTCGGGCGCTGGTCGCCGGGGCGAACGGGTTCGTCGTCAAGGACACCCCCGCACGCCAGCTGGCCGACGCGGTTCGCCGCGTCAACTCCGGGCTACGCGTCGTCGACCCGAACCTCGCCGCCGACAGCCTCGCCGTGGGGGAGTCGCCGCTCACCGCGCGGGAGACCGAGGTGCTGCGCGCCGCTCGCGACGGCGGCAGCGTGAGCGACATCGCCGGCGCCGTCTTCCTCTCCGAGGGAACCGTCCGCAACCACCTGTCCGCCGCGATCGGCAAGACCGGCGCCCGGAACCGGGCCGACGCCGTCCGGATCGCCGAGGAGAACGGCTGGCTGTGACCCGGCTGGTCCTCGTTCACGGGTCCCGGCTGTCGGCGACCCAATGGGCGCCGCAGCTCACCCGCCTCGCCGCCGAGGACGGGCTCGACGTCGTCGTTCCCGACCTCCCGGGCCACGGCGCTCGCGCCGACGAGCCGTTCACCCTCGACCGCGCCGTCGGGGCGGTCGCGGCCGCCGTCGAGGGCGAGCCCGTGCCCGAACGCGTTGTCCTGGCCGGCCACTCGCTCGGCGGCTACGTCGCGGCGTCTTACGCCGCGGCATACCCTCGTCGGCTCGACGGGTTGGTCCTGCTCGGTGCCGCCGCCGTACCCCGGGGAGCCGGCGCCGCGGTGTACCGAGCCGTCGCCGTTGTCACCGAGCGCGCCGGGCCCGACCGGATGACGCGCGTCAACGACCGCGTGCTCGGCCGGCTCTACCCCGCGGACCTCGTCGATCCGGTGGTGGCCGGTGGGTACTGGTTCGGTCCCACTCGCGCGGCCTGGCGCGACGTCATGGCTCGCTGCGGGCCGCATCAACTCCGCGAGGTGACCTGCCCGGTGCTGATCGCGGGAGGACGGTACGACCAGCTCATGCGCGACGCGAACCGGTATGCGCGTGCCGCACCTCACGCCCGGGTCGTCCGCATCCCCGGAGCGGGCCATTTCGCGGGGTTCGACCGGCCCGACGAGGTCACGGCGCTGCTGCTCGAGTTCGTCCATGGCGTGGCGGATGGAACACTGGAACGGTCATGAGCGCCACCGCGACCCTTGCCCCTCCGCTGCGGATCGGCCGGCACACCATCGGGTCGCCGGTCGTCCTCGCGCCGATGGCGGGCATCACCAACCGGGCGTTCCGGCGGCTCTGCCGAGAGTTCGGTGACTCGGCGCTCTACGTCAGCGAGATGATCACGTCCCGCGCCCTGGTGGAGCGGAACGCCGAGACGATGCGGCTCATCGAGCACGACCCGGACGAGCACCCGCGCTCGGTGCAGCTCTACAGCACCGACCCGGCGACCGCGCGGGCCGCGGCCCGGCTGCTCGTGAGCGAGGACCGCGCCGACCACATCGACCTGAACTTCGGCTGCCCGGTGCCCAAGGTGACCCGGAAGGGCGGCGGGTCCGCCCTGCCGTGGAAGCGCGACCTGTTCCGGGCCGTCGTGGGCGCGGTCGTCGAGGAGGGCGCCCGGGGTGACGTCCCCGTGACGGTCAAGATGCGTAAGGGCATCGACGACGAGCACCTGACCTACCTCGAGGCGGGCCTGGCCGCGCAGGCGGAGGGAGCCGCCGCGGTCGCGCTGCACGCCCGGACCGCCGCCCAGGCGTACTCCGGTACCGCCGACTGGTCGGCGATCCGGCTGCTCAAGGAGACGGTGACCGAGGTGCCGGTGCTGGGCAATGGCGACATCTGGTCGGCGGAGGTTGCGCTGCGGCTCGTCGACGAGACTGGCTGTGACGGCGTGGTCGTGGGCCGCGGGTGCCTGGGTCGACCCTGGCTGTTCGCCGATCTGGCGGCGGGGTTCGAGGGGTCGCCGGCGCGACGTCAGCCCGGGCTGCGCGAGGTGGCTGACACGATGCGCCGGCACGCTGCATACCTCGTCGAGTTCTACGGCGACGAGGACCGGGGCTGCCGCGACATCCGGAAGCACATCGCCTGGTATCTCAAGGGGTTTCCGGCAGGCGGAGAGGTGCGTAGCCAGCTCGCGCTGGTCGACTCGCTGGCCGCGCTCGACCGCCTCCTCGACGGCCTCGATCTCTCGGCGCCGTGGCCCGGCGACCCCGCCGAGGGTCCGCGTGGACGTGCCGGAACCGCGAAGCGGGTCGTCCTGCCCGAGGGGTGGCTCGACTCGCGGGAGCTCTCGCCCGAGCATGCCGCGGACGTCGCGGCCGCCGAGGAGCACCACTCCGGCGGGTGACGCTGGTCGCCGCTAGGGTCCGGTCATGGGTTCACGGCCGGGCGGTACCACGGAGAAGCCAGCGCTGTTCTTCGACGGTCCTGAGGATTTCCGGGCGTGGCTCGAGGCGCACCACGAGACTGAGACTGAGCTCTGGATGGGCCTCAACAAGAAGCACGTGCCGAACCAGGGCCTGACCTGGGAGCAGGCGGTGCCCGAGGCCCTCTGCTTCGGGTGGATCGACTCGCGCGCCGAGCGGATCGACGAGGACACGAGGCGACAGCGATGGACCCCCCGCAAGAAGACCAGCACCTGGAGCCGGGTCAACCTCGACCTCGTCGACCGGCTGACCCGCGAGGGCCGGATGCGCCCGATGGGCATCGCGGCCTGGGAGGCCCGCCGCGAGGACCGGCAGGCCATCTATTCGTTCGAACAAGGCGATCTCGAGCTGCCCGAGGCGTATGCGGCCGAGCTCGCCGCCAACCCCGCGGCGTCGGCCTTCTGGGCGGAAACGACGGCCAGCTACCGGAAGATCTGCATCAACTGGGTGCGGTCGGCCAAGCAGCAGGTCACCAACGACAAGCGGATGGCCCAGCTGATCGAGGACAGCGCGGCCGGGCGGCTGATCCCGAGCCAGCGGTACGGCGAGATCCCGAAGTGGGTCGAGCGGGCGGCGGCTGCGGCACGGGCGGCCACGGGCTGAACCGACCCGCTCGCACTAGGGTTGTGACATGGCCTGGTTCTCTCGCAAGGACAAGCCTGAATCCGGTGGATCGGCGGTCGATCAGACCGACCCGGAGGACGTCGAGCTGCCACTGCGCCCCCAGATCGAGCGACCCGGCGATGCCGAGTGGGCTCGGTTGGCCGCCGGGCGGAAGTCGGTCGAGGACGCTGGGCTGGATCCCGACGACCTCGAGGCGCTCGGCGCGGCGTACGACGCGGCCGCCACTGGATGGAAGGACGGCCGCAAGAGCGAGCGCGAGGACGAGCGGGAGATCGTCGAACGGTTCGCCATCGCCATCGGCGAGCACCTGCACCGGCGAACCGACCTCAGCTGGTCACGCGTGACCGACGCGTTCGGTACCGACCTGGCGGTGGCCGGCGGCAAGGACGACTTCGTCGTGGTTCCCGGGAACCTCGTGGCGGCCCGCTGGATGAACGGCGAGACCGGGTGGCTACCAGGGGTGGTCAGCCACCTGGTCCGGGTACGCGCCGACCGCTGATCGACGCATACCCGACTGTTTCTCGGCGTCCCGAGCGCTATTTCGCCCGGGACCCCGACGAACGCTCGACGTCCCGCCCGGTCTAGCGATCGGAGCCGCAGGCGACGGTCAGGCTGGCAGGGTCAGACGCGGCGGGAGATCTTGACGGCGGTGCCGTAGGCGACGACCTCCTGGTAGCCCTGGCCGATCTCGTTGGCGTCGAACCGCATCGCGAGGATCGCGTCGGCTCCGCGGCTGGTCGCCTCCTCGACGAGGCGGTCCATCGCCTCTTCACGGGTCTGGACGAGCTGCTTGCTCAGGCCCTTGAGCTCACCACCGACGATCGACTTGAACCCCGCCCCGAGCTGGGAACCGATGTGCCGCGACCGCACGGTCAGCCCCGTCACCTCGCCGAGGACCTCGGTGACGTCGTAGCCGGGCAGGTCGTTCATCGTCGAGATCAGCATGGTCGCAGCCTGGCACAGCACCGACCCGGACGGGGCTGGCGGAAGGAAGTTGCTTCGTCGCGCCGCTCGTCGTGTGAATTGCACCGTTTGTCGGAATTGTCGGACTAGACCGAACCGTGCCGGGCGGCCCGGTCTTAGCGTCGAGACGTCTCGTCAGCCGGTGTCCGTCGGGCGACCCTCGGCGGCACCCGGCGCGAGACGGAACCACGCGACGAGACGACGGCGAGACACCCACCCCCACCTGCCCGGCGCAGCGACGTGCCGGGCCAGCAGAGGAGTCCCCGCATGTCCGAGTCCTCCCGTTCCCTCCGGAACGTCCGCCGCTCCTCGATCCTTGGCGCGGCCGCGCTGCTCAGCGTCGGCCTGCTCGCCGCCCCGGTCGGCACCGCATCCGCCGTACCCGAGGTCGACCAGGTCGTCACCTGGGGCGCCAGCGCTGACCGCGTCACCGGAACGTTCACCGACCAGACCGTCCGCAACCTCGTCCACACGAGCATCGGCGGATCCGCAGCCCGCATCTCCCTGTCCAACGTCTTCGGCGACCGCACCCTGACCTTCGACTCGGTCTACGTCGGTGTCCAGGACTCCGGCGCCGCCCTCGTGCCCGGCAGCAACCGCAAGGTCACCTTCAGCGGCAAGCCTTCCGTCACGGTTCCGGCCGGCGCCGAGGTGCTGAGCGACCCCGTCTCGACGACGCTCCCCGCCGACACGACGATTGCCGTGAGCGTCCACGTCGTCGGCGCCAGTGGCGCTCTCACCGGCCACAACTTCACCGCGCAGACCTCGTATGCGTCGGCGGCCGGCGACAACGCCGCGGACGAGAGCGGTACGCCGTTCACTCAGACGGTCTCGCGCTGGTACTGGGTCGACGCGGTCGTCGTCGACGCGCCCAAGCAGGTCGACACGGTCGCGTTCCTCGGCGACTCGATCACCGACGGAGTGGGATCGACGACCAACGCCAACCACCGGTACCCGGACTACGTCGCCGACCGTTTGGCCAGCCGGCCACTGGTCCAACGGTTCGGGATCATGAACGAGGGCATCTCGGGCAACCGCGTCCTCGTCGACAGTGCCGGGGTCAGCGTTCAGGCCCGGTTCGACCGCGACGTGCTCAGCCAGCCGGACGTCGCCACGGTCATCGTCATGGAGGGCATCAACGACATCGGGAACGGCACCGCCACCTCACCCGACCAGCTGATCGCTGCCTACCGCCAGCTCATCGCCCGAGCCCACGCCAAGGACGTCTGCATCATCGGCGCGACGATGACGCCCTTCGAGGGCGCCGGCTATTACAGCGAGGCCAAGGTGCAGATCCGCGCCGCGGTCAACGAGTTCATCCGGACCA
>DASTNV010000076.1:0-7395 GCA_035762725.1 Lapillicoccus sp. | reverse complement strand
CCTCGGCCAGTACTTCCAGGTGGCCCAGGGCTACAGCCCGACCAAGGCCGGCCTGATGACCATCCCGCTGATGGTCGCCGCCATGCTCTCCTCGACCGTGGCCGGTCAGATCATCAGCCGGACCGGGCGGTGGAAGGCGTTCCTCGTCGGCGGCGCGGTGTTCCTCGTCGTCGGTCTGGTCGGCCTGTCGATGCTGCGGCACGACACCCCGGCCTGGGAGAGCGGCGTCTCGATGGCGGTCATGGGTCTGGGGATGGGTGCGCTGATGCAGAACCTCGTCCTCGCTGTGCAGAACACCGTGGACGTTCGTGACATCGGTGCGGCCTCGGCAGCGGTGTCGTTCTTCCGCTCCCTCGGCGGGGCGATCGGCGTCTCTGCACTCGGCGCCGTGCTGGCCAACCTGGTCCAGAACCAGGTGCACGACGGCCTCGTCGCTCTGGGTCCGGCGGTGACCGCGGCGGCCGGTTCGGGCGAGTCGGGCACGCTCGACCTCAAGAGCATGCCCCCGGTCATCGCGACCATTGTGCGCACCGCCTACGGTGACGCGACCGGCCGGATCTTCCTCGTGGCCGCCATCGTGGCCGTCGTCGCTCTCGTGGCGGTATTCCTCATCCGCGAGGTTCCGCTGCGGACGACGGTCGCCTTGGAGCGTCCCGAGAACGTGGTCGCCGAGCGTCAGGCCACGGGGGTCTGAACTCTTCCCGCGCTGACCTCATAGGAGCGGTCCTGGGACCGACCCGAACCGGGCCTTTCGACAGGTGCTAGCGAGCGTCTTGGGGGCCGCTCCGGTCCTGGGGCCTCCGTGGCGGTCGAGCATCCTGGATTGGCTCGGTCGGCAACGGCGCCGGGGTGATGCCGTCGAAGTAGCGCAGCAGCGCTGGCAGCGGGGAGACCGGCCACGCCATGAGCGGCCGCCGCGGCAGCCCAAGATCCTGGGCCGCCTGCTCGCGCTCCCACTCGGGCAGCGTCCGCACCCGAAAGAGACGTCCACCGGCCCGAAACCGTTGGTGCGCCAAGTCATTCAGTAGGTCCTGGTCCGCCGAACCGGTAGCCCGCCCGCCAGAACCGGCCGGAAAGCCACCCGCGCCCCACGACGCATACCAGCGCAGCGAGGTCGTGTCAGCCAACCGGTCCGCATGACGGAGCACCACGACTTCGAGAGCTAGCCGACCCCACAGCTCGGCCGCCGCTGTGCCCTCGACGCCGTCCAGGCGGCCGAGGAACCGCGCGACGATCCGTTCGCGCGGAGAGTCCTGCGGCGGCGTGGGCCGCTGCAGCGCCAGCGCCGCGCGGAGCAGCTCCCAGTCGGTGTCTCGCAGGACGATGCTGCGGCTCTCGGCGCTGTCCGGCCGAACGATGACGCGGGTCCACCCCTCACGCCGGGCGACCAGGTCCGGATCATCAGCGGCCGCAGAGACCGCGCCCCAGAACACCATCGGGTCGCCCACGTCAGCCGATAGCACCGTCCCGGTCAGCGAACCGCCGGTAGACAGCCGCACGCGCAGGCCGGTCAGCACGACCTGCGGCCCGGACGGGGGACGGCGCAGGTAGACCGGAACGACGACCGCGCGGCCGAGGCCGGCGTCACTCGTCCGTCGGCGCGCTGACCGCTCGGTCAACGAGTCGGGGTCGAACCCGCACGAGACCGCGGTCTCCCGCTGCTCCCACGGGCTCGTCACCCTGAGTCACCGGGCGTCATCCCGCGTCACCAGCGCGCGGCGTCACCGTGGCCCGGTTGCCACACGACGAGGGCCTGCGACCCCGCACCGAACCGCGGCGGACGCTCGCCGGGCCGGACCGCGACGATCTCACCGCCGGTACCGGCCGCGAAGATCCGCGACCCGAGCTGAGCGCGGGCGTCCGTGCGGTTGGCCTGCGCCTTCAGCGCGTCGGCCAGCTCGGTGACCCGCGCGCGCAGCGCCGCGACCTGGTTCTCCAGCTCGAGGATCCGCTGGATGCCGGCGAGTGAGACACCCTCCTCCTGCGAAAGTCGTTGCACCTCGCGAAGTAGGGCGACGTCGCGTCCGGAGTAGCGTCGGCCCCCGCCCCGAGTTCGTGAAGGGGACACGAGGCCGAGGCGGTCGTACTGGCGCAGGGTCTGGGCATGCATGCCGGCCAGCTGAGCCGCGACCGAGATGACGAACACCGGAGTGTCGTCGTCCGGGCCGAAGCTCTGCCGGTCCGTCGAGGTGGTGCGGGGGGTGGCCATGACCGAACCGCCGCTCAGGCCCGGGCCCGCTCGAAGAGGTCGGCGCGGGGGTCCTGGCCGGCCTCGTCGGCCTGCATCTTCTCCAACGCCTCGCGAGCCGGATCGGTGAGCCGCTGCGGCACGACGACCTGGACCTTGGCGAGCAGGTCGCCGGTCTTGTCGCCGCGCTTGACGCCGCGCCCCTTGACTCTGAGCACGCGACCGCTCGGAGTGCCCGGCGCGATCTTCACGCGAACCGGCGTGCCCTCGAGGGTGGGAACCGACACCGTCGCGCCGAGGGCCGCCTCGGGGAAGGTGACCGGCAGGTCGACGGTGAGGTTGTCGCCCTCACGTCCGAACACCGGGTGCTTCTCGACGGTCACGGTGAGGATGAGGTCGCCACGCTCGGCGCCGGAATCACCACGAGATCCCTTGCCGCGCAACCGGATCTTCTGTCCGTCGCGCACCCCCGCGGGGATGCGCGTGGTGATCCGCTCGCCGTCAGCGGCCTCCAGCGTGACGGTCTGGCCGGCCACCGCGTCGCGGAACGACAGGGTGGTCCGCGCCTGGACATCGGCGCCCTTGCGCGGTCCACGCGGGGCTCCGAAGGTGTCGTAGCCGCCGTAGGTCGTGCCGCCGGGGTACTGGCCACCGGCCTGCCCGAAGAGGCTGGCCAGCAGGTCCTGCATCTCGGCGTCATTGGCGCCACTGCTACTCGTGGAGTACCGCGTCCGGGTGTTGCCACCGGCGCCGAACATGCCGGAGAACAGGTCCTCGAACCCGGCCCCGGAGCCACCGGAGGTGAACCGGGCGCCGCCGCGGGTCATCGCCCGCAGCTGGTCGTACTGCTGGCGCTGCTCCGGGTCGGAGAGGACCGAGTACGCCTCGCCGATCTCCTTGAACTTGGCCTCCGCCGCGGCGTCCCCGGCGTTCTGGTCAGGGTGCAGCTTGCGGGCCAGCTTGCGGTAGGTCTTCTTGATCGTCGCGTCGTCGGCGTCGGAGGAGACGCCGAGAATCGCGTAGAAGTCCTTCTCCAGCCAGTCCTGGCTAGCCATCTCGGCGTCCCTCCTTTCGAACGGCCGTTACGGGTATGCGAGCAGTCACCGGGGGTCGGCGACGGAGACTCGGGCGGGTCGGACGACCCGCTCCCCCATCTTGAACCCTGGCTGGATCACCTGGACGACCGTGGTCGTCGTGGCGTCCTCCGGCAGCTCGGCGTCCACGTGCATGAGCGCCTCGTGGATCACCGGGTCGAACTCCTCGCCCTTCGCACCGATCGACTCGACGCCGAACCGGCCGAGGATGGCTTCGAGCTTGTCGGCGATCGCGGCGAACGGTCCACCCTCGAGCTCGCCGTGCTCGCGCGCGGCGTGGATGTCGTCGAGGACCGGAAGCAGCGCCTCGACCACCTGGGTCACGCCGCGGTCGCGGGCCAGCTCCCGGTCGCGGTCGACGCGCTTCTTGTAGTTGACGTACTCCGCCTGAAGCCGGCGCAGGTCCTCGAGGTGCTCGGCGGCCTTCCGGGTGTCGGGGTGGACGTCATTTTGGACTTCAACAGCCGGAGCCTCTTCGACGACCTCGCCCTCGATCTCGTTGTCCACCAACGAACCTGGCGTGTCGGGGATGTAGACGTCGTACTCGTCCTCGCCACCCGGCTCGCTCGAGGCGTCGCCGCCGTGAGCGCCCTGCCCGGTGCGACCGGTCGAGTGCCGGTGCTTGGAGTGCGGTGAACGAGGGCCGGTGGCCCCGGTCGGCTCGTCGCCGACCGGGTCCACCGGGTCGTGCTCGTTACCAGAGCTCGCCGTCATGTGCGGTCCTGCGGGCTGTCGGTCTCGTCGTCGACGATCTCGGCGTCCACGACGTCGTCGTCGGAGCTGGAACCCGACCCGGTCGCCGAGTCCTGCGGGCCGGCGTCGCCGGTCGCGCCGTCTCCGGAACCAGCCGCCGACTCCTGCGCCGCACTCGCTGCATACATGGCCTGTCCCATCTTCTGGGAGACCTCGCTGAGCTTCGCCGTCTTGGCCTTGATGTCCTCGACGTCGGTGCCCGGCGCCTCCTTGGTGCCGACCGCCGACTTGAGCTCGGCGAGGGCCGCCTCGACGTCGGACTTCTCCGCCGCCGGGACCTTGTCGCCGTTCTCTGCGAGGAACTTCTCGGTGGAGTAGACGAGCTGGTCGGCGGTGTTGCGGGCGTCGATCTCCTCGACCCGCTTCTTGTCCTCCTCGGCGTGCGCCTCGGCCTCCTTGACCATCCGCTCGATCTCCTCCTTGGGCAGAGCGGACCCGCCGGAGATCGTCATGGACTGCTCCTTGCCGGTGCCCTGGTCCTTGGCGGTGACGTGAACGATGCCGTTGGCGTCGATGTCGAAGGTGACCTCGATCTTCGGCACGCCGCGCGGAGCCGGCGCGATGCCGGTCAGCTCGAAGGTGCCGAGCCCCTTGTTGTGCTGGGCGATCTCGCGCTCACCCTGGAAGACCTGGATGAGGACGGACGGCTGGTTGTCGTCGGCCGTCGTGAAGATCTCGCTGCGCTTGGTCGGGATCGCCGTGTTGCGTTCGATGAGCTTGGTGAACCGGCCGTGCTGGGTCTCGATGCCGAGGCTGAGCGGGGTGACGTCGATGAGCAGGACGTCCTTGCGCTCGCCCTTGAGGACGCCGGACTGCAGGCTGGCGCCGACGGCGACGACCTCGTCCGGATTGACGCCCTTGTTGGGCTCCTTGCCGCCAGTCAGCTCCTTGACCAGGTTGGTGACCGCGGGCATACGGGTCGAACCGCCGACGAGGACGACGTGGTCGATGTCGCCCAGCTTGATGCCGGCGTCGGCGATGACCTTCTGGAACGGAGCCTTGGTCCGCTCGAGCAGGTCGGAGGTGAGGCGCTCGAACTCAGCGCGAGTCAGCGTCTCGTCCAGGTGGATCGGGCCGTTCTCAGACATCGACAGGTACTGCAGGTTGATGTTGGTGGTCATCGAGGAGCTGAGCTCCTTCTTGGCCTGCTCCGCCGCGTCGCGCAGCCGCTGCATGGCGATCTTGTCCTTGGACAGGTCGACACCGGTGCTGTTCTTCACGGTGGTGAGCAGGTGCTGGACGATCCGGTCGTCCCAGTCGTCGCCGCCGAGCTTGTTGTCACCGTTGGTGGCTCGGACCTGGATGGTCGAGAAGCCGTCCTCGGGGTCCTTGCCGACCTCGAGGAGGGACACGTCGAAGGTGCCGCCACCGAGGTCGAAGACGAGGATGAGCTCGTCCTCCTTGCCCTTGTCCAGGCCGTAGGCCAGCGCGGCTGCGGTGGGCTCGTTGATGATCCGCAGGACGTTGAGGCCCGCGATCTCACCGGCCTCCTTGGTGGCCTGGCGCTGGTGGTCGTCGAAGTACGCGGGGACGGTGATCACCGCGTCGGTGACGGACTCGCCGAGGTAGGACTCCGCGTCGCGCTTCAGCTTCTGGAGGATGCGCGCGCTGATCTCCTGCGGGGTGTACTTCTTGCCGTCGATCTCCTGGTTCCAGTCGGTGCCCATGTGGCGCTTGACGGAACGGATGGTGCGGTCGACGTTCGTCACGGCCTGACGCTTGGCGATCTCGCCGACGAGCACCTCCCCGTTCTTGGAGAACGCGACGACGGACGGGGTGGTGCGCCCACCCTCGGCGTTCGCGATGATGGTCGGCTCGCCGCCCTCGAGGACGGCGACGGCCGAGTTGGTGGTGCCCAGGTCGATTCCGACCGCACGTGCCATGGTGACTCTCTCTCCTGTGGTGCTTACTCGTGTTCAGAGGGTTTGTGTGTCCGGCGGCCCACACTGCCGGGCGGGGTCCCGGTTGTCAAAACCCGACTCCGCAAAGTTGCGTACACCTGGCTCAACTCTGAGTATCCGGGGAATGTTCCCGGGTCTGCACGCCTCCCTTTCGCGTGGCCGGGGCGCGACAATCCGGTATGGAGCTCATCCCTGCGGGCGACGGTCTGCGACGGGTGCGTCGAACGGTCGGTGCCGTCGCCGCCGTCGACTGGCTCTGTGCCGTGCTCATGATTGTCACCGGGACCCGGAGGGAGCTCGCCGTGCCATTGGCACTGATCGCCGGGTTGGTCACGGTGATGCACCAGCGCCGTTGGTTGAGGGCAACGATGACGGCAGCGCGGGTAGCCCGCGCGCGTGGCGACGACCCGTGGTCAGCCGTCGAGGCGGCCGTCGGTCATCGGTTCGGGGCGCCTGTTGGGCGGTGGCTCCTGCGTGAGCCGCGGCTGCTGTGGTCCTTGGTCCTGCTCTCACGGCGACGCTACGACGGCTATCCGAACGCCCGGTTCAGCAGTCATCGCGATGTGCTGTCGACCTGGCTCGTCCTCGCTGGACTGGCTGGTGTCGAAGTCGCGATCACCCCACTGCTCCCGATCCCAGCGGTGATCGAGAAACTCCTCCTGCTCGTCGGAGGATGGGGACTCCTCGTCACCGTCGGCATGATCGCCGCGCTCGTCGTCCACCCTCACCTGATCACCGCGACGCACCTCCGGGCGCGAGTGGGCTTCTGGGAGGAGATCGCCGTGCTCCGCAGCTCGATCGCCTCCGCCGTGGTCGACCACCGTCCTGGCCCACGGGGCCGGACCATCGACCGGACGACAGCGGTTCTGAGTCCTCACGGAGTCACCAACCTCACCATCAGGCTGGATCCACCCGCGTCCATCGGACTGGCCACCGTCGACACGCTACGCATCTGGGCCGACGACCCGAACGAGCTACGACTCCGCCTGGTCACCCCGACGTGATCCGCCGCGGCGGCTGAGCGCGAGCCGGTTGGGTTCCAGACGGAGAGAAGTTGACGCTCTGACGTCAACTTCCCTCCGCCCGGCGGGCCGAGGTGACGGCGGGACCGGCCTAGGACTTCGGTGTGACCGCGCCCATCGGGGTGTCGGTGTCGAGGGGGACGTCGTGGCCACGGACCAGCCCGAGCTGGACGCCCTGTCGTCCGAACGCCGCCTCGGTCAGCCAGCTGACCACCGTGCGACCGCGGTTCCCGGGCATCGCCACGAGGTGGTACCCACGGGTCACCGCCTTGGCGGGCAGCCCGGAGAGGGGGACGTGCAGTGGATCGGCCGCGCTGGTCCAGCCGCCGAGGTCCACCACGAACCCGAGGTCGTGGTGCTCGTAGGGCTTGCGCTCACCCTTCCCGCACGCCGCGGCGATGTTGGCGCCGGCGCGGACGCCCTGGCGCTGCGCATGC
>DASTNV010000075.1:0-9484 GCA_035762725.1 Lapillicoccus sp. | reverse complement strand
GCCGGTGGCCGGGTGCGCGGGCTCTGGCGGGGAGCCTCCGCCGCCTTCCTCGGCATCCCCTTTGCGGAGCCGCCGGTCGGCGACCTCCGGTTCGCGGCACCGGTTCCGGCCCGACCCTGGACCGGGACCTTCGACGCGACCCACCACGGCGCGACCCCGCAGCGGGTCGCCCTGTCCGAGATCACCCTCATCCCCGAACCGTCCATCCCGGGCGACGCCACCCTCAACGTCGACGTCTTCACGCCGTCGCCCGCCGGCGGGGCTGCGCTGCCGGTGCTGGTGTGGATCCACGGCGGCGGGTACGTCGCCGGGTCGCCGGCCAGCCCCTGGTACGACGGGCGGGCCTTCAACCGGGACGGCGTGGTGACGGTATGCGTGTCGTACCGGCTGGGGTTCGACGGGTTCGGCTGGATCGACGGGGCGCCGGCGAACCGGGGCGTCCGGGACTGGCTCCTGGCGTTGGAATGGGTCCAGGCCAACATCGCCGCGTTCGGCGGTGACCCCGGCCGGGTCACCATCGCGGGACAGTCCGCCGGCGGGGGGGCGGTGATCACCCTGCTGGGGATGGAGGCCGCGCAGCACCTGTTCAGCCGGGTCTACAGCCTCTCCGGGGCGCTCGCGGACGTGCCGATCCCCGTCGCGCAACGCCGAGCCGGGCGGCTGGCCGAGCTGGCGAGGGTGCCGCCCACGCTGGAGGGGTTCCGCTCGGTGGACGAGGCGCGGCTGCTGGCGCTGCAGCGAGAGCTGGGATCCGGGAACCGGCCCGAGGACGGCCCGGACGATCCTCTGGCCGCCCTGGCCGTCACCAACGACGGCCTGCCGTTCGGACCGGTGGTCGACGGTGAGCTGGTCCGTCGCCCCACTCCAGAGTCGCTGCGGATCGGCATCGGGGCGGACAAGCCGCTGGTTGCGGGCGCCGCCGAGGACGAGATCGACCTCGTCGACTCCGAGGTGGCGGCCCGGGTAGGGCAGATCCCGCCCCGGTCCCTGCTGACGCGACTGGGCCTCGACGAGGTCGCGGTCGAGGGCTACCTCGCCACCCACGACGGCCGGACGTCGCCACAACTGCTCCAGAGCTTCCTCACCGACCGGGTGTTCCGGATCGACGCGCTGGTCGCCGCTCAGGTCCGGCCACCCGGGACGACCTGGCTGTACCGGTATGCGTGGCGGTCACGAGTGTTTGGTCTCGCGATCCACTGCATCGACGTGCCCTTCTGGTTCGACTGCCTGGACGCCGAACGGGTCGAGGCGCTCACCGGCCCGAACCCGCCGCAGTCCCTGGCCGACCGGACGCACGGCGCGGCGGTCGCGTTCATCCGCGACGGCGACCCGGGCTGGCCGGCATACACCCCGGACCGCGGCGCAGTCCTCGTCGTCGATGAGCCGTCGCGCGTCGTCGACGACGGATATGCCGACGTCCGCCCTCTGGTCGACGGCTGATCCGACCCCGGATCGAGCCCACCCTCCGCCCCCGTCACCGGCCAACTTCTCCGCACGTGATGAGAAGACGTTTCTCCGCACGTGAGGAGATGAATTCGGGACAAGCGGATTCGTCCCGCCGCGATCTCCGCACGTGCGGAGAAGTTGTCAGCCGGCCGATGGGATGAAGCCGCCGAAGTGGCCTAGCCGCGGCGCGCCTCGTGGAGGCGCAGCCCGACCTCGCTGACCGTGGGGTAGGACGGGACGGCGTGCCAGAGATCCGAGAGCGTCACTCCACCGATGATCGCCACGGTCGCCGAGTGCAGCAGCTCACCCGAACCGGCGCCGACGAACGTCGCCCCGACGAGGATGTCCCGAGCGCGGTCGATGACGAGCTTGGCCCGGCCGACGTAAGCATCGTCGAGGATCGCCGCTCCGGAGACGTGCGCCGTGTCGTACTCGACGGTCTCGACGTTGATCCCCGCCTCGCGCGCCGCCCCTTCGGTGAGGCCCACGCTGGCGACCTCGGGCGACGTGAAGGTCACCGACGGGACCACGCGCTCGCTGGCCCGGTCGCGGAACTCCTTGCCGGCCGCCCGCTCGCCGGCCCCCGCTCGGGCCGCGATGACGGCGCCCGCGATCCGGCCCTGGTACTTGCCCATGTGCGTGAGGAGGGCGCGACCGTTGACGTCACCGACCGCATACAGCCACCGTCCGCTGACCCCGTCGGCCTGGAGCTGGTCGTTGGTCCGGATGTACCCATGCGCCTCAGCGACCGACTCGGCGAGTCCGACCGCCTCGAGCCCCAGGTCCTGCGTGGCCGGTGTCCGTCCCGTCGCGACGACGACCTCGTCGACGACGATCGACCGGCGCCGACCGATGTGGAGGGTGACGGGGCCGCCGCTGATGTGCCCGATCCCGTTGTCGCGCGGCGACTTTCGGGTCACCTCCATGACGTTGGTGTCGAGGTAGACGTTCGCGCCGCTGGCCTCGAGGGAGCGGTGCACCATCTCGCCGGCGAACGGTTCGGACCGCGGCAGGATCCGGTCGCCGATGTCGATGAGGGTGAGCTCCTCCACGCCGAGCCCGAGGAGCCAGGTGGCCGCCTCGCAGGCGACGACCCCGCCGCCGAGGACCGCGACCCGTCGCGGTACCTGGTGGAGGTTCGTCACGTCGCGGGAGATCCAAGGCAGGGCCTGACGAAGTCCCGGGATGTCGGGGATGCTCGCCGTGGTACCGGTGGCCACCACCACGGCGTGCCGGGCCGTGACGTCGCGGGCCGGCCCCTCAGAGTCGGCGACCTGTACCGTGCGGGGCCCGGTCAGCCGGCCGTGGCCGCGGAGCACGTCGATTCCGGCGCCCTTGGCCCACTTGGCCTGCCCGGCGTCATCGAGGTGAGCCACGAACTCATCGCGCCTTCCCAGCACCGGCTTGACGTCGATCCCCTTGGTACTCAACCGAGTTGCCGTGCCTTGGAGGCCTTCTGCTTCCCCGAAAACGTCGACCGAGCGCAACAGGGTCTTGCTCGGGATGCAGGCCCAGTACGAGCACTCGCCGCCCAGCAGCTCGTTCTCGATGATCACCGCAGTGCGGTCGCTGCCGCGGATCGCGTAGTCCGCAGCGTTCTCGCCGGCCGGCCCCCCGCCGATGACGATCACGTCCCACGTGTTCTTCTCACGAGTAGCAGGGGGCATGTTCGGACAGTATGCCCCCGCCGCTTCAGGCTCGGTCGACCGCGCCTCCGTAGCGACGGTCGCGGCCGGCGTAGATCTCGATCGCTTCCCACAGGTTCCGCCGGTCGAAGTCCGGCCAGAGCGTGTTGAGGAAGACCATCTCGGCGTAGGCGGACTGCCACAACAGGAAGTTCGAGGTGCGCTGCTCGCCCGACGACCGGACGAAGAGGTCGACGTCGGGCATGTCCGGCTCGTCGAGGTACCGTCCGATGGTGCGCTCGTCGATGCCGCCGGGCTTGAGCCGGCCCAGCCGGACATCCTCGGCGATCCGGACGACGGCGTCGGCGACCTCGGCCCGGCCGCCGTAGTTGACACAGAAGTACAGGGTGAGGCCGGTGTTGCGACGGGTGAGGTCCTGGGCGACCTCCAGCTCGTGGATGACCGATCGCCACAGCCGGGGCCGACGACCGACCCAGCGCATCCGGACGCCCCACTCGTGCAGCTGGTCGCGGCGCCGGCGGATGACGTCGCGGTTGAACCCCATGAGGAAACGCACCTCGTCGGGCGAGCGCCGCCAGTTCTCCGTGGAGAAGGCGTACGCGGACAGGTGGGTCACGCCGACCTCGATCGCGCCGGCGACGACGTCGAGGAGTGAGGCCTCGCCGGCCTCGTGCCCCTTCGTGCGTGGCAGCCCGCGCGCGTTGGCCCACCGGCCGTTGCCATCCATGACGATGGCGACGTGCCGGGGCAGCACCTCCGCGGGAATGGCCGGCGGTCGGGCGCCGCTCGGGTGCGGGAACGGCGCCGCATACCCGTTGGAGGTCATACCGGCCCGACGCGCTCGACGTGGCGCAGCGAGCGCACGCCGCGCTCGAGGTGCCACTGCAGGAACGCCGTCACCAGCCCGCTGCCCTCCCGGCGGGTGCGCAGGTCGGAGGCATCGGCCAGGATCCAGTCGCCGCTGAGCAGCGCGGCGAGGAGGCGGAGCGTCTCCGGCGCCGGCGCGGCGGAACCGGGCGGGCGGCATACCGTGCACACCGCGCCGCCGGCGGCGATGTTGAACGACGGGTGCGGACCCGGCGCCCCGCACTTCGCGCAGTCGTGGAAGCTCGGGGCCCACCCGGCGACGGCGAGCGAGCGCAGCAGGTAGGCGTCGAGCACCAGCCCGGGGTCGTGCTCTCCCCCACCGAGCGAGCGCAGGGCTCCGACGAGGAGGAGGTACTGCTGGGTGGACGGCTCGTGCTCCTCGGTGAGCCGTTCGGCGGTCTCGACCATGACCGTCGCGGCCGTGTAGACGGTGTAGTCGCGGGCGATGATCTGCCCGTGCGTCGCCAGGCTCTCGGCCTGGGTCACCGTGTCGAGGTTGCGACCCTCATAGCACTGGACGTCGACGACCATGAACGGCTCGAGGCGGGCGCCGAACCGGGACTTGGTGCGACGCACTCCCTTGGCTACGGCCCGGATCCGGCCGCGCTCCTTGGTGAGGAGGGTGATGATGCGGTCGGCCTCACCCAGCGGGTGGGTGCGTAGCACGACAGCCTCGTCACGATAGAGGGGCACGTCGGTCATTCTCTCCCAGGTCTTCGGTGCCGCGGTCGACCCCGAGGGTGGCGAGGAGGTCCTCGTGCAGCTCCATCCAGACGGTGTGGCACGAGTCGGCGCGCGGTCGGGTGACCCACGCCGGCTCCCCGTTGAGCGCTCGGGTCAGGGCGACGTGGAAGCGCCGCTCGTACCCCTGGAAGCGCTCCAGCCGGGTTCCCAGCGCGGCGCCGAGCGCATCGAGCTCGTCGCCCACCGTCGCCAGTTCGGCGAGCACCTGCTGGTCCCAGCGGATGTCGGAGTGGTCGTTCGCGGCGAGCGGGTCGTCCCGCGTCGGGCGCAGCTGCCAGTCGGTGCAGGCCTTGAGCAACCGCGCGTTGTAGGGCAGGAACTCCCGGTATGCGTCGTGCACGGCCGTGAGGGTCCCCGTCGCCTGCAGCTCGTCGGCCAGCCGCCGCTCGTCCTCGTGGCGGCCGGCCACGGTCATGGACCACCCGGCGGTGCCGGCGAAGTCCGAACGCGTCACCCAGCCGTACGCCTCGTAGTCGAGGAGCAGCTCGTCGGACTCCGACCGGTCGAGGCCGAAGCGCGATGCGACCTCGGCGTCGTCGGCCAGCCCCTTGAGCCGAACCGCGTGCAGCGTCAACAGCTCCGGGGTCGACCGGTGGGCAGTGTCGGCGGCCATGACGGGAGTCTAGGAACCGGCCGGCGTGACGAGATGGCGCCTCGCCGGTCCGAACACCTGTTCGAGTCCTGTTGTACAGTAACCGCATGTCGTTCGCGATGCAGGGTTCGCTGCTCGACCTCGACGACGACCTGACCCTCCATCCGGTGGCCGAGGGACTGACCCGCCGTGCGCTGGGCGCTGGTGCCTGGGTCGACCTGCGGCCGGGCCTGCTCACCGGCGGGGACGCACTGTTCGACGTGCTGCACCACGACGTGCCGTGGCGGGCCGAACGCCGCCAGATGTACGACAACGTCGTCGACGTGCCGCGGCTGACCAGGTTCTACGACGCCGGCGAAACGCTCCCCCACCCGATGCTCGCTACCGTCCGGGAGGCCCTGAGCGACCACTACGACACCGAGCTCGGCGAGCGCTTCGTCACGGCCGGCCTCTGCCTCTACCGCGACGGACGCGACAGTGTGGCCTGGCACGGCGACCGCATCGGGCGGTCGACGACGGAGGACACCATGGTGGCGATCGTCTCGGTGGGCAGTCCCCGACCGCTGATGCTGCGTCCTCGCGACGGCGGCGCGGCGACCCTGCGACTCCCGCTCGGCCACGGTGATCTGGTCGTCATGGGTGGGTCGTGTCAGCGCACCTGGGACCACGCGATCCCCAAGACCGCCAAGGACGTCGGGCCCCGGATCTCCATCCAGTTCCGCGTGCGAGGGGTGCGCTAGGCGCTACCTTTCGAACGTGACGACGTTCGTCGACGTGGACTACCTCGTCGTCGGAGCGGGCGCGGCCGGCATGGGGTTCGTCGACCCGCTCGTGGACCACTCCGAGGCGCGGGTGGCGCTGGTCGACCGCCGCGAGGCGGCCGGCGGCCACTGGTTGGCGGACTATCCCTTCGTCCGGCTGCACCAGGCATCGTCCTTCTACGGGGTCGCGTCGACCGTGCTCGGCGACGGTCGTCTGCAGTCCACCGGACCCGAGGCGGGGTGGTCGGAACGCGCCGACCAACCGACCATCTGCGCGTACTTCGCCGAGGCGCTCGATCGGATGGTCGCTACCGGCCGCGTCGAGTTCTTCCCCGGCACCGAGTACCGCGGCGACCGGACCTTCGTCTCGCGGGAGACCGGCGAGCGGTACACGGTTCCGGAGCGGTGCCGCATCGTCGACGGGACGTACCTCTCCCCCGACATCCCTGCCGAGGAGCCGCCGCCGTTCGCGGTCGACGGAGCCACGGTGGTGCCGGTCAACGACGTCACGCGGCTCGAGGACGGCTTCCGGCAGTACGTCATCGTGGGTTCCGGCAAGACCGCGACCGACGCCATTGTCCGGTTGCTCACCGACGGGGTGGAGCCCGACGCCATCTGCTGGGTTCGCCCGCGCGATCCCTGGATGCTCAACCGCGCTCACATCCAGCCGAACCCGGAGACCTACCTCGACACGGTCGCCCGGTTGCTGCGCTGCGCCGCCGAGACCGAGTCGCTCGACGATGCCTTCCTCGGTCTCGAGCAGGCCGGGATCATGCTGCGCATCGACCGGTCGGTGATGCCGACGATGGCCCGGGCGCCGACTCTCGGGCTGTGGGAGCTCGAGCTGTTGCGCAGCATCGACAACGTTGTTCGCCTCGGTCACGTCACCGCAGCCCGACGCGGCTGGATCGACCTGGACGACGGTTCCGTCCGGGTCGCCGAGGACTGCGTCGTCGTCAACTGCGCGGCCGACGGCCTGAAGATCCGCGAACGGGTACCGATCTGGGGCACCGACGCGATCACCCTTCAGCCAGTCCGGGCGGGCTTCCCCTGTTTCGGCTTCGCTCTGACCGGCTACGTCGAGGCGACCCGGAACGACGATGGCGAGAAGAACCGCGTGTGTCGCTCTTCGTCGTTCGGAAACACCGGGACCGACTGGGCCGCGATGAACGCCGTCGGGATGCGCAACAGCGCCGCGTTCAGCGCCGAGCCGGACCTCGACGACTTCGCGAACCGGATCGCGGTCAACCCTGCGCGAGTCCCACCGGGGTACCCCGGCTCCGTCGCCCTCGACGACGCTAGGGCTCGGATCGGGCGCTATGCCGGTCCGGCGCTTGACAACCTCACCGCGTGGGCGGGGTTGGCCGGCTGAGACGTCAGGGCAGGTTTGCACATCCAGTCGGTGAGGGCCAGTCCAGGACGTCGACGACCGACCAGCTCCGGTCGGTCTGGCGAAGCCGGGCGACGCCGTGGGACCGCTCGTTGGCCACAAGGATCGACCCGTCGATGAGGCCGATCCAGCGCGGCCATGACCCTCCGCACGGGACGATCTCGTTGAGCCGCAAGGAGTCCCCTTGTCTGTCGAACACCGCGACGGTGTTGTCGCCGCGGTTCGAGGCCAGCACCTGGTCGCTCGTCACGACCACCTCCGCGGCGGTGTTCTCGCCGACGGCGTCCGGAGGGCGGAGCGACACCGTCTCCCGCGGAGTCAGCGCGAGCCCGGCTACGTCGCATACCGTGACCGTCGATCCCAGCTCGCCGACGACGTAGGCGACCCGACCATCCATAACGAGATGTCGTGGCCCTGATCCCGGCGGCATCGGCGATCGATCGACCTCGGTGAGCCGGCCGTCGTCCAGCAGGTAGCCGATCACCGCGTCCAGTCCCAAGTCGCAGACCAACAGCCCGCCGTTGGCGAAGACCACCTGGTGGGCGTGTGGGCCGTCCTGACGGTCCGCCTGCGGGCCGAGCCTTCCCCTGTGCTGGACGAGATCCGTTCTGGTCCCTAGCGATCCGTCGGCCGCGACCGGATGGAGACTCACGGAGCCCGACGTGTAGTTGGCGGTCGCAAGCCACCGACCGTCCGGGCTCAACGCCAGGTGGCAGGGCGCCTCGCCGCCGGTGGGCTGCTGCCCCAAGGCACGCCAGGAGCCGTCGCCGGTCACTGCCCAGGCGCCGACGTCGCCCGCGGTCTCCAGCGTCGCATACCCGAACCGGCCGTCGCCCGAGACGATGACGAAGGACGGCGCCTCGGCCGCGGCGACCTCGGCCGGAGTGCCGAAGCCCTCCGGACCGAGGTCGACCAGGCCCAGTGCGGACCCGTAGCCGGCGAGAACGAGCCGGGTCACCGCTCGGCCAGGGCGTCCCGTTCGGCGCGGTTGACGGCCGAGACAACTGCCTTGAGCGAGGCCACGACGATCGAGGAGTCGAGACCGACACCCCAGAGCACCCGCTCACCGACGGCGCATTCGACGTAGGCGGCCGCCCGGGCGTCACCGCCGGCCGACAGCGCGTGCTCGTGGTAGTCGAGGACGCGCACGTCGACGCCGACGTCGGCCAGTGCAGCGGTGAAGGCGGCGATCGGCCCGTTCCCGGTACCGCTCACCACGACGTTGTTTCCCTTGTCGGTCAACACGACCGAGAGCTTGCTGCCGCCCTCCACCAACGTGTCGGAGTGGAGCGACAGCAGCCCGAACCGACCCCACGGGTCGATCTCTGCGGGCAGGTACTCGTGCTCGAACTTCTCCCAGAGGGCTGCCGGCGACACCTCGCCACCGTCCTGGTCCACGTCCCGCTGCACGACGCCGGAGAACTCGATCTGCAGCCGGCGGGGCAGGTCCAGCTGGTGCTCCGACTGCATGATGTACGCGACCCCGCCCTTGCCGGACTGGCTGTTGACCCGAACCACGGCCTCGTAGGTGCGGCCGATGTCGTGCGGGTCGATGGGCAGGTACGGGACGGCCCACGCGATCTCGTCGGTGGTCTTGCCCGCCTCGACCGCGTCGTGCTCCAGCCACTCGAAGCCCTTCTTGATGGCGTCCTGGTGGGAGCCGGAGAAGGCGGTGTAGACGAGGTCGCCGCCCCAGGGGTGGCGTTCGCCGACGGGCAGCTGGTTGCAGTACTCCACGGTGCGACGGATCTCGTCGATGTCTGAGAAGTCGATCTGCGGGTCGATGCCCTGCGAG
The DNA here is from genome assembly GCA_035762725.1 of Lapillicoccus sp. GTDB lineage: Bacteria > Actinomycetota > Actinomycetes > Actinomycetales > Dermatophilaceae > Lapillicoccus. The sequence continues at coordinate 243 of DASTNV010000075.1, read as the reverse complement.
AAGAGGTTCATGCCGAGGGTCACCAGGCAGACGTTCCCCGTCCGCTCGCCGTTGCCGAACAGGCAGCCCTCGATGCGGTCGGCACCGGCGAGGTAGCCCAGCTCGGCGGCCGCGACACCGGTGCCGCGGTCGTTGTGCGGGTGCAGCGACACGACGACCGACTCGCGCCGGTCGAGGTGACGGACCATCCACTCGATCGAGTCCGCATACACGTTGGGCGTGGCCATCTCGACGGTCGCCGGC
>DASTNV010000074.1:0-3011 GCA_035762725.1 Lapillicoccus sp. | reverse complement strand
CGTCACCCGCCGGCGGCGCGAGTCCGGGCGGCACCTTCCCATCGTCTTCGTGACCGCGCGCGACTCCCTTGACGACAAGATCACCGGCCTCACGGTGGGCGGCGACGACTACGTCACCAAGCCGTTCAGCCTCGAGGAGGTCGTCGCCCGCCTGCGCGCCCTGATGCGCCGCACCACCATCTCGGCCGCCGAGGGCAGCTCGCTGCTCGTCGTGGGCGACCTCACGATGGACGAGGACAGCCACGAGGTGACCCGGGCCGGGTCGGCCATCCAGCTGACCGCGACGGAGTTCGAGCTGCTGCGCTACCTCATGCGCAACCCCAAGCGGGTCCTGTCCAAGGCGCAGATCCTCGACCGGGTCTGGAACTACGACTTCGGCGGTCAGGCCAACGTCGTCGAGCTCTACATCTCCTACTTGCGAAAGAAGATCGACGCCGGTCGCGAGCCGATGATCCACACCATGCGGGGTGTCGGATATGTCCTCAAGCCCGCCCTCTGAGCTGGTCGAGTCGGCTCTCGAGCTCGGCCCCGACTCCTCGACGCCGCCGCCCGCGCCGTCGGCGAGAACCCGTCCCCGCTGGGCCTCGCCCGGCTCGTGGACGCTGCGCAGCAAGCTCGTCGCGTCGATGCTCGTCCTCTTCGCCTTGGTCAGCGTACTGACCGGGGCCGCCACCGTTGTGTTCATGCGCCAGGTCGTCGTCGGACAGCTCGACCAGGCGCTGCAGACTTCGATCCCCAAGTTCCGGAGCCTCGACTCACAGGGCCCCGGACGCGGTGGACCCGGCGATCAAGGCCTCCAGGCCTACCTGAGTACTGACGGCCGGTTCGTCTCCCAGGGTTGGAGTTTTGGCAAGGACCCGGGCACCGGATCGGCTCTCCTCAGCGACTCCGAGCTGACCATCCTGTCGAGCGCCGGCATCGGGCCGAACCCGACCACCATCAACCTGGGAGATCTCGGTACCTACCGCGTCATGGCGCGACCACTGGTCATCTCGAATACCCAGACCGGACAGTCGTACCCGGCCGTTGTCGTCGTCGGGCTCTCCTTTGACCGGGCGCAGGCGACCATCGTCAATACCGGCTTCGCGGTGACCGGCGGCGTGTTGCTCGGGCTCGTCATCGTGGGGCTGGGCGGGACCTGGCTCGTCCGGCGCAACCTCAGGCCGTTGGACCGCGTCGCCGCCACCGCCACACGGGTCTCTCACCTGCCGCTTTCCGAAGGCAAGGTCGACCTCGTCGAACGGGTTCCCGCGGAGGACACCGACACTCGAACCGAGGTCGGCCAGGTCGGCGCCGCGTTCAACGAGATGCTCGACCACATCGACAGCGCGCTGACCTCACGGCAGAAGAGCGAGGAACGGGTCCGCCAGTTCGTCGCCGACGCCAGCCATGAGCTGCGCACCCCGCTCGCCTCGATCCGCGGGTATGCCGAGCTGACCCGTCGCGAGCAGGAGCCGGTTCCGCAGGGGGTCACCCATGCCCTCGGCAGGGTCGAGTCCGAGGCGATCCGGATGACCGCCCTCGTCGACGACCTGCTGCTACTCGCCCGCCTCGACGCCGGCCGGCCACTGGACCACGAGACCGTCGACCTCACCGAGATGGTGGTCAACGGCGTCAGCGACGCCCACGCGGCCTCCCCGGACCACGTATGGCAGCTCGAGGTTCCCGAGGAGCCGGTCGAGATCCAGGGCGACCCCGCGCGGCTGCACCAGATCATCGCCAACCTCCTCGGCAACGCCAGAACCCACACGGCGCCGGGCACCGTGGTGCGCACCTACCTCGTCCGTGAACCCGACGAGGTCAAGCTGATGGTTCGCGACAACGGGCCTGGGGTGCCGAAGGACCTGCAGCCCGACGTGTTCCAGCGGTTCGCGCGCGGCGACAGCTCACGCAACCGGGCCGCGGGGAGCACCGGCCTCGGCCTCTCCATCGTCGCCGCCGTCGCCGAGGCCCACGGCGGGTCGGTCTCCCTCGACAGCGAACCCGGCGACACCACCTTCACCGTCGTCCTCCCCGCCTGACCGAGTTCCCGGCCGGGACCGCGCATACAGGAGCACGGCCGGCGTGAGGACCACGGCGCTCGCGACGAGGGCGGTGGAGGTCGAGGTGCGGTTGGCGAGGGCGCCGAGCGGGGGCCCGCCGACCACCTGACCGATCGCGTCGAGCTGCGACGTCATCGAGATGACCGTCGCGCGGGTGCTGGACGAGAGGTTGCGGTTGAGCCAGGCCGACCGGATCGGGGCGGCGAGCGCACCAGCCGCACTGCGCCCCCAGAGGGCCGCGAGGACCAGCCAGAGCGCGCCGCCCAGGGCGACGGCCAGGACGAAGAGGACCTGGAGCCCGACGAGCGCCGCCAGCAGCCAGTTCGGGTGCTCGGCACCGACCATCCGCGGGGCGAGCCGGTTGACGACCAGGGACACGACGAGCGACACCAGCGTGCCGGCGAGGGCGATCCCGGTGAACCACACCACCTCACCGTCGAGTCCGGCGACGTCGGGCAGGGTGAACGACTCCAGCACGCGAACCGTCCACAGCCGGTCGAAGGCCTCGCTCGCGAGACCGACCACCAGGCTGACCAGGGCGATGGTCCGGACCACGGGTCGGACCCTCGCCACGCGCACGCCCTCGCGCGCCTGCCGGACCAGATGACGGAACGTCTCACGCTCCGCCGGAGGGGTCCGCTGGAAGTTCTCCTCCGGCATGACGAACAGCAGGACCACGGCGAGCGTGAGCAGCCCGATCCCCGAGACCGCCACCGGGAGCCCGAGCCCGACCAGCCCGAGGGCGCCGGCGGCCAGCGGGGCCACCAGCGTCAGGGCGAGGCCGATCTGAGTCTCTCGGGTGAAGACCGGGCCCACCGCGTCTTCGCCGATCTCGTCGGCCAGCCAGGCCTGGTCGGCGCCGGAGAGGAACGTCGACCCGGTTCCCCACACCACTTGGGCGACGAGAACCGCGGCGAAGGTGGGCACCAGCCCCTGCAGCAGCATCCCCGCGCCGAGCAGCGTCACGCC
>DASTNV010000073.1:0-3107 GCA_035762725.1 Lapillicoccus sp. | reverse complement strand
GAGGGCCACGAACTGCGGTCCACGTCCGACACCGAGGTCGCCCTCGAGGGGGTCCTGGCGTGGGGCGAGGACGCGCTGCTGCGGTTCCGCGGTGAGTTCGCGTTCGGTCTGGTCGACCGGCAGACCCGCCGCGTCTTCCTGGCCCGCGATCCCGCTGGGGTCAAGCCGCTCTACTGGGCCCTCGTGGACGGCCGGCTGGCGGTCGCGTCGGAGGTCAAGTCGCTGGTGGGGCCGCTCGGAGCAGGCGTCATGGTCCACGAGGTCCCGCCCGGACACTGCGGCTGGGCCGAACCCGGCGGCGAGCCGGAGCTGCACCCGTACATCGACCTGCTCCGGCTCGGCGAGGGCCAGCCGATGGTCGAGGACCTCGCGGAGGCAACCGACCTGGTCCGCCGCACCTACCGCGAAGCCGTCCGGATGCGCGTTGACACCGACCTCACCGTCGGCGTCGTCCTCTCGGGCGGGCTGGACAGCTCACTGACCCTGGCGCACGTCCGGGAGATGCACCCGGACTGCATCGCCTTCACCGTCGGCACCGAGGGCAGCGAGGACCTCGCGTATGCGCGTCGCCTCACCAAAGACCTCGGGATCCCGCACGAGGTGGTCACCCTACGGCCGCGGGAGATCGGGCTGGCCGACGTCCGCGACGCGATCCGGGTCAGCGAGGCGACCGAGTACGGCGACGTCATCAACGCCGTCGTGTCGCAGAAGCTCTTCCAGCGGGTCCACGCGAGCGGCGTCAAGGTCGTCCTCACCGGTGACGGCTCGGACGAGCTGTTCGGCGGTTACGACATGTACCGCGAGATCTCCCCGGAGCAGTCAAACGCGTTGTTCCTGCATAAGATCCGCCACCTGAGCCGCACCGAGCTGCAGCGTGTCGATCGCACCAGCATGGGCAACGGAGTCGAGGCGCGGGTGCCCTATCTCGACCTCGACATGCTGACCATGGCGATGCGCCTGCCCACGTCGATGAAGGTGCGCGACGGGTACGAGAAGTGGATCCTCCGGCACACCTTCGCCGACGTCCTCCCCGACTACATCCTCAAGCGCCACAAGAACCCGATGTCCTACTCGAGCGGACTGCACGAGCGGGTCCGGCTGTTCCAGCCGCGGTTCGCCGGGATCTACCGCTCGTTCGGCTACGACGGGATCGGCCCGATGCGGCGGGACTTCTGGCGGGTGCTCCAGGACTCGGACCACGATCTCGAACGCGCGCTCGCCGAGGACGCCCGCGACTTCACCCCGGTGGAGCACGCCCGCGAGGTCGCCGGCGCCGTGAAGTGGAACGTCATCAACGGGGTTCGCGCGACGCGGCAGCGGCTGACCCGGCGTTGACCCTTACCGTTCGGGCGATCTCGGCGGCCGAGCACATGGCCTTCGTCCGCGCCCAGCCCAGCGCCTCGTACCTCCAGTGCCCTGCGTGGGGCGTGATGCCGCCACGATGGACGCCGGAGAGCGTGGGCTGGTTCGCGGGTTCGACGCTGGTCGGCGCCGGGCTGGTCCTCTACCGGCGGGTTCCGCTGGTCGGGTCGCTGGTCTACGTCGGCGAGGGGCCCGTGGTCGACTGGGCCGCGCTGGGCGCCGACGCGGTTCTCACCCCGCTGCTGTCGTTCTTGCGTGACCGCCGGGCGTTCTCGGTGACCCTGGCGCCGGACCTGGTGCTTCGGCGCTGGAGCGTCGAGACGCTGCGCTGCGTGGTGCGTGGTGGCACGGCCCGGCGGTTGCGTGAGGTGCCGCCGGACGAGGTCTTGCCCGCTGCGGCCGCCGTCGTCGACACGCTGCGCGGGTCGGGGTGGACGCAGTACGAGGCGCCCGGGCCTGGGTTCGGCGGTCAGATGAACCCGCGGTACCGCTCGCACGTGCCGCTCTCGCCGGACGCCGACCCCGCCGAACGGCTGGACAGCCAGTGGCGTCGGAACCTGCGCCGGGCGACGGCCTCCGAGGTCGTGGTGGCCCCCGGCGAGGCCACCGACCTGCCGACGTTCTACGGCCTGTATGCAGAGACGGCCGGCCGGGATGGGTTCCCCCCGCTGCCGATCGAGTTCTTCGAGCGGCTGTGGGCGTCGTTGCGCGCGGAGGACCCGGAGCGGGTCGGCCTGTACCTCGCGAACCGACACGGTCAGGCATACGCCGCAGCGCTGCTCACTCGGGTGGGACAGCGGGTGTCGTACACGCACGGCGGTTCCTCGTCCTCCGGACGCGAGTGGCGGCCCAGCAACGCGCTGCAGTGGCGGATGCTCGCGGACGCTCACGCCGGAGGAGCGAATCTCTATGACCTGCGCGGCATCTCGGACACCCTCGACCCCGACGACCCGCTGTTCGGGCTGCTCCGGTTCAAGCTCGGACTCGGCGGCGACGCGGTCGAGCTGGCCGGCGAGTGGGAGTACCCACTACGCCCAGCCCGCCACCGGGCCGTCGCGCTGGCCCGGGCACGACGGCCGCGATGACGGTCGATCAGAGTCAGCCGACGGTCTCGCAGAGGTTCTCGTACGTGGGCGGCGCCTTGACGAGCTGCAGGTCCACGTACACCAGCGGGCCGTGCCCGATGAAGAGGCCTTTGCCGACCTTTCCGGTGAGGTCAGTTCCGTCGTAGGCCCAGAAGATCGACGCGCCGGTCAACGTGAGGATCCACTCGCCGTTCGGCCCGTAGGTGCTGGCCCCAGGACCGGAGATGTTCCGGACGACGGACGTGCCGGTCTCGAGGTTGGTGATGCGCTCCACGAGGCGACCAGACCCTCGGGACTCTCCGCTGGGGAAGGTCAGGGTCTTGGTCTGGTTCACGATGTCCTCGATCATCACCTCGAACGAGCAGACCTCCCCGGGGTCGAAGTGCCATGACGTGGGCATGTTCGGGGCGACGGTCGGCTTGCCGCCGCCACCGACTCCGACTCCCTCAGCGAGAGACGGAGCGGCGCCGACGATGCCAAGGAGAGCGGCAGCGCCGGCGGCGACGGTCATCGTGCGAATCGGGTTGCGCAGCATGGTTCGGGTCCTCCCTGTGAACGGTTCTCCTGCCGTTCACAGGCTGGTCGTCGAGCGGCGTCCCCACATGAGGCGGTGCACCCTAAGGCACGCCGAGGACCTCCCCATTCCGGCGGCGCGGCGCG
>DASTNV010000072.1:0-12927 GCA_035762725.1 Lapillicoccus sp. | reverse complement strand
AGCACCGGCGCCGCCGACTTCAGCAGGGCACTGCGTTGCTTGAGGACCTTGTCGTAGTCGGACCGCACCCCGGCCCAGCGCGGCTGCCGTTGGACGAGGAGCTCGTCGAGGAAGGCGCGCCGGCCGGAGGGATCGCCCTTGACCAACGCCAGGTCCTCGGGCGCGAACAGCACGGACCGCACCGTGCCGAGCACCTCCCGCGGCCGCGGCATCGGCGACCGGTTGAGGCGAGCACGGTTGGCCCGACCGGGGTTGAGCTCGAGCTCGACCAACGTCTCCCGACCGTCGCGGACCACCACACCGCGGATCGCCGCCCGCTCCGCGCCGAACCGGACCAGCGGTTGGTCGGTCGCGACCCGATGGCTGGAGAGCGTGGCGAGGTAGGCGATGGCCTCGACGAGGTTGGTCTTGCCCTGGCCGTTGGGGCCGACGAGGGTGGTCACGCCCGGACCGAGCGACAGCTCCGTATGCGGGTAGCTGCGGAAGTCGGTGACGCTCAGGTGCCGGACGTGCAAAGTCGGGGTCCCCGCGAAGTATCGGAGCGAAGCGCGGGCCCACGCGACGTTCGAGCGAAGCGAAGAGCGTTGTGGGGAGAACTTCGTGGGGTGTCTGTCACTTCGCGGCGGCCTTCTTCGCCGCGGACTTCCGCGCGGCCGCGTTCTTGGTCGGGGTGGCCCGCTTGGCCGCCTTGGTCACCTTCGCCTTGACCGCCGCCTTGGCCGCGGCCGGAGCGATGTCCCAGTCGCCGGCGGCGCCCTCGCGGCGCAGCTTCTCGCCCTCGGCGATGGTCATGACCGGGTGGCCACCGAACTGGCCGCGCAGCGCCGCGACCATCTGCATCGCGGGCGACACCTCCTGGCGCGAGGCGAACCGCGCGAACAGCGACGAGGCGATGACGGGCATCGGGACGTCGAGGGCGATGGCCTCCTCGACGGTCCACTTCCCTTCACCGGAGTCGACGGTGTAGTCGGACACGCCCTTGAGGGTCGGGTTCGCCTCGAGCGCGGCGACCGCGAGGTCGAGCAGCCAGGACCGGACGACAGTGCCACGGCTCCACGCCTTGAAGGCTCCGGGGACGTCCTTGACGATGTCCTTCTTCTCGAGCAGCTCGTAGCCCTCGGCGTAGGCGGCCATGATGCCGTACTCGATGCCGTTGTGGACCATCTTCGTGTAGTGGCCCGCCCCGACCTCGCCGGCGTGGACGAAGCCCTCATCTCGTGGGCCCTCCGGGCGGAGCGCGTCGAAGATCGGCATGGCCCGGGTGACCAGCCGCTTCTCGCCGCCGACCATGAGGCCGTAGCCGTTCTGGAGACCCCAGATGCCACCGGACACACCGCAGTCGAGGTAGCCAATTCCCTTGGGCTTCAACATCTTTGCGTGCTCGACGTCGTCAGTGAACCGGGAGTTGCCACCGTCGATGACGAGGTCGCCCTTGTCGAGCAGCTCGCCGAGCTTGGCGATCGTGTCGCGGGTCGCGGCGCCCGCGGGAACCATCACCCAGACCGTGCGCGGGGCGTCGAGCGCCTTGACCATGGCCGCCATGCTTCGCACGTCGGAGACCTTGGGGTCGCGGTCGTACCCGACGACCTCGTGACCGGCGCGGCGGATTCGCTCGCGCATGTTGCCGCCCATCTTGCCGAGACCGATGAGACCGAGCTGCATGGCTGACCCTTTCGAACGACGACGTGTGCGAGACGAGCAGGGTGAAGCGGCAACGCGAACTGCGGGGTCAGGCTACCGCCACATTCCCGATCCGGCAGGGCTGTGGCGGGCGGCGCTCAGCTGGCGAACCGGACCGGCATCAGCACGTAGCGGTAGCTCTCGTCGGCGTCGCCCTCGGCCTCGGCCTGACCGGTGAGAACGGCGGGCCGGCTGGGCTGGGTGAACGACAGCCGCGCATACGAGGTGCCGAGGGCGCCCAACCCGTCGAGGAGGAAGTGCGGGTTGAAGGCGATCTCGATGTCAGGTCCGGTCAGCGTCGCCTCGACCGCCTCGGAAGCCTGGGCGTCGTCGCCGGTGCCGGCCTCGATGGCGACCTGGCCGTCAGTGAACTTCAGCCGCACCGGGGTGTTGCGCTCGGCGACCAAGGCAACGCGGCGCACCGCCTCGACGAGCGCGGACGTCTCGATGACCGCCTCGGTGTCGACGGAGGTCGGGAAGATCGAGGTGACCTTGGGGTACTCGCCGTCGAGCAGTCGCGTCGTCGTCCGGCGCTGGCCGGCCTCGAACCCGACCAGCCCGTCACCGCCGGCCGCGCCGCCCAGGGCCATGTCGACCGAGCCGCTGGCGCCGAGCGCCTTGGCCGTGTCGGACAGGGTGCGGGCCGGGATCAGCGCGACCTGGCCGACGTCGGCCGCCCCGGGCTTCCAGGTCAGCTCGCGCATGGCCAGCCGGTAGCGGTCGGTGGCCAACAGGGTGATCTTGTCGCCCTCGATCTCCATCCGGACGCCAGTGAGGATCGGCAGGGTGTCACCACGGTCGGCGGCCACGGCGACCTGCGCGACCGCCTGGGTGAACACGTCGCCCTGGATGGTCCCGGACGGCTCCGGAGCGGACGGCAGGGTGGGGTAGTCCTCGACCGGCATCATCAAGAGGCTGAACCGCGACGAGCCACAGGTGACCTGGACCTTGTTGCCGTCGGCGACGACGTCGATCGGCTTGGCGGGCAGGTTGCGGGAGATGTCGGCGAGCAGCCGCCCGAGGACGAGCACTCGGCCGGCTTCGGCCACGTCGGCGGGAACGGTGATCTTGGCGGACACCTCGTAGTCGAAGGCCGAGAGGGTCAGGCTGCCCTCGTCGTCCGCCTCGATGAGCACGCCGGCCAGTACGGGGGCCGGGGGCCGGGCCGGCAGACCGCGGGCCACCCACGTCACGGCGTCGGCGAGCACGTCGCGGTCGATCCTGAACTTCACGTGGTCCCGCCCTTCGCCATCGTGCTCCATTGAGCACACTTCACACACACATCATCGGACCCGCGGTGCGAGTCGGACTCCGAACCCTAGTGTCTCGGACCGACGCTCACCAGAACTCTCCACCACGCCCGGCGACCCGTCGGTTTGTGGCCGCGGCACGCGGGGCTCGACGCCACGTCGAGTGGCTCGACCCACGGTGGGCCATGCGTCGAGCGGCCGCGGTATGCGTCATGGTGCTCGATGCAGCGTCAAGCTCAGGGAAGCCCAGCGGGGAAGACCCGGGCGGCCGAGCCGGCACGGTCTCCTTCCACACCCGTACGCGGGGCGATCGGATCATGAAGAGGAGTCATCGTCGTCATCGGGGGTGTGCACACGGGGGAGAACCGCTGTCCGTGCAGGTCAGCGGTGGTGACGGCCAGTGCACAGGGCGGTGGATAGCCTGTGGACAACTCGCGTCGGCGGTGGATGACGCTGCAGCGTCCCCAGCAGGTGCGGACGGCAACCCCGATCGTGCACCGGTTCCCATCGGTTGTCCCCCGTTCGTCCACAGGGTGTGTGGACAACTCGTGGGGGCCCAGGAGAGGCCGTTGTCGTGCGTCGCCCGTCGTCCACCGGATGTTCTCAACAGACTTGTCCACAGCCGGTGGAGAACCGGCGGATTCGTGGGAGAACCGAGCCCGTGGCATACCGGCAACGTGTGGACAAACCGGGGCACGGGGTGGGGACAGTGTTCTTTCGGGGCCCCCGCGACGATCGGAGCGGAGCGAAGAACTTCGTGGGGTGAATTACGGATTGTGGTGCTTGATCCGGTTGGTCAGCTCGGTGACCTGGTTGAAGATGGCGCGGCGCTCGCCCATCAGCTCGCGGATCTTGCGGTCGGCGTGCATGACGGTGGTGTGGTCGCGGCCGCCGAAGTGTTGGCCGATCTTGGGCAGCGACAGCTCGGTGAGCTCACGGCACAGGTACATGGCGATCTGCCGGGCCTGGACCAGCTGCCGCGACCGAGAGCTGCTGCAGAGGTCGTCGATGGTCAGGCCGTAGTACCGCGCCGTCTCACCCATGATCGTCGCGACGGTGATCTGGGCCGGCTGCTCGCTGGGGATGAGGTCGCGCAGCACCACCTCGGCGAGGTCGAGGGTGACCGGCTGCCGGTTGAGGTTCGCGAAGGCGGTGACCCGGATCAGGGCGCCCTCGAGCTCACGGATGTTGGAGCTGATCTTGCTGGCGATGTACTCGAGCACCTCGTCCGGCGTCGACATCCGCTCCAGGGTCGCCTTCTTGCGGAGGATGGCGATCCGGGTCTCGAGGTCGGGCGGCTGCACGTCGCAGATCAGCCCCCACTCGAACCGGGACCGCAGCCGCTCCTCGAACCCCGACAGCTGCTTCGGCGGCAGGTCGGAGGTGATGACCACCTGCTTGGTCGCGTTGTGCAGCGCGTTGAAGGTGTGGAAGAACTCCTCCTGCGTCTGCACCTTGCCGGCGAGGAACTGGATGTCGTCGATGAGCAGCACGTCGACGTCGCGGTAGACGGTCTGGAACCGGGCGGTCCGGTCGTCACGGATGCTGTTGATGAAGTCGTTGGTGAACTCCTCGGAGTTCACGTACCGCACCCGCAGGTGGGGCAGCAGCTGGCGCGAGTAGTCGCCGATCGCGTGCAGCAGGTGGGTCTTGCCCAGTCCGGAGTCGCCGTAGATGAACAGCGGGTTGTAGGACTTCGCCGGGCCTTCGGCCACCGCCAGGGCGGCAGCGTGGGCGAACCGGTTGCTCGAGCCCGCGACGAAGGTGTCGAACGTGTACTTGGGGTTCAGCCGGCTCTTGTCCGCCTCGCGCGGCCGGTCGGGCAGCCCGTTTCCGGAGCCCGCCGTATGCGGCGATGCCAGTCCGTTGGTCGGAACCACCGGGGCGGGGGCCTCGTCCACGTCGTCCGTCAGCGGTGCGGGGTACTCGTCGGCGAGCTTCTCGTCGACGGAGACCGAGAGCTGGGCGATCTCGACGCCGAGCTGTTCGGAGAGCGCCTCCCGGACCGCGCCGCCAATCTGGTCCTCGATGACGCCCTTGGTCATCGGGTTGGGGGTGACGATGATCGCGAGATTCTGCAGGACGCCGACCAGCTTGCTGAGTCCCAGCATGGCGCGGCGGTGCTGGGCGACCCCTTGGCCGTCGAGAGTCTGGATGGTGTCCTGCCAGACCCGGCCGTAGTCAACCTCCGCGTCCGACATCTCCCCGCCCTCGCTCGTGTGCCCATGGCGCCCCGGGCGCCCCGACACCCGGGCGGGACGGCTGTCCACACCGTTGTCCACACCCTGTGGACCGACCCGTCGTCAAGTCGTGACGCTAACAACACCCGGAGGGCGTTCTCAACCTCGAGACGGTGCGGTGGGGGAGATTTCGTGTCGGAGTCGGCGTGTCGTCCGGACGCTAGTCCTGTCGGGCTCCACACTGGAGGGTTTTCGGAGGTATCGGGGTGAGTTCGCCCGTTCGGCCGATGCCCGGCGACGCACGCCTGAGCGAGTTTGCTCCGCTCGCGCCGCTCCCGTATCGTTGATGAGGCCTGCTTTCGGCCGCTTTCGCCTGCCCGTGATCCTCCACAGCCAGTTCCCGGGTTTCCGATGGCGCCCGAACCGGGCACTTCTTTCCACTCCTCCTACTAGTCGTATCAGGCGCCGACCCGCCTGGCAGCAACGGAGACACCTCGTGAGCAAGCGCACCTTCCAGCCGAACAACCGTCGCCGGGCCAAGACCCACGGCTTCCGTCTGCGGATGCGCACCCGCGCCGGCCGCGCCATCCTCGCCTCCCGCCGCCGCAAGGGCCGCGCCGAGCTGTCCGCCTGACGGTTCGGCTGAGGGCTGCGTGCTCCCCGCACGTCACCGACTCCGTACCGCTGCGGACTTCTCCGCCGTGGTCCGCGGTGCGGGCGCAGCACGCTCTGGCGGCCGGTTGGTCGTCGTCCATGGCCGGTATGCCAATACGTCTGACATCGCTGACCGACCCGGCCCCCGGGTCGGTTTCGTCGTCTCCAAGGCGGTCGGCGGGGCGGTGGTCCGGAACCGCACCAAGCGGGTCCTGCGCCACCTCGTCGCGGCGCGGCTGACCCGCATACCGGCGGCCTGTGACCTCGTCGTCCGGGCCAACCCGGCGGCCGCCGCGGCGACCACCCCCGAGCTCGCTGCCGACCTCGACCGCGGGCTCGACGCGGTGCTCGGCCGCCTGGCCGTGCCGGCGGGAGCGCCGTCATGACCGTCTCCCGAGCCCTGGCTCTGCCCCTGATCTGGCTGGTCCGCGCATACCAGCTCGTCATCTCGCCGATGACCCCGCCGTCCTGCCGGTTCTACCCCTCCTGCTCGGCGTATGCGATCACCGCCCTCGAGCGGTTCGGTCCCCTGAAGGGGACCTGGCTCACGGTGCGGCGACTGCTGCGCTGCCACCCGTGGAACCCCGGTGGCGTCGACCACGTTCCCGAGAAGGCGCCCGCGCGGCCGCATCCGCACGCCGCGCATGCGCACCACTGACCCCTAAGGACGACTGTGTACGACTTCTTCGTCAGCCTGCTGAACCCCCTGATGGTGGGCGAGGCCTGGGTCATGACCTGGTGGCACCAGCTGTTCACGTGGATCGGGATCCCGTACGAGAGCGGCTGGGGTTGGGCGCTGTCGATCGTCGGGCTGACCGTCGTCGTCCGGTTCCTGATGATCCCGTTGTTCGTCAAGCAGATCCACGCCTCGCGCCGGATGCAGCTCATCCAGCCGGAGATGCAGAAGATCCAGGCGAAGTACAAGGGCAAGAGCGATCCAGAGTCGCGTCAGAAGATGACGCAGGAGACGATGGACCTCTACAAGAGGACCGGCTCCAACCCGTTCTCCTCGTGTCTGCCGATCCTGCTCCAGTCGCCGTTCTTCTTCGCGCTGTTCCAGCTGCTCAACAACCTGCCGCACGTGGCCAGCGGCGCGCATGCGCCGATCGGCCCGATCACCCCCGACGTCGCCTCGGTCATCGAGAAGTCGACGATCTTCGGGGCGCAGCTCTCCGCGACGTTCCTCGGCTCGAACGACCTCAACGTCAAGATCCTCACCGCCGTCCTCATCGTGCTGATGTCGCTGTCGACGTTCACGACGCAGCGCCAGCTGATGCGCAAGAACATGCCGGACGCCGCGCTGGACAACCCGTACATGAAGCAGCAGAAGGTCATCCTGTACCTGATGCCGATCTTCTTCGCGATCTCCGGCGTCAACTTCCCGATCGGTGTCCTCATCTACTGGTTGACCACCAACGTCTGGTCGATGGGCCAGCAGTTCTACGTGATCCGGCGGATGCCGGCGCCGGGTTCGGCGGCCGAGCGGGCCTACGAGGAGCGCCAGCGTAAGCGCGGCAAGACCATCAAGAAGCTGCACATCCCCGGGCTCGGCGACACGACCACCGACCAGCCGGACGTCCAGGACGCCCTGCCCGAGGCTCCGAAAACTGGTCAGCGGCAGCAGCCCAAGGGCAAGAAGCGCAGCAAGCGCGGGCCGACGGGCGGGCCGGGCGATGGGTCTGCGGGCGGTTCGGGCGCGAGTTCCGTTGGTGGGAATGGGAGTTCGGCTTCAGCGCCCCAAGACACACCGCAGGATGCGCCGGCGTCGTCGAACGGTTCGGGGGCGGCGGCGACGGGCGGATCCACGCGGCCGACCGGTCAGCGGCAGCAGCCCAAGCGCCAGAAGAAGCCCAACTCGCAGCGACCCAAGCAGCCGCAGGGTCAGGTCAAGCGCGAGGGGAACTCGCCGACCCCCGACCCGGCCTGACCGGCGTCCGTATGCCTGCCCGGACGAGGCTCGTAGCGCGCCTGCGCGCAGTGGCCCGTCCCCGTTGAACCCCATGTCACCGCGGGACCCGTCCCGCACGACCAGCATGATCAGGAGCTCCCGATGAGTGACGACATCGATGTGACCACGCGCGACGAGGGCGCGGCCGATTCCCTTGACGCGCTTGACTCTGCGTCCGACGCTGGCTTGACGGATGCGAATGAGGCCGGCGAGGCGGGTTCCGCCGAGGCGGGTGCTTCCGACGCAGGTGCGGCGGAGATGCGGCCCGCGGGCTCGCGAGTGCGGCTGCTCGAGCGCGAAGGTGAGGTCGCGGCTGACTTCCTCGAGCGACTCCTCGACATCGCCGACCTCGACGGTGACATCGAGGTGGACATCGACGGCGACCGCGCGTCGGTGGCGATCGTCGACTCCGAGGACGGCCGGGTGCCGCGGCGCCTGGTGGGGTCCGAGGGCAAGGTCCTCGACGCACTCCAGGAGCTGACCCGGCTGGCCGTCCAGGCCGAGACGGGTGAGCGCAGCCGGCTGATGCTCGACATTGCCGGCCACCGCGCGCAGCGCCGTGCGGTGGTCATCGAGATCGCCCGGACGGCGATCGCCGAGGTCACCACGACCGGCGCCCAGAAGGCGCTCGACGACATGTCCGCGTTCGAGCGGAAGATCGTCCACGACGAGGTGGCTGCGGCTGGCCTCGGTTCGGAGTCGGAAGGCGTCGAGCCGCACCGGCACATCGTCGTCTTCCCGGCCTGACGATCTCCTCTGACGATCTTCCTCTGACTGGCTTTCCGGTGCTGCCGACCCCGGAGGCGGCTGCGGCCGTCTTCGGTGACCGACTGCCGCTGGCCGAGGCGTACGTCGGGCTCCTCGCCGACACCGGGATCACCCACGGGCTGATCGGGCCACGCGAGGGTCCGCGGCTGTGGGACCGGCATGTGCTCAACAGTGCGGTGGTCGCCCCGGCGTTGGCCGCCAAGGCTGAGGTGGCCGACCTCGGATCCGGGGCCGGTCTCCCCGGGATCCCCCTGGCCATTGCCCGGCCCGACCTCCAGTTGACACTCGTCGAGCCGTTGTTGCGCCGGACGGTGTGGCTGTCGACGGCGATTGCCGAGCTCGGTCTCGACAACGTCGAGGTCCATCGCGGCCGGGCCGAGTCGCTGTGGGGGCAGCGCCGGTTCCGCCATGTCACGGCACGGGCCGTGGCTCGCACCGGCGAGCTGTGCCGGATCGGTCTGCCGCTGCTCGACGTGGATGGGTCGCTGGTGGCGTTGAAGGGGGAGAACGCGGCCACCGAGGTCGAGGAGGATGCGGCGCAGCTGCGGGTGCTCGGAGCGAGTGCGTGGCGGGTGACCCGGTTCGGGGCAGGCGTGGTGGAGCCGGAGACGGTGGTGGTCATGGTTGAGGTCGATGGCCTGGTGGAGGTCCCCCGAACGACGCCGCGGAAAGGGTCGGCCACAGCCCGAGCACGACGGCGCTGACGACCCTCGGCGTGTCGTGATTCCGTCGTCCACACCCCGGTGTTGCGGCGTCCGAGAGCTCGTTCCGAGGTGGTTGGATAAGGGGTCAGGCCAGCTCCGGGCAGGGGCTCGGCGGTGAGCGGCGGAGGGATCGGGCAGGTGCTGGAGGACGGCGAGCTTCGGACTCTCACCGCCGCATTGGGCTGGCCGGTCGGGCCGATTGGGTCGTCACCGCGAGGGTTGGGGTGGCCCGTTTCACGTGAAACACAGCGGGACGTCGATGGCGATGTTTCACGTGAAACACCGTCGGCAGCGGGCTCGGTTTCACGTGAAACACCGGCTGATGTTCGCGAGGAGCTGGCGGCGACCATCCCGGACGCCGGCGACGACACACCCCTGGCCCAGACCCTGGCGCAGGACGCCCGCCGCCGGATCGCCCTCACTGGACGCCGGTTCCCGGCGCCAACCCACACACGGGTCCTGACTGTCGCCAACCAGAAGGGTGGCGTCGGGAAGACGACCACGACGGTCAACGTCGCCGCAGCGCTCGCCCAGTCCGGCCTCAAGGTCCTCGTCATCGACCTCGACCCCCAAGGCAACGCCAGCACCGCCCTGGGCGTGGACCACCACACCGAGGTGCCGAGCGTCTACGACGTGCTCGTCGATGGGAAGGCCTTCGCCGACGTCATCGTCCCGTGCCCGACCGTGGATGGTCTGTACTGCGCCCCGGCGACGATCGACCTCGCCGGTGCGGAGATCGAACTGGTCTCCCTTGTCGCGCGGGAGATGCGCCTGGCTCGGGCACTCACCGCGCACCTGGCCGCGACCGACCTCGACTACGTCCTCATCGACTGCCCGCCGAGTTTGGGTCTGCTCACGGTCAACGCCTTCGTCGCGGCGTCCGAGGTCTTCATTCCGATCCAGTGCGAGTACTACGCGCTGGAGGGACTCTCTCAGTTGCTGAAGAACATCGAGCTGATCCGCGGCCACCTCAACCCGAACCTCCACGTGTCGACCATCCTCCTGACGATGTACGACGGCCGGACCCGGCTGTCCTCTCAGGTGGCCGACGAGGTCCGCACGCACTTCCCGGCCCAGGTGCTCCGTACCACCGTGCCCCGGTCGGTGCGGGTCTCGGAGGCGCCCAGCTTCGGCGAGACGGTGATGACGTACGACCCGACGAGCAGCGGCGCCCTCTCGTACCTCGAGGCGTCGGGTGAGCTGGCCGACCGCGGCGCTGCTCAGCAGATCCCTGATGACATCCGGCACCACGAGAAGGAAGAGCAGGCGCGATGAGTGAGAAGCGGCGGGCGTTGGGTCGAGGTCTCGGTGCGCTGATCCCCTCGTCGCCGTCACCGTCGACAGGGACCGCCCGTCCGGTCGACGTCTTCTTCCGGGAGAGCAGCCCGGGGGCGGACCACTCAGCAGTCGCCACCGTGGTGGAGAGCGAGAACGGGCGACCCAGCGAAGGCTGGTACGACCAGATCACCCCGGCCATGGAAGAGCATGTCAACGGGGACGAGTCGAGCGATGAGGCCGCCGAACCGGCGGCCGAGGCACTCGCGCCGGTTCCGGGCGCGACCTTCGCCATCCTGCCGATTGCGGCCATCCGCCCCAACCCCCGCCAGCCCCGCACGGTCTTCGACGAGGACGAGCTCGCCGAGTTGGCCGCCTCGATTCGCGAGATCGGCGTGCTCCAGCCGGTCGTGGTCCGCCCCGTCACCCCGGTGGAAAGCACGGACAGCGCCGACGGGGCGGAGTCGGTCGGGCCGCAGTACGAGCTGATCATGGGCGAGCGGCGGCTGCGAGCCAGCCAGCTCGCCGGCCAGGACTCGATCCCCGCCATCGTCAAGGACACTCACGACGACGACCTGCTGCGAGACGCGCTCCTGGAGAATCTGCACCGCAGCCAGCTCAACCCGCTCGAGGAGGCGGCCGCATACCAGCAGCTGCTCGACGACTTCGGCTGCTCGCACGAGGAGCTGGCTACGCGGATCGGCCGGTCCCGGCCGCAGATCTCCAACACCATCCGGCTACTGCGCCTGCCCCCGCTGGTCGCCCGTCGGGTCGCAGCCGGTGTTCTCTCCGCCGGACACGCTCGCGCCCTGCTCAGCCTCGACGACGGGGCAGCGATGGAACGCCTGGCCCAGCGGATCGTGGCCGAGGGCCTGTCGGTCCGCAGCGTCGAGGAGATCGTCGCTCTGGGCGGTGACGATCCCGCGGCGGTTCCCGCCACCCGGCGGCCCCGGGCCGGGACCCGGCACCCGCAGCTGGACGACCTCGCCGCTCGGCTCTCCGACCGGTTCGACACCCGGGTGACGATCGCCCTCGGTCAGCGCAAGGGCAAGCTCACCGTCGAGTTCGCCTCGGTCGAGGACCTCAACCGGATCGTCGCCCTGATGGACCGGATCTAGGGGCGACCCTAGAGAAGGGCCAACGCCGGGTTGTGCTCGGGTGGAACCACTTCGCCCGCGCGGACCGCGCCGGGCGGGGAACCGTTCCCGAACGGCCGGCCACCCAGCCGCTCACGGTCCTGCGGGAGCGCCCACTCCTCGAGGAGTGGCCCATCGGGGACGACACCCGTCGGGTTGATGTCGCGGTGCACCAGGTAGTAGTGCCGCTTGATCTGGGCGAAGTCGACGGTGTCGCCGAACCCGGGAGTCTGGAACAGGTCCCGCGCATAGGCCCAGAGCACGGGCATCTCGGTCAGCTTCTGCCGGTTGCACTTGAAGTGGCCGTGGTAGACCGCGTCGAACCGGACCAGGGTGGTGAACAGCCGGACATCCGCCTCGGTGATGGTGTCGCCCACGAGGTAGCGGCGGTTCTCGAGCCGGTGCGACAGCCAGTCCAGTCCGGCGAACAGCTGGGCGTAGGCCTTGTCGTAGGCCTCCTGGGTGCCGGCGAACCCACATTGGTATACGCCGTTATTGACGGAACGGTAGACACGCTCCATGACCTCGTCGAGCTCCGCCCGCAGGGGCTCCGGGTAGAGGTCCGGCGCCCCCGGTCGCTGGTACGCCCGCCACTGGGTGGACAGGTCGAGGGTGATCGTCGGCACGTCGTTGGTGACCACCTGGCCGGTTGGGATGTCCACGAGGCAGGGCACCGTGATCCCCTTCGGGTAGTCCGGGAACCGGGCCAGGTAGGCATCTTGGATCCGCGGAATACGCAGCACGGGGTCCAGCCCGTCCGGGTCGAGGTCGAAGGTCCAGGACCGCTCGTCGTGGGTCGGCCCGCACATCCCCATCGAGATGGCGTCCTCCAGCCCGAGCAGCCGTCGCACGATGATCGCCCGGTTCGCCCAGGGACACGCCCGCGCGACGACGAGCCGGTAGCGCCCGGGCTCGACCGGCCAGGCCCCACCACCGTCCAGCCGGATCCGGTCGGCGATGTAGTCGGTGTCGCGGTCGAACGAGGCCTCGACGTAGGTCGTCATCATTCGACCCTAGGCTCGTGCCGCCGAACTAGCATGACGAGATGGCGCGGGTGCACCGGCTCAGCCGACGCCAGCTGCTGCTCGAGTTCGGCGGCGGTGGTGTCGCCGTGGCGGTCCTCGGTGCCTGCACGACCACGACGGTCGGACCACGAACCGACAGCCCCCAAACCGCCCGAACCACCATCAACCCGACAACGAGCCCACCACCCGGAGGTCAGCTCGCCTGGAACCGGGTGAACCTCGGCTTCGTCTCGGCCTACGTCCTCGTCCGCGGCAACCAGGCTGCCGTCGTCGACACCGGCGTCTCGGGCAGCGCGGACTCGATCGG
>DASTNV010000071.1:0-8828 GCA_035762725.1 Lapillicoccus sp. | reverse complement strand
CGTCCACGTCCGCCGCGCCTCGGCAATAACGACGCGCTCGGGGGTGAGGACCAGCCGGACCGACGCGGCCGGACCGGTGAGCAGGGCCTGGACGTCACGCATCTGGCGGTACCAGCCGCTCACGGTCGACGCGACCTCCGCGGACGGCAGCGGCATCCCGGCAGCCGCGGCAGCCGCGGGTCGCAGCGTCCGCATGATCCCGCGCTGGGCTGGCAGGAGGCGTTCCAGGTGCCAGGCCAACGCCTCGGGCAGCGCCAGCAGCCGCAACGTCTCTGCGGTCGGCGCGCAGTCGACGACGATGAGGTCCCAATCACCCGACGACGCGCGCGTGCGGAGCTCGAGCAGAGCCGCGATCTCCTCCGCGCCCGGCAGCGAGGTCAGCTCCTCGGCGACCACTGGGTCGATGCCCAGCGTGTCGAGCACCTCGAGGAGATAGTCCTGGACGACCCGCCACTGAGGACCGACGCGGCCAGGAGCGTTGACCTGCAAGGCGTGCAGCCCCGGCTCGACCTCGACCGGACCGTCGCCGGCGAGCGAGACGCTCAGCGCGTCGCCGAGGGAGTGCGCTGCGTCGGTCGACATGACCAGCGTGCGGGTACCGGACCGGGCGGCCCGGACGGCGCAGGCAGCGGCTGTCGTGGTCTTGCCGACGCCTCCCTTCCCGGTGAAGAGGACGATCCGCACGGGCCGCTCAGCCCTCGACGCGCTTCTTCAGCTCCCGCAGGGCCGTGTCGACGATGCTCTTCTCCGCCTTGCGCTTGAGCAACCCGAGTACGGGGATGTTCAGGTCCACCGCGAGCCGGTACGTCACGTTGGTGCCCGAGCCCTTGGCCGCCAGGGTGTAGGAGCCGTTCATCGCCTTGAGGATGGTCGCCTTGACCAACCCCCACGAGACGACGCCGGTACCGTCCTCGTCGACGTCCCACTCATAGTCGAGGACGTAGGTGTCCTTGATCGCGCCCGCGTCGAGGACGAACTCCACCTGGTCGGGCCAGCCGTCGCCCTCCTCCGAGAGGACGGTCGCCGACTTCACCTCGGTGGCCCACTTCGGGTAGTCGCCGAAGTCGGCGATGACGTCGAGGACCGCGCCGGGGGCGGCGTCGATGACGATGGAGCTCTCGGTGCGGTCGGGCATGGGGCGAAGGCTACAACGCGGGGTATGCGGCGGACCGGCTCGTCTGCGCAACCACGTGCATACCCCGCCGGTATCCTCCGAGGGGTCCGATCACCGCTCCGAAACCCGCCGAGGAGCCCACCGTGTCCCAGCAGGTCCGCGACAAGGTCGTCGCCCCCGTCGTCGCCCCGACCACCGAGGGCAACCTCGCGCAGACGGTCGTCGTCAACGCCCAGGCCGTGCCCGACAAGGTCGTCTTCTCGACGCGCGCTGAAGGCGGCTGGCGTGACGTCACCGCGGCGCAGTTCGCCGACGACGTGGCCCGGCTGGCCAAGGGCCTGGTCGCCGCCGGCATCGGCGTGGGTGACCGGGTCGGGCTGATGTCGCGGACGCGGTACGAGTGGACGCTCGCCGACTACGCGATCTGGACCGCGGGTGCCGTGACGGTGCCGATCTACGAGACGTCGTCACCCGACCAGGTGGCCTGGATCCTCGAGGACTCCGGAGCAGTGGCCGTCGTCGTCGAGTCGGCGACGCACGCCGCAGCGGTGGCGGCGGTCCGCGACCGGCTCACCGCCCTCAAGGACGTCTGGCAGATCGAGTCCGGCGCGCTCGACGAGCTGAACCGGGCCGGCAGCGACGTCAGTGACGACACCCTGGATGCCCGGCGCTCGAGCACGGACCGCACCTCGCTGGCGACGATCATCTACACGTCCGGCACGACCGGCCGGCCCAAGGGCTGCGAGCTGACTCACGGCAACTTCAAGCACCTCGCCGAGAACGCCAGCGAGTCGCTGGCCTCCGTGGTCCGCGCCGAGGGCGCCGCGACGCTGTTGTTCCTGCCTTTGGCCCACGTGTTCGCGCGGTTCATCGAGGTGCTCTGCGTCGAGGCCACCGTGCGGATGGGCCACTCCAGCGACATCCGGTCCCTGCTCCCCGACTTCGCGTCGTTCCGGCCGACCTTCATCCTCGCGGTCCCCCGGGTGTTCGAGAAGATCTACAACTCGTCACAGCAGCGGGCCGAGGGCGACGGCAAGGGTCGGATCTTCGCCACCGCGGCGGCGACGGCGATGGAGTGGAGCGAGTCGCTCGACAAGGGCGGCCCGGGCGTGACGTTGAAGCTCAAGCACGCCGTCTTCGACCGGCTGGTCTACCGCAAGCTCCGCGACGCCATGGGCGGGCAGGTCCGCTACGCCGTGTCGGGTGGGGCACCCCTCGGGACACGGCTGGGCCACTTCTACCGGGGCGTCGGGGTGATCGTCCTCGAGGGGTACGGCCTCACCGAGACCACCGCGCCGTCGACGGTGAACGTGCCAGAGAAGGTCAAGATCGGCACGGTCGGCACGCCGCTGCCCGGCGTCGGCATCCGGATCGCCGACGACGGCGAGATCCTCGTCAACGGCGTGAACGTCTTCTCCGGGTACCACAACAACGCGGCCGCCTCCGCGGACGCGCTGCAGGACGGCTGGTTCCGCACCGGCGACATCGGCGAGCTGGACGACGACGGGTACCTCAGGATCACCGGCCGCAAGAAGGAGATCCTCGTGACCGCCGGTGGCAAGAACGTCGCGCCGGCCGTCCTCGAGGACCGCCTCCGTGCGCACCCGCTGGTGTCGCAGTGCATCGTCGTCGGCGACCAGAAACCGTTCATCGCCGCACTGATCACCCTCGACGCCGAGATGCTCCCGGACTGGGCCAAGAACAACGGCCTCCCCGCCCTCACCATGGAGCAGGCGCGGACCAACGACGCGGTCCTCGCGGCCCTGCAGAAGGCCGTCGACGACGCCAACACCGCGGTGAGCAAGGCGGAGTCGATCCGCAAGTTCGCCGTGCTGCCGGGCGACTTCACCGAGGAGAACGGCTACCTCACGCCGTCGCTCAAGCTCAAGCGCAACGTCGTCATGAAGGACTTCCACGACGACGTCGAGGAGCTCTACACGTCTGGTTCTTAACGCGACAGGCGCTTGAGGTAGGCCAGCCAGTCGGCGACGAACGCGTCCTGCGTCGTGCCGAGGACGGTGTCGAAGGCGGTATGCGTCAGCTGCACGGCGTCCTGGGTGACCCCCGGCTCGCCCGTCTTCGGACCGGCGACCGCCCGGTAGAAGGCGACCACCTTGGCCTGGCCGAACCGCTGCCGCATCCGTGACACGGCCAGCCAGGCGGCGCTGTAGGACGGCGCGATCTGGCCCTTGGTCGGGTCGAACGCCGCTTCGTCGGGTAACTGCGTCGGCGACTTGCCGGCCTTGACCTGGTCGAGGAGGTCGGCGGCGACGGACCGCACCGGCAGGCCGCTCGGGGCGATCGCCACGTCGTCGGCGAACCCCTCGGACAGCCAGATCGGGGCGCTCCGCGTGGTCGTCGCCCGCACCGTGACATGGGTCAGCTCGTGGGTGACCACGACGCCGCGACCCGTGTCGCTCAGCTCCGCGAAAGCCTCGGGGTTGAGATAGACCCGGTCGCTCTGGGCCGCGGTGTTCCGGACCAGCGGACCATCGGTGACCGCGGCGATCTGGTCGAACCCCTCGCCCCGTCCGGGCCCCAGCTGTGCCTTGAGCTTGTCCAGGGTGCTCGGCGCGACGATGACCGCGGGCTGGGCCTCGCCCCAGACCGACGCGATGCGGTCGTGCGCCTTGTCGCCCAGGGTCAGGTATGCGCGCAGGGTCGCCTTGGGCAAGTCGCCGATGACCAGGGTGTCCGGCGAGCTGACGACGTTGAGGCCGGCGAGGTCGAAGGGCTGCACGTCGTTCGTGCCGTCGGCGACGCCGGTGAACCGCCAGCCCTCCGCCGTGTGTCTGAGGACGTAGGACGCGGTGTAGTCGCGCTGACCCGGGTCGTAGCCGGTGAACGCATACGTCTGACGGACTCGAGCGATCCACGACTCCGGCTCACCGGTGGCCGGCGCGCCAGGCGGCCGTTCGACGTCGACGTTCCGCAGCGCGAACTGGCCGATCGGCAGGGCCGTCATCCGGTCGTAGAGCGCCGCCTGGTCGGCGCCGAACCCGGAGCCGGGGTCGGTGACGGTGGCCAGCCACGAGGCTTTGTCCTTGGCGCCGATGGCACTGACCCGTTGGCCGACGAGGTCGGTGGCAGCGTGTCGCGCCTCGACAGCGGGGTCGGTGGTGGGCGATGCGGACGGGGTGGGCGTGAACGGCGCCGCGACGGTGCCGGGGTCGGCGGCCGCGGCCGAGTTCTCGATCAGCGAGCACCCGGAGGTCAGGGTCAGGGCGACGAGTGAGCCGGCCGCCACGACCATCGCGCGGCGGCGTCGTCCCGAGTCTGGGCAGGCTGTACTACCCCCTCGCGCTGCCCAGATCACCTGGAGATGGTAGGTGCCGCTGCTGTGGGCCGATGCCAGAGTCACGGGTATCCGCCTCCGCGACGGCCGTGCCGCCGTCGTTACGGGGGACGTCTCGCGCCGCCGTCGGGTTCAGCCTCAGCCGACGGCGCGGTGCTCCCGAGCCGTGCGCCGGTCGGTCTCGCGCGACCAGGGTTCCCGGCGCGCGACCACCGTCCCCGCGACCTCCGGGGTCACCAGCCCGGCCGCCACGAAGCGGTCGACGGCCCGCCGCTCAGCGGCGTCGAGCGGCAGCTCGCCCTCGGACAGCACGACGACCGGGAACTGCCCCAGTGCGGTCACGACGCAGTCGTCGCACCGGACGCCGCGCACCGGGCAGGTGTCGCAGTCCACGACCATCGGGTTCTCGACTCGCATCACGCCTCCTCACCACGTGTTGGGATTTCTCGAGCTCGCGCCGGCCGGCCGACCTGACGAGAAGAACGCTAGGACCGACCACTGACAGCCCTGGCCGTAGTGGCATACCGACCGCGCGCCTGCCCGAGGCTGTCGGAGCGCGCGGTTACCGTCGGCCCTGTGAGCGTCAGCGGCAGCGCCGGCCCCGGCGCGAGAGTCGTCCAGGGCACCCTGGACGACCTCGGAACGCCGCTGCGCGACATCACCTTCGTCGTCGTCGACCTGGAGACCACCGGCGGCAGCGCGTCGGCGTCGTCGATCACCGAGGTGGGCGCGGTCAAGGTCCGCGGTGGTGAGGTGCTCGGCGAGTTCCAGACCCTCGTGCGGCCGGGCGAGTCGATCCCCGTGTTCATCCAGGTGCTCACCGGCATCACCGATCAGATGGTCGCGACCGCGCCGCGGATCGAGTCGGTGCTGCCGGCGTTCCTCGAGTTCGCCCGCGACAGCGTGCTCGTCGCGCACAACGCCGGGTTCGACGTGTCGTTCCTCAAGGAGGCGGCCCGCGCGACGGGGCACCCGTGGCCCGGGTTCCGGGTCCTCGACACCGTCCACCTGGCGCGGCAGCTGGTGATGAAGGACGAGACCCGCAACCACCGGCTGGCCTCGCTGGCCGTCGTGTTCGGCGCGACGACGACCCCCGACCACCGGGCGCTGCACGACGCGCGCGCCACCGTCGACGTGCTGCACGGCCTGCTGGAGCGGGTCGGCAACCTCGGCGTCCACACCTTCGAGGAGCTGTCCAGCTACACCTCGCGGGTCACGCCGGCGCAGCGCCGGAAGCGGTTCCTCGCCGAGCACCTGCCGCCGCTGCCCGGGGTCTACATCTTCAAAGACGAGCGCGGCCGGCCTCTCTACGTCGGCACGTCACGCAACATCCGCGCTCGCGCCCGTTCTTACTTCACCGCGTCGGAGCAACGCTCGCGGATGGCGGAGATGGTCGGGCTGGCGACGAGCATCCAGCCGGTCGTCTGCCAGACCATCCTCGAGGCCCAGGTCCGCGAGCTGCGGCTCATCGCGGCCCACAAGCCGCGCTACAACCGCCGGTCGACGCGGCCGGAGCGGGTCATCTGGGTCAAGCTGACCCACGAGCGGTTCCCCCGACTGTCGATCGTCCGGGAGGTCAAGCCCGACGGCGCCCGTTACCTCGGGCCGTTCCGGTCCAAGCGGTCCGCCGAGGCAGCGGTGGCCGCGGTCCACGAGGTCGTCCCGCTGCGGCAGTGCACGCAGAAGCTCTCCGGTCGCGGCGACGGCAGCGAGTGCGTCCTCGGCCAGATGGGCCGCTGCGGGGCGCCGTGCTCCGGTCGGCAGACCGCCGAGGAGTATGCGTCGGTCGTCGGCGACGCCATCGGCCTGCTGACCGGGGATGCCCGGCCGGTCACCGACGCGCTGCTCGCCCGGATGGCCGCCCTGTCGGAGCAGGAACGGTTCGAGGACGCCGGCACGGTGCGCGACCGGCTGCTCCACCTGGTTCGCGCGGCCGCCCGTACGCAGCGGATCGCGCCGCTGGCCGCGAGCCCCCAGATCGTCGCCGCGCGGCGCGCGGATCCGGGCGGGTGGGAGCTGGTCTGTGTCCGGTACGGGCGGCTGGCCGGCACCAGCGTGAGCCCGCCGGGCGCCGACCCGATGATCTACGTCCGCAACCTTTGCGCGACCGCGGAGGTTGTCGAGGCGCCGATCCACCCGTCGCCCGCGGCCAACCCTGAAGAGACCGAGATCATCCTGCGCTGGCTGGAGGCGCCGGGAGTTCGGATCGTCGAGCTGGACGGCTCCTGGTCGTGCCCTGTCGGCGGCGCGGGCGGCGTGCGGGCGCTCCTCGACGTCGACCGCCGACCGAGTGACGTGGCCCCGTTCGACCGCGACCTCCCGGTCGCCGGCTGACCGGGGCGCGTCCAGCCGGCGGCGTTCCACGTTGCCCCGATTCGCTGTGCCGAGGCGCGCACCTCATGTCGCACCTCATGTCGCGCCTCATGTCGCATCAGGTGTCGTGATCACAGCACCTACTGCGACATGACCCGCGACATGAACCCCGGTACACAACGCGATCTGATCGCTGACCAGCCGGGCATCCGCGTCAGGGTGCGGGTCAGAGTGCGTTTGGTGCTGCCCTGACAACACCAACCGCACCCTGACCTGCACTCTGACGAGGCGGCCCGGTCGACAGCACACATACCTGTAGTTCAATCGTCCCGTGATCACCGCCATCGTCCTGGTCAGCTGCGACGTCGACCGCATCCCGGAGGTCGGCCAGGGCATCGCCGAGCTCGACGGGGTCACCGAGGTCTACTCGGTCACCGGCGACGCGGACCTCATCGCCATGGTGCGCGTCCGCGACCACGAACAGCTGGCCGACGTCATCGCCGACCGGCTCAACAAGGTCGACGGCGTGGCCCGCACCGAAACCCACATCGCGTTCCGCACCTACTCGAAGCGCGACACGGAGGCCGCATTCTCCATCGGCCTCGACGGCGGCGACTGATCTCAGGAACGGGTCGCCGCGACCCAGGCATCCACCAACCGCGAGGCCGCGCCCGAGTCGATCGCGGAGGCCGCCCGCGACATCCCCGCCTGCACGTCCGCCTCGAAGGCCTCAGCGGAGGACCCCGAGTCCGTACCCGTCACCGCCAGCGCCAGTCCCGCGTTGAGCACCACGGCATCCCGCACCGCCCCGGACGCCCCCGCAAACACCGAGCGAACAACACCCGCGTTGTAAGCAGGGTCACCTCCCCGCAGCGCCGAGGTCGGCGACACCGCCAGCCCCAACCGGGTCGGGTCGACCGTACGCACCGACACCGAACCGTCCCGAACCCACCACACCCGCGACGTCGTCGCCAGCGTCAGCTCGTCCAGCCCGTCGTCGCCCCGGAACACCGCTGCGTCCCGCCTGCGCGAGGCGAACACGCCCGCCACGATCGGCGCCATCCGCAGGTCGGCCACCCCCACCGCGGAGAACGTCGGCTGACCCGGGTTGGTCAGCGGCCCCAGGAAGTTGAACGCCGTCGGCACGCCCAGCTCGCGCCGCACCCCACCTGCGTGCCGGAACCCCGGGTGGAACGCCTGCGCGAAGCAGAACGTGATCCCTGCTTGTTCGGCCACCTCAGCCACCCGCGACGGCTCCAGCCCGAGGTCGATCCCCAGCGCCTCGAGCACGTCCGCCGAACCCGAGGAGGACGAAGCCGCACGGTTACCGTGCTTGACCACCCGAACCCCGGCCGCCGCGCACACCATCGCCGCCATCGTCGAGATGTTGACGGTATGGGCGCGGTCGCCGCCGGTGCCGACGACATCGAGGCTCGGACCGGCCACGGTGATCCGGTTCGCGTGCGCGAGCATCTGGTCGGCGATGCCGCGCATCTCCTCGACCGTCTCGCCCTTGGCCCGCAGCGCCATGAGGAACCCGGCGATCTGCGCCGGCGTCGCCGCGCCGGACATGATCTCGTTCATCGCCCACTCGGCGCGCTCGGCGCCGAGGTCGGTGCCGGCCACCAGGGTGGTCAGCACGTCCGGCCAAGTATGCGGGCCCGCCGTGTCCGCGTCGATCATCGGCGGCGGTCCTGGATCAACGGTCCTGTTGTCCCGCGGCTCAGGCCGCGGTCCCCGCGCGGCGACCCAGCTCGGCGACCGCCCGGGTCAGGGCGATCGGGTCGATCGGGTGCGGCACGGCGAGGTCGGCCTGCGACCAGGCCGCCAGCCAGCCGTCCTGAGGACGGCCGGTGAGGACAAGGATCGGCGGGCAGTCGAAGATCTCGTTCTTCAGCTGCTTGGCCAGGCCCAGCCCGCCGATCGGCGACGCCTCGCCGTCGAGGATGAGCACGTCAAACCGGATGGTCTCCACCGCCGCCGTCACGGCCGCCGGCGTCGCGCACTCGAGCCACGAGGCCACCTCGACGTCGCGCGCCGGGCGGCGGCCGACGCCGAGCCGAACCGCGTCACGGGTCGCACTGTCGTCGCTGAACAGCAGGATGT
>DASTNV010000070.1:0-7529 GCA_035762725.1 Lapillicoccus sp. | reverse complement strand
CCCGACAACGAGCCCACCACCCGGAGGTCAGCTCGCCTGGAACCGGGTGAACCTCGGCTTCGTCTCGGCCTACGTCCTCGTCCGCGGCAACCAGGCTGCCGTCGTCGACACCGGCGTCTCGGGCAGCGCGGACTCGATCGGGAACGCCCTCCAGACCGCCGGCTCGTCCTGGGCGGCGGTCTCCGACGTGATCCTCACCCACCACCACGGCGACCACGCCGGCAGCCTCGGTGAGGTGGCGGCCCGTGCGGCCAACGCGACCGTCCACGCCGGTCAGGCGGACATCGCGAACCTCTCCAGCCCGCGCCCGGTCGCCGCGGCCGCGGACGGCGCCGACGTGTTCGGGCTTCAGATCGTGGCGACACCGGGTCACACCGCGGGACACGTATGCGTGTTCGACCGGACGGCCAAGGTGCTCGTCGTTGGTGACGCTCTCGGCAACACGTCCGGCCTGACGGGGTCCAACCCGCAGTTCACCGCCGACACCGCGGCCGCCCGTGACTCGGTGAAGAAGCTGGCCGCCCTCGACGCCGGCGTGATCCTCTTCGGGCACGGCGATCCGTTGACCTCCGGGGCCGCGGAAGCCCTCCGCACGTACGCGGCGAGCCTCTAGGCACGCATACTGGGAGAAAGGAGGCCTGATGGCTCGCGACGTCCTCCCGTTGACCGTCGACCGACTCGGCGACCTCACCGGTACCTGCGCCGACTGCGTCTTCTGGGAGCTCGGCCCGGCCCTGGCCGCCCGGCGGCGCCAGCACCCCCGGCAGGACAAGGAGGGCTGGCTGACCGCGACCCTGCTGGAGTGGGGCACGCCCGGCCGGGTCGTCTACGTCGACGGCCGGTTCGCCGGCTACATCACGTATGCGCCGGCGCACCTCGTGCCTCGAGCGCTCGCCTTCCCGACCGCGCCGGTCAGCCGGGACGCGATCGTCCTCATCACCGCGCGGATCGATCCTGAGTACGTCGGTCAGGGGCTCGGCCGGGTGCTCGTGCAGTCGGCCGCGAAGGACGTGCTCCGGCGGGGCAGCAAGGCGCTCGAGGCTTACGGGTCCTCGCACGGACACGCCGACTGTCTGCTCCCGGCGGAGTTCCTCACCGCGGTGGGGTTCCGCACGGCGCGCGACCACATCGCCTACCCCCGGCTGCGCCTCGACCTGCGGACCGCGTTGCGGTGGCGTGGCGAGGTCGAGCAGGCGGTGGAGCGGCTGCTCGCCCCGGTCCGGGGCTTGAGCACGCCACAACCGGTGGGCACCGCGCACCGCGAGCACCCGAACCCCAATTAGGGGTCTTGTCGGGGTCCCCGCGAAGTATCGGAGCGAAGCGCGGGCCCACGCAACGTTCGGAGCGAAGCGAAGAGCGTTGTGGGGAGAACCTCGTGGGGTGAGATTCAGCCGGCGAGCTCCTCGAGCACCTTGCGTAGATCGCCGAGCTGGAGCACGCCGGTGGCGCTGGTGTCCTGCTCGCCGAGGTAGAGGCGCTGGAGGGCGACCACCACACCCTCGGCGATCGCGTCCCGGAACGCGGCGTCACCAAGCCGAGCCGCGTCGTGCGGGTTGCTGACGTACCCGGCCTCGATCCGGACGGCCGGCATCCGGGTGGCCTGGAGCAGCTTCCAGGAGCGGGCGTGCGTGCGGCAGTCGGTCAGGCCGGTGCGGGCGACGGTCTCACGCTGGATGAGGTCGGCGAGCTGTTCGCCCACCGCGGACCAGGCCCCGAACCGCTTCTGTCCGAAGAAGAACGTGGCCACGCCGCTGGCGTCCTGCTGGTCGGCGGTGTCGCAGTGCAGGGAGAGCAGGATGTCGGCGCCGCAACTGTTGGCGAACTCGGCGCGCGCCTCGTCGTCCCCGGCCGACGTGAACCGGGTCCGCGTGTAGACGACGTTGGCCCCGTGAGCGCTGAGCCGACCCTCGATCCGCCCGGCGATGTCGTGGACGACCTCCGCCTCGACGATGCCGTGCGCGACAGCACCCGGGTCGTCACCGCCGTGGCCGGGGTCGAGGACGACGGTGCGCCCGGCCAGGCTGTGCCCTGACCGCCGCACGTGTTCGCGCTCGCGCAGTGACAACGGCGAGCCGCCGGCCACGCTGCGCCGCAGGTCGGTGAACGCCCGCAACGTCGCCGGACCCACCTCGCCGTCGGCGATCAGGCCGACGCCGCGCTGGAACGCGCGAACCGCCCCCTCGGTGTCCGGACCGAAGAGCCCGTCGATCCGACCAGGGTGGAACCCGAGCCCGAGCAGGCGCTCCTGCAGCTCGGTGACGTCGTCGCCGTGGACGAGGTGTCCGGGCGAGTACCGGAGCAGTCGGTCGCCGAGCTGCCACTTGGCCGCGTCGAGCGCCGCGAACGTCCAGGGTCCGACGATCCCGTCGACGAGCAGCCCGCGGTCCTGCTGGAACGAGCGGACCGCGGCGTCGAGCTCCTCGTCGAAGGTGTCCTCGGCACTCCGGACCTCGGCGACGGGCTCGAGCGCGCCGGCGGCGGAGAGGCTGTCGCGGAGGTCGCGGACCACGGGTCCGCGGTAGCCGAGTCGGGCCTGGAGGCCGGTACGCGGTTCGGTCACGTCCCTCCCTCACGGATCTCTGGGGGACACATACGGGTCAGTCATGGGGTGGCTCAGGGCGTCCGGGGGGACGGGTGACGCCGCAATCCGGCGTCGTCCCCGGTCGACGCTCTGCGAACGATAGCCGACCCAGGACCCCGCGGTGCGCCGACGCATACGGCATTCAGCGAACCGCAAACAACCGCCCCGCCTGACTGGCGGAGACCCGTCAGCTGGCGATGTAGTCCTCGAGCTCGCGCAGGAGGCGCGGCTTCGGCATGGCGCCGACGAGGGTCTTGACCACCTCACCGTTGACGTAGACGTTCATCGTGGGGATGCTCACCACGCCGTAGCGGCTGGTCACCGCGGGGTTGGCGTCGGTGTCGAGCTTGACGACGTCGACCTGGTCGCCGTAGGTGGCGGCGATCTCCTCGAGGATGGGGGCGACCGCGCGACACGGCCCGCACCACGTGGCCCAGAAGTCGACGATGACTGGCTTGTCGTTCTTCAGGACGTCCTGCTCGAAGGTGGCGTCGGTCGTGACCTTGGTGGCTCCCATGGGGGTCCCTTCTGGATGGTGGGCTGGGTTCAGAGGCTAACGGTGGCCGGTGACAGGTCGGAGGACGGTGTGTCCATCGCCTCCTCCTGGGCGGCCGCGGCGATGGCGTGCTCGAGGTCCTCGAGCGAGGCGAGGTAGTGCTCGGCGTCGAGGGCGGCGGCACAGCCGGTTCCGGCAGCCGTGATGGCCTGCCGGTAGGTGTGGTCGACGAGGTCGCCACAGGCGAAGACGCCGGGGATGCGGGTCGCAGTGGACCGGTGCGAGCCATCCAGTCCGGTGACGACGTAGCCCGCCGGGTCGAGGTCGACGAGGTCACGGACCAGCTCGTTGCGCGGGTCATGGCCGATCGCGATGAACAGGCCGGTGACCGGCAGCTCCCGCTCCTCGCCCGTATGCGTGTCAGCAAGAGTGATTCCGCTGACCCGGTCGTCGCCGTGAATGGCAGTGACCGTGGAGTTCCAGGCGAAGGTGATCTTGGGGTTCGCAAAGGCCCGCTCGGCCATGATCTTGCTGGCCCGCAGGGCGTCGCGCCGGTGCACGATGGTCACCGACCGCGCGAACTTGGTGAGGAAGGTGGCCTCCTCGATCGCCGAGTCGCCGCCGCCGACGACCGCGATGTCCTGGTCGCGGAAGAAGAAGCCGTCGCAGGTGGCACACCAGGAGACGCCGCGGCCGGACAGCCGCTTCTCGTCCGGGAGGCCGAGCTCGCGGTAGGCCGAGCCCATCGCGAGGATGACCGCGTGTGCCCGGAAGGTGCCGCTGTCGCCCGTCTCGACGGTCTTGACCTCGCCGTGCAGCTCGACCGCGGTGACGTCGTCGGTGATGATCTCGGTGCCGAACCGCTCCGCCTGGGCCCGCATCTCCTCCATCAGGGCGGGGCCCATGATCCCGTCGCGGAAGCCCGGGAAGTTCTCGACGTCGGTGGTGTTCATC
Source organism: Lapillicoccus sp. (assembly GCA_035762725.1). Classification (GTDB taxonomy): domain Bacteria; phylum Actinomycetota; class Actinomycetes; order Actinomycetales; family Dermatophilaceae; genus Lapillicoccus. Next base: position 3,498 of record DASTNV010000070.1, on the reverse strand, counting down.
AGCGCGCCGCCGGCGGTGACACTGCCCTCGATGAGCAGCGGCCGAAGGTTCGCGCGGGAGGCGTAGACGGCGGCGGTGTAGCCGGCCGGTCCCGAGCCGATGATGATGACGTTGCGCACGTCGGTCACGAGGTCAACCCCTTGTGGTCCGCGAGCAGGCGAACCGCTAGATGCTGTGGCCGGGAGGCCTGAGAGCCCCAACATACCGGCCGGTGCGATGGATCCAGGGACGGTAACCACGGCGTCGGCCGGTGTGTTCCCGGAGGTCCACCTGGTGGGTCAGGGGACCGCGACGGCGTCCTGCATGACCCCCGCGTCCCCGTCCCCGCAGTCCCGCTGGACGGCATACACCGAGGTCGAGTCGGACCTCCGGACGACGACGATCGCGGCCGGCTGGCCCTCGTACGTCGCGAGGTCGATGCTCACCGACCCCGCGTCGGTCGCCTGGAGCGCCTGGACGCACGCGGCCGCGCCGGCCTGGGTGACCAGCGGCCCGGCGGACGGTGCGTCGCCGACGCTGGCGTCCGGACCAGGGGAGGCGATGAGAGTCTGCGCGCCGCTGACCAGGGAGTCCCTGGTATAGGCGGTGTTGCTCACCTGGACGTGGACCGACCCGGCTGCGCCGCCGGTCGAGCCCTGGGGCGGGATCGAGGCGAGCCCTCCGGACCCGCCGCGGAACTGGTTCGCGACGACGGCGCCGCCGATGGCGAGGACGGCCACGACGGCCGCCGCCGCGGCGATGACCGGCCAGCGACTGCGGCCGAACGGGGCGACGTTGTCCGGCTGGCTCTCAGGGGCGTTCTCGGTCACGACCGCTCCGGGCTCGCCGAAGCCGAGCTCGTCGAACAGTTCGTGATCGCTATCCCGCCGCGCGGCCGCCTGGGCCAGGGCGTCCTCGATCCGACGGGACACCTCGACCGGCATCGGACCGGGATCGGGGGCACTGCGCAGCAGGGTGCGCACGGCCGACTGCACCGGGTCGTTCGCCGCGTCGGCCTCCACCTCGGGGTGGAGGGGGTATGCGTCGGTGCGGGCGTCGCTGTCCGCGTCGTACTGGGGGTCCATGCAGGCTCCGGGTAGGGCGGTGGTCTGTAACGGAGTATCGCGCGGCATCCGGGATGCACGGCGGAGGTGGGCGACCGGTCAGGGCAGAGTGTCGCCGGAGATCAGACGTCGGGCGGCGCCGGAGGGTTCCCCGAGTCGGTCGATCGGCTCGCCGGCGCCAAGCCCAGCAGCTCGGCCAGCCCGGCCCGGCCGCGGGAACACCGGGACTTGACGGTGCCTTCGGCCACCCCCAGGATCTCGGCGGCCTCGGCGATGCTCAGCCCGTGCATGTCGACGAGGACGAGCGCGAGGCGCTGACCCTCGGGCAGCTGGGCCAGCGCGGCCCGGACGTCGAGCGCCGACTCGGTGCTGCCGTGCGCGTCGCGCTGGTCGGCGAGCTCGAGGGACTCGTACTCGGGCAGTGGCGCAGTGGGTCGTTGCCGGCGGAGCCGGTCGAGGCAGGCGTTGACGACGATGCGGTGCAGCCACGTCGTGACGGCGGCGTCGCCGCGGAACGAGTCGGCCCGGCGGAACGCGGCGATAAACCCGTCCTGGACGGCGTCCGCTGCGAGTTCGCGGTCGCCGCAGGTGCGGAGGGCGACCGCCCACATCCGGTCGCGGTGTCGGCGGAACAGCTCACCGAACGCGTCCTGGTCGCCCGCGCAGTGCGCGGCGATGAGGTCGGCGTCGGTTCGGGCGGCGCGGTCGAGGGTGTCGGTCACCGGACGCTCGCTTCGGCGACCTGGGCCCGGAACCGGCCGTTCTCCGCGGGGCCGAGCGCGGTGAACCACAGGATGACGTACCGCCCCTTGACTGCCCCGTTGTTCGGGACCGCAACCGTCGACTCGCCGTCCTTCTGGGTGACCGACCCGATCTGGGTCGCCCCGTCTACCGATGTTGTGTCCGTGACGTAGACCGAGACGTCCGACGCCCCGTTGGTGGTGAAGGTGACCTGGTGGACGTCGACCGACGACCCGAGGTCGAGGAGCAGGCCCGTGGTCCGGCCGGGGAGGCCGCCGTACTTGGCCGTCGCATACCAGTTGCTCGACTGCCACCCCGTACTTCCGTTGCCGTCGAAGGCCGCCGCTCCCGTCTTGGTCGCCTGCACGCCGCCGTTCTGCGAGATCTGGCTGGCGGCGACGATCGGGATGGGCCCGGCGGCGGGAGCCGAAGACGGAGGAGCGCTGGCGCTGGGGGCGGGGGCGGATCCGGTGGCGCTCGGGGTGGCCGTCACGGTCTGGGTGACGACCGGCGGCTCGGCGGCCGTGCTGAACCCGGTGATCTTGGGCAACCCCCAGATCCCGAGCCCCGCAGCAAGGAGGACGAACACGGCGACGAGGACGAGGACGAGCCGGGACTGGTCCTTGTCCAGCGGTTCCTGCACGGCCCCCGGCAACAGCGGAAGGGCGGGTTCGAGCTGCTCCTCGGTGGGTTCGAGGGTCTCGGAGAGCCGGACCTGCTCGCCGACGATGAACGGGTCCTCCCAGCGTTCGGTCTGCCGGCGCTCCGCCCGGGTCGCCGAGCGTTCGGCGGCCCGGTCGGCGGCACCGCGGGCCAGGCCGCCCATCCGTCCGGTCGCCTTGGAGGCCAGCGAACCGGCGGCGCCGAAGGCGGTGCCGAGGCCCTTGGCGATCGCGGCGGTACCGGCCGCCGCCCCTGCGGCCATCGCCCCGGCCGCCGCCGACGCACCCCCTGGGGCAGGCGTGTACGTCCCGTCGTCGTACCCCTCGTCGCCCTCCTCGATCAGCCCGAAGGCGTCGAGGCCCACCGTCTCCGGGTCCTCGCTGGGCGCGGGAGGCGTATCGGGGCGGCGGGTGTCGAAGTTCATGCCGAGCACGCTGCGGGGAGAACCGCCAGCAGTGGTCGCGGCAGCCCCAGCAGCACCAACCGCCCCAGCGGTCCCGGCCGCGGCAAGCGCAGCCGAGGCGGCTCGGCCGTTCTCGTGCGCGCCTCGCCCGCTGCGCCCGGTCGTCCGGGCGAGTCCGCCGCTGCGGCGGTCGCGGTCCAGTGGTTCGGTGCGGTTTCCCGGGATGCGGCGGACCGGGCCGACGTCGAGGCCGGCACCGACCGGCGTGGGGGACCAGGGGCCGATCTGGTCGACCAGCTCACCGGGAGTCTGCGGACCGGAGTTCTCGGACAGCGTGCGCCGGGCGACGAGGTCGAGGTCGGCGGGGACTCCGACGGCGATCTCCGAGGGAGCGGCCACCCCTCCGACCATCCGGGGGGCGGCTTCCAGTCCGGAGTCGGGTCCGGGCAGCGGCCAGCGGCTGGTCAGCAACGCATACGAGAGCGCCACCAGCGCGACGGTGTCGCTCCGGGTCGCCTCGTCGGGCGTGGCGTCGTCCGCCTCGACCAGCGCCGCCTCGGTCGCCAGACCGCGGACTTTGACCGAGCCGTCGTCCCTGCGGAACACCGAGCGCGGCGTGAGCACGCCGTGGTGCAGGCCGCGCGCCCG
>DASTNV010000069.1:0-4449 GCA_035762725.1 Lapillicoccus sp. | reverse complement strand
GCGGTCGTCCTCATCTTCGCCATCACCAAGTTCACCGAAGGCGCCTGGCTCGTCGTCATCGTCTTCCCGCTGCTCGTCGTCCTGCTGCTGCGGCTGCGGCAGAGCTACCAGCGTGAGGCGGCGCTGCTCAGGGCGCTCCCGAACCGTGAAGCCCGACCGGTCGCGACGAGCAACACCGTCCTGCTCCTCGTCGACAAGGTCGACCTGGCCATGCTCCGGGCCCTGACCTACGCCCGGAGCCTCCGGCCGACCTCCTTGCGGGCCGTGCACTTCCTCATCGACGTCGAGCACGCCAAGGCCCTCCAGCAGGCCTGGGACGAGGTCGACCGGCTCGACCTCCCGCTCGAGGTCGTCGACTGCCCCGACCGCCGGCTCGGGCGGGCCGCATTGGAGCTGGCCGAGCGGACCCTCGTCGCCGGCCCGGCGAACGGCGTGGTCACGGTGATCATGCCCCGGCGTCAGTACGGCGCGCTGCGTGGCCGCCTTCTCCACGATCGCACCGCCGACGAGATCGCCGTCGCCGTCTCGCAGGTGCGCGGGGTGGCCGCGACGATCGTGCCCTTCGACGCCTCGACGCGGCCCCGCTCGATCCGGCGCGACGGCCGGCCGAGCGGTTCACTGCCTCGGCCGCACCACGAAACCGTCGCGTCGATCGGACCGACACCGCCGGACCGCGTCACCATCGCCGACGCACCGCACCGTGGTCGGGCGGTCCTGCAGGGCCGGATCCGCGCGGTCGAATCGTCGAGCATCGGGGCCAGCCCCACCTACCGGGCCGAGCTGGCTGACGAGTCCGGCGGCGTCACCCTGCTGTTCTACGGACGGCGCAAGGTCGAGGGGATGGAACCAGGTGTGCAGGTCCGGGTCGAGGGCCGGGTGGGCGAGCGGCACGGGTACCTCGCGATGGCCAACCCGACGTACCAGTTGCTGCCGGACGACGAACCCGAACCCGACCCCGCGCCTCGCTCACGTCGCCGCTGACCGACACGCGGACACCTCCGGCTGCGTCCTTCCGGGGGCTGCGTGGGTGCGGTTGGATGCGGGAATGCCCGCCAGCGCCGACCGCGAGGAGCTCTTCGAGCTCCGCGTCGAGCGTCGACGTCGTGATCTCGTCGAAGCGCTGGAGATGCTGTACGGGCAGGACCGCGCGCTCGCGCTGGCCGACCGGCTGGTCGATCTCGCCCACACCGCCTACCTCGAGCGGCCGCACGACCTGCACGTTCTCGATATCCGTCGCTCGCTCCAACCGGACTGGCTGCAGCTACCGCGGATGGTGGGCTACGCCGCATACGCCGACCGGTTCGCGGGGGACCTCAACGGTGTCGGGGAGAAGATCCCCTACCTGCGTGAGCTCGGCATCACCTACCTGCACCTCATGCCGCTGCTCGACCCGCGGCCCGGCGACAACGACGGCGGGTATGCGGTGCGGGACTACCGCGCGGTCCGTTCCGACCTCGGGACGGTCGAGGACCTGCGTCACCTGGCGAGAACGTTGCGCGAGAACGGGATCAGCCTGGTCCTCGACCTGGTGCTCAACCACGTCGCCCGGGAGCACGAGTGGGCGGTCCGCGCGCGAGCGGGGGAGCAGCACTACCGGGACTACTTCCACCTGTACCCCGACCGCACCGAGCCGGACGCGTACGAGCGGACGCTGCCGGAGGTCTTCCCCGACTTCGCGCCGGGCAACTTCTCCTGGGACGAGGAGCTGCAGCAGTGGGTGTGGACGACGTTCAACGCCTGGCAGTGGGACCTCGACTGGTCCAACCCCGACGTGCTCGTCGAGTTCGCCGAGATCATCCTCTTCCTCGCCAACCTCGGCGTGGAGGTGCTGCGGCTCGACGCGATCGCGTTCCTGTGGAAGCGGATGGGGACCACCTGCCAGAACGAGCCCGAGGTCCACGCGGTCACCCAGGTGCTCAAGACGGTCGCGCGGATCGCCTGTCCGGCACTGGCGTTCAAGGCCGAGGCGATCGTCGCGCCGCACGACCTCGTGCAGTACCTCGGGGCGGGCCGGCACTACGGCAAGGTCAGTGACCTCGCGTACCACAACACCCTCATGGTGCAGATCTGGTCGATGCTGGCGACCGCGGACAGCCGGCTGGCGGCGCATACCCTCGAGCGGTTGCCGCGAGCCCCCTCGTCGGCGGCCTGGATCACCTACGTGCGCTGCCACGACGACATCGGCTGGGCGATCACCGACGAGGACACCAGCGGCGTCGGGCTGAGCGGGTACCACCACCGGGGGTTCCTCTCCGACTGGTACTCGGGGCTGTTCCCGGGTTCGACCGCGCGGGGCCTGGTGTTCCAGGAGAACCCGGCCACCGGGGACCGCCGGATCAGCGGCACCACCGCGGCGCTGTCCGGCCTCTCCGCGGCGAGCGCACCCGAAGATGTCGACGTCGCCCTCGGCCGGTTCTTCCTGACCCACGCCATCGTGTATGCGTGGGGCGGGATCCCCGTCGTGTGGAGTGGCGACGAGCTGGGCATGCCCAACGACCCTGGCTGGTCGGACGAGGAGGGCCACGAGACCGACAACCGGTGGGCGCACCGGCCCCGTCTGGACTGGAAGCGCGCGGAGCAGCGGAACGACCGGCGCACCGTTGCCGGACGGGTCTTCGAGGGGATGGCCCACCTGGCCCGGGTCCGGGCGTCCTTGCCCCACCTGCACGCCAGCGTCCGGAGCGAGGTTCTCCCGGTCGACGAGGGCGGAGTGCTGGCGACGGTGCGCCGCGCGCCGATCGGTCCGATGCTCTGCCTCTACAACATCACCGCCGAGTTGCGTCCGTTCCCCGCGTGGCGGGTGGCCGAGCTCGGGCTCACCGAGCCGTGGGACGCCATGTCGGAACGGTTCGTCGAGCCGGACGCGGAGGGTCGGTACTGGCTCACTCCGTATGCGGCCTGGTGGCTGGTCGAGGGGCCGGAACATCCCGGGGGGTGACGTGACGGGGCCCGGCCGGCGCCCCGATGGCCTCTCGAGCTGAAGCCACCGGGGCTCGGTCGACGCTGGCCCGGGCCTCGTAAACCATCGGCCGTACCCACACCCTGCCCTGCTTCGCCGCATACCAATCGCGTAGATGCGAAACGGATGGGACGAATTCCCGGCGCGCGGGAACGTCGGCCCTGTGTCAGGGTCACGTCGTGCGCCTTCGACGCAGCAAGCTCAAGGGGCCCGGGCTGCGACGGGTGCGCCGGGGCAAGGGGTGGAGCTACCAGGACGACGACGGGCGTCCGGTAAGCGATCAGACGCGCGAGCGCATCGAGGACCTGGTCATCCCCCCGGCGTGGAAGGACGTCTGGATCTGCCCGCGTCCCAACGGTCATATCCAGGCGGTCGGCACCGACGAGGCCGGTCGGCGCCAGTACCTCTACCACCCGGTGTGGCGTGAGTTCCGTGACCGGGCCAAGCACCAGCGGGTCCAGCTGCTGGTGCCGCTGCTGCCCGAGATGCGGCGCCGGGTTCGCCACGACCTGCGGCACGCCGAGCTGCCGCGGGAACGGGTCATCGCGGTCGCGCTGCGGATGCTCGACCTGGGGCTGTTCCGCACGGGTGGCGAGGAGTACGAGCAGGAGCACGGGACCCACGGGGTCACGACGCTGTACCGCAAACACGTCAAGGTCGACGGGAACGACGTGCACTTCCGGTTCCCGGCCAAGTCCGGCGTGCAGCGGGACGCGACGGTGACGGACCCGGCGTTGGCGGCGGCGATCGCCGCGCTCAAGCAGAGCAAGGCGCCGGGGAAGCGGCTGCTTCAGTACCGCGACGGCACGACGTGGCGGGAGATCACCGGGGCCGACGTGAACGCCGAGTTCAAGGTGCTCACCGGTTCCGACTTCACGGTCAAGGACCTGCGGACGTGGGCGGCGACGGTGACCGCTGCGGCCGCGCTCGCGGAGCTGTCACTCGACAAGAGCGGAGCTGCTCGGCCGGCTCCAAAGTCCGGCGCGAAGTCCAAGAAGAAGTCCAAGCCGTCGAAGACCGAGGCTGCGAAGACCGAGCGCGAGGTCGTCAAGATGGTGTCGGCGCAGCTCGGCAACACCCCGGCCGTGGCGCGCCGTTCCTACGTCGACCCGACCGTCTTCGAGAAGCACAACGCGGGGGCGACGTTGGCGACGACGGGGCGGCTGTTCAAGAAGCTGAGCAAGGCCGACCACCAGCGGATCCGCGCGGGGGAGCCGTTGTCACCCAAGGGCCGCGTCGTGGTCGAGAAGGCCGTCCTCAAGCTCCTCCGCAGCGAGTAGCTATTTGCGGCGAGAGGCCAACATCTGTCGTCAAACGCGTGAAATGAGAGCCGAAGTTGGCCTCTCGGCGGTTTGGAGAGCCGGGGGGAAAGGTCAGGCGAGCCAGGCGCCGGCGCGGATCACCTGGACCGGCTCCAGGGCGTCGTCGACGACCACGATGTCGGCCCTGCGTCCCGCCTCGAGCGCGCCGACATCGGTCCAGCCCATGAC
>DASTNV010000068.1:0-13116 GCA_035762725.1 Lapillicoccus sp. | reverse complement strand
GTGGGAACTAGTTGACCCTCTGAGGGCAACTAGTTCCCACGATCATGAACGGCGCTGCGATGACGGGTCGTTGAGGGGAGCGAAGGTGGCGCTATGACATCAATTTCGCTCCTCTTAGGTGGGTCAGTGGAGTGGCGCCGCATACCGAACCGCTCCCCGAGCAGATCGTGGGAACTAGTTGACCCTCTGAGGGCAACTAGTTCCCACGATCTGGGGTGAAGCCGGGCTTCCTCAGCGGCGGTGGTCGCCGATCACGTCGCCGAGGTCCTCGCCGGGCTGGTCGGCCTCGGTGAGCTCCGGGTCGGCCACGATGAGGGCCGCCCCGCCGCCACCGGCACCGAGCGTGGACCGGCCCCGCCGTCGTAGCCGGGCCTCGACCGCCGCCGCCACCTTCGTCAACGAGTAGTTGATGAGGATGAAGATGATCGCGATGACGATGATTGCCGGCACCGGGTTGGACTTGTACGAGCCGATCTGCTGGTAGGTGTTGAGCAGCTCGGGATAAGTGATGATCTGGCCGAGCGCGGTGTCCTTCAACACCACGACCAGCTGCCCCACCAGGGCCGGCAGCATCGCCGTGATCGCCTGCGGCAGCTGGATCGCCCGGAGCGTCTGGCTGGGGGTGAGTCCGATCGACAGCCCCGCTTCGGACTGTCCCTTCGGCAGGCTGCCCACGCCGGAGCGCAGCAGCTCCGCCACCACCGAGCCGTTGTAGAGGGTCAGGCCCGTCACGACCGCCGCCAGCGGGTTGAGGTCGCTGACGAAGATGTTGTTGTAGCTGAAGTACGAGAACGCCGCGATCATCATGACCAGCACGGGAACCGACCGGAAGAACTCCACGATCACCGTGCAGAACCACCGGATCGGCGCAATGTGCGACAGCCGCCCGATCCCGAACACCAACCCGAACACTCCCGCGAGGACGATCGAGATCCCCGCCGCCAGAAGCGTGTTCACGAGACCGGGGATCAGGTAGTACTGCCAGATCTCCGCTGTGAGGAACGGTGTCCACTTCTCGGCTTCGAGGTTGCCGTGCGAGCCCATCTGGATGAGCACGAAGACGACGAACGCCGCGACGAGAACGCCGCCGACCACGGCGACGATGCGGTACCGCGCCCGGGCCTTGGGACCCGGCGCGTCGAAGAGAACCGAGGTGCTCATCGCTTCACCGCCAGGCGGTTGGAGAGGTAGGTCGTCAGGAGGCCCACCGGGAGGGTGAGGATGACGAAGCCGATCGCCACGATCATGAAGATCGCGAAGATCAGATCCGGCCGGAACTCCTGCATCGTCTTCATCAGGCCGCTGATCTCGGCGACTCCGATGGCCGTGGCGACCGTGGTGTTCTTGGTCAGCGCGATGAGCGTGTTACCCAGCGGCGTGATCGCGCCCCGGAACGCTTGGGGGAGAAGCACCTCACGCAGGCTCTGCCCGAAGGTGAGGCCCACCGACCGGGCCGCCTCCGCCTGGCCGAGCGGCACGGTGTTGACGCCGCTCCGCAGTGACTCGCAGACGAAGGCCGCGTGGTAGACGGACAGCCCGATGATCGCCCAGATGATGTTGTTGCGCACCAGGTCGTCGCTGAGGTTGAAGCCCAGGTTGACGATCATGATGATGTTGCAGGCGATGATGATCAGCGTCAGCGGGGTGTTCCGGACGGTGTTCACGTAGAACGCGCCGACCTTCTGCAGCAGGCCGACCGGCGAGATGCGCAGGATCGCGACGATGGTCCCGATGATCAGCGACCCGATCGCCGCGAAGATCGTCAGCAGGACGTTCATGCCGAACGCGCCAAGGATGTTGTACTCGGCGAACAGCTCACCCATCGGGCCTCCAGTTCACGGGTGGAAGGGCACTACGCAGGGGTATGCCGCCCGCCCAGGTGAGCGGGCGGCATACCCCCTGTTCGTGGTGACGTCAGCCGGTGGCGCCGCCGGGCGACCCGCAGGCCGCGGGCTTCGGCGGGTTGCCAGCGCCCGGCTTGAAGTTCGCCGGGCCGAGGTTCTTGTCGACCGCCGCCTGCCAGCCGCCCGAGCTGATCCACTTGTTGATCGCGTCGGTGACCTTCTGGCAGAAAGCCGTGTCGCCCTTGGCCAGGCCGACGCCGTAGTTCTCCGTGGAGAACGTCTGGCCGACGACCTTGAGCTTGCCCTTGTTGGCTTCCTGCGCGGCGTAGCCGGCGAGGATCGTGTTGTCCGTCGTCAGCGCGTCGACCGCCTTGGACTTCAGGGCGTCGACACACAGGGTGTACGTGCCGTACTCCTGGAGCTGGATCTCGGCGCCGTACTTCTTCTGCACGTTGGCCGCCGAGGTCGAGCCCTTGACCGAACAGAGCTTCTTGCCCTTGAGCGAGTCCGGCCCGGTGATCGAGGTGTCATCGGCCCGGATCAGCAGGTCCTGGCCGGCGATGAAGTACGGACCGGCGAAGTCGACGTCCTTCTTCCGGGCGTCGGTGATCGAGTAGGTGCCGACGATGTACTTCACCTGGCCCGACTTGATGAGCGTCTCGCGCTGAGCGGAGATGGCCTCGACGAAGGTCGGGGTGAAGTTCAGCTCCTTGGCGATGTAGTTGGCGAGGTCGACGTCGAACCCCGAATAGGTGTTGCCTTCCTTGAGGCCCATGCCGGGCTGGTCGAACTTGATGCCGACCTTCACGGCCTCGCCGCTGCCACCGGTAGCACCGCCGCCCCCGCCGCTGCTGCCTCCGGGCGTACCGCTGCCACAGGCCGCCAGGCCGATGGCCGCGAGCGCCGCCACGGTGGCGACGCTGATCCGTCCGAGCTTCATTCTGGTGTTCCTCCCTGTTGTGCCCTGCTGCATAAGGGCTGGGTTTGGGGTGAGGTTTTCAAGGGTCGGTCAGTGCGTGAGGATCTTGCCGAGGAAGTCCTTGGCGCGGTTCGACCGAGGGTTGGTGAAGAACGTCTCCGGCGTGGCGTCCTCGACGATCTCGCCGTCGGCCATGAAGACGACGCGGTCGGCCGCCTTGCGGGCGAAGCCCATCTCGTGCGTGACGACGATCATCGTCATGCCCGACTTCGCGAGCTGGATCATGACGTCGAGGACCTCGTTGATCATCTCCGGGTCCAGCGCGGAGGTCGGCTCGTCGAAGAGCATGACCTTGGGCTCCATGGCCAGCGAGCGGGCGATCGCGACGCGCTGCTGCTGGCCGCCGGAGAGCTGCGCGGGGTACTTCTCCGACTGGTGGGCGACGCCGACCCGGTCGAGCAGCTCCTTGGCCCGCTTCTCGGCGTCGGACTTCTTGGTCTTGCGGACCTTCATCGGCCCGAGGGTCACGTTCTGGAGGATCGTCTTGTGGGCGAAGAGGTTGAAGCTCTGGAACACCATGCCCACGTCGGCGCGCAGGTGGGCCAGCTCCTTGCCTTCCTCGGGCAGTGGCTTGCCGTCGATGGTGATCGAGCCGGACTCGAACGTCTCGAGCCGGTTGATCGTGCGGCACAGCGTCGACTTGCCGGAGCCGGAAGGCCCGAGGACGACGACGACCTCGCCCTTTCCGACCGTGAGGTTGATGTCCTTGAGGACGTGGAGGTCGCCGAAGTGCTTGTTGACCGAGCTGATGTCCACCATCGGCTCACCACCCTTGGGCGGCGGCGGCGAGTCAGGCGCTGCATCTCGCGCGGAGTCGGGCGTCGAGTCCGGCTGCGAGTCGGTGGGGGCGTCGGTCATTGCGGCAACCTACCGGTCTGTACCTTTCGCGGAGGTTTCCTCGCCGCCATTGGCACCGAATTGTGAAGAACCGATGAGTGCCGCCTGCGCAGACTCCCTGAATCCCGGCGTGACGACCGGGAGGGTTGGACCCTGTCGGAGCGGGTAGTGGTCCCTCCATGACCACGAACACGCGATCAGACGAGTCGCTCGAGACGGTGCGGTCGATCATGAAGGACGTGCGGACCTGCATGTTCGTCACCACCGCGGGCGACGGCAGCCTTCACGCGGCGCCGATGACGACGCAGGAGGCCGAGTTCGACGGCGACGCGTGGTTCATCGCCAGCACCCGCTCCGAGACGGTCCGCAACCTCAGCTCGCATCCACACGTCAACGTGTCGTACGCGGGATCGAGCGCCTGGCTCTCCCTCACGGGCTCGGCCACCGTCGTCGACGACGGCCAGAAGAAGAAGGAGCTGTGGAACACGTTCACCGAGGCGTGGTTCCCCGACGGCAAGGACGACCCCTCGGTGGTCGTCGTCAAGGTGAGCGGCGAGTCCGCGCAGTACTGGGACAGCCCCGGCCGGCTGGCGATGACCCTCGACATGGTCAAGGCCCGGGTCACCGGCAACCCGCCGAAATCCGGTGACACCGGCACCGTCGACCTGGAGGGTGCGTCATGAGCGACACCCTGACCGGCAAGACCATCGCGTTCGCCGTGGCCAACGAGGGCATCGAGCAGGTCGAGCTGGAGCAGCCGTGGGACGCCGTCAAGGCGGCCGGCGGCACCCCTGTCCTCATCTCGATGGAGAGCGGCTCCGCGCAGGCGTTCAACCACCTCGACAAGGGCGACACCTTCGACGTCGATACGACATTCGCGGACGCGTCGGTGTCGGACTACGACGGCCTGGTCCTCCCGGGTGGCGTGGCCAACCCGGATGCGCTGCGCGCCGACGACGACGCGGTCCGGTTCGTCAAGGACTTCGTCGCGGCGGGCAAGCCGGTGGCGGCGATCTGTCACGCCCCGTGGACGCTGGTCGAGGCGGACGTTCTCGACGGACGGCGCCTCACCTCGTGGCCCAGCCTCCAGACCGACATCCGCAACGCTGGCGGCACGTGGGTCGACGAGGAGGTCGTCCGGGACGAGTGGCTCGTCACCAGCCGCAAGCCGGACGACCTGCCGGCTTTCAACCGGGCGCTGGTCGACCACTTCGCCGGGGTCGGCCGCTAGTTTGCACCTGCCGCCGGCCACCGGTCCGGCGGTACAACTGCTGGTATGCCGCTAGCGCGGGCGCAGGCGGTCGTGCCGGACCTGCCGGCGGGACAGGGCGCATACGAGAGCTTCTTCCTCAAGCTGGCCGCGCCCGAGGGCGGCCGGGCCTTCTGGGTGCGGTACACGACGCTCCGGTATGCCGACGGCCGGCTCACGGGTGCCCTCTGGTTCACGGGGTTCGGGCCATCAGGGCCGATCGGTCTCCGGCGCGACGCCGACCACGTCAACGTCCCCGCCGACGGGTACGTCGAGCTCGCGGGTAACCGGGTCTTGCCCGGGGCTGCATATGGGGAGCTCGCGGTGGGCGACCACACCGCGCGCTGGGACCTGGCCTTCGACGACGGTCGGCCGCCGTTCCGGCACCTGCGGCCGGACCGGCTCTACGCCGCCGGCTGGCCGCGCACCAAGCTCGAGACCCTGAACCCGGCTTCGACGTTCACCGGTTGGGTGCGGCTCGACGGGACAGAGACGGTGGTCGACGGGTGGCGCGGCATGGTCGGCCACAACTGGGGCGCTGAGCATGCTGAGCAGTGGATCTGGTTGCAGGGCAACGATATCGGCGCGGACGACTGTCACCTCGACATCGGCGCCGGGCGGGTGCTGGTACGCGGACGGCTGTCACCGTGGGTCGCCAACGGGCTGCTCGTCCTCGACGGCGAACCGGTGCGACTCGGCGGGCTGGGACGCCTGGTCGGCACGTCGATCAGCTCCGGACCCGAGGAGTGCACGTTCCGGCTGCGGGGTCGTGGCGTCGAGGTCGCCGGACTGGTGCAGCGACGGCCCGCCGAGTCGGTCGCGTGGGACTACGACGGACCGGAGGGTGAGCCGCATACCGTCGTCAACTCGTCGATCGCCGACCTCAGCCTCACCATTCGTGGCCGCGGATCCTCTCGGCACCTCGCGCTGCTTGCTGGCGCGGTGTACGAGGACGGCGGCCGGGGACCGCGACCCGGTGTGCCGGCGGGGGAGAGCGGGTAGGAGCGTCCCTCCCGGTTCGGAGGCCGCGCGGTCGCGGACCCTGGGAGGATCCGAACATGGGCGCGGACGCCTACAGCTTCGACCCCGTCGCGGTCGGCGACCGGGAGTGCGACGCGTGGATCCACTACTACCGGCACGAGTGGGGTCCGTTCCTCCGCGCCTCCTTGGGGCTGGTGTCCGAGGGGTTCGGCCTCGGACGGCGTAAGACGATGGTCGGCGCGTGGTACGTCATGCGGGCGAACCAAGTCTGGGCGCCCTACCCCGACAACGACCCGGACGCGGCTCGCGAGTACATGCGCCGGTTCTACGCGCTGGTCGTCGCGGACGGCGACCTCGAGGTCGACCCCGTCGAGGCGTCGCGCCGCGAGGTGCAGTGGTGGCACGTGCACCGGGTGCACCAGCGCGAGAGCGGGATCACCGAGGACGACCTCACCGACGCGGTAGCGCACCTCTACTCCTACGTCTACGGCGTCGCCGAGGAACCGGTTCGCGAGGCGGCGCAGCTTCGGGTCGCCGCCATGGGTCTGTCCGACGCCTGGGTGGCGGCCGGCTGCTCCCTCGTGGACCCGATGCTCGTCGAGGAGCGGCGCACCCTCATCGCGTCGTACTCGGCCCTCCGCGCCGCGATCGACGAGCAGGGGCTGGCGGATAACCGCCGACGCTGAATCACGACGCGTGGTGGGCCCTCCTCTGGGCATGCACCACGACCCCACGCCCACGTCCGGGGCGGCGGCCCGCGAGACCGCCGACACCGCCGGTGGGCTGCCGGTCGTCTACTGCCCGGAGTGCGGCATGCCCGCCTGGGTCGAGTGGCGGGATGTCGTCGGGAGTACCGCCGGCGCGGTCGCGCACGTCAAGGTGCGGTGCTTCGCGCGGCACTGGTTCCTCATGCTCGAGGACGGGTTGACCGAGCGGTGACCTTATGAGAGATTCCTATCGATAGAACTCTCTCGATAGGAGCGATGCCATGGGCAACCTCTACGGGGACGTCGAGCTCGACGCCCGCGGGATGCGCGCCCTCGCCCACCCGGTGCGGTTGGCCATCCTCACCCGACTTCAGAACGACGGCCCGTCGACGGCCACTCGCCTCTCCGAGTCGGTCGGCGCCAGCCCGTCGGTGACCAGCTGGCATCTTCGCCAGCTCGCAGCCCACGGTCTGGTGCGTGACGCCAGTGAGGCCGCGTCGCTGCGCGACCACGGTCGCGAGCGGTGGTGGGAGGCCGTCTCTCGTGGCTTCCGGTTCGCCGCGGAGCCGGGGGAGTCGGTCGAGGCGGCGCGGGCCCTCGAAGAGGTCATGGAGGCCGTCGACGGCGACATCGTCGGCCGGTGGCGTGCCGAGGCGGAACCGCAGCTGGAACCGGAGTGGCGCCGGTTGGCCGGCCGGGCGAACACCCGGGTCGTGGTGACGCCTGACGAGATGGAGGCTATCGAGACGGCCATCGAGCAGGTCCTCGCGCCCTACGTGCTGCGCAAGGACACCCCAGATGCTCAGCCGGCGGAAGCCCGGTCGGTCCGGCTGCTGCGCTACACGCTGCCCGCCGCCCCCGGCGGTGACAACGCGTGACCGCTCCCGACCTCACGCATACCGGACCGCTGTGGCGGGACCGACGGTTCGCGACGTACTGGTCCGGCCAGACGGTCTCGCAGCTCGGCGACCGGGTGTCCGAGCTGGCCCTGCCGCTCATCGCGGTCACGACACTGCATGCCAGCCCGGCCGAGGTCGGGGTGCTCACGGCGGCGATCTGGGCGCCGAACCTGCTCTCGCTCGTCGTCGGTGCGTGGGTCGACCACCAGCGCCGCAAGAAGCAGCTCCTGGTCGTCGCGAACCTCATCCAGGCGGCGGCCGTCGCGGTGCTGCCGGTCGCGCACGTCGTCGGGTTCATGTCGATGGGGTTGTTGTATGCGGTTGCGCTGGTCCTCGGGGCGGGTGGGGTGCTCTACCAGACGTCGTATCCCCCGTTCTTCGTGCGACTCGTGCGGCGGGAGCAGTACCTCCAGGCCAACTCCCTGCTCAGCGCGACCCGGTCTGCCTCGTTCATCGCGGGACCGGCGCTCGGCGGTCTGCTGATCCAGGCGGTCACGGCACCGGTGGCGATGGTGGTCGACGCGGTGTCGTTCCTCGCCTCGGCGCTGGCCATCGGGTCGGTGCGCGTCGAGGAGCCTCCGGTCGAGCGCGCCGCCGAGTCGATGGGGGTCTGGCGACGGTCGGTGGAGGGCCTCCGGTTCCTGCGACACCACCCCTACCTGCGCGCGACCCTGGGCTGCTCGACCGTCGTCAACCTGTTCAACTTCGTCGGGTCGGCGGTGATCATCCTGTTCGCGAGCCGCTCGCTCGGACTGGACCCTGGACAGATCGGCCTGGCCTTCGGGATCGGCGCGATCGGCGGCCTGGTCGGCGCGGTCTTCGCGTCGCGGTTCGCTCAGCGGGTCGGGCCTGGTGTGGCCGGCGTCGTCGGTGCCGTGGTGTTCTCGGCTCCGCTGGCGTTCTTCCCGCTGGCGGGCGGCCCGGACTGGGTCAAGATCGCCGTGCTCGCAGCGGTCGAGTTCGTCAGCTCGGTGGGCGTGATGCTCTACGACATCAACGTCAACTCGATCCAGACGGCGGTGACACCGGACCGGATGCGGAGCCGGTCGGCCGGCGCCTACGCGACGGTCAACTACGGGGTCCGCCCGCTCGGCGCACTGCTCGGGGGTCTGATGGCCGAGTGGGTCGGGGTGCCGACGACGCTGGTCGTGGCGGGGGTCGGTGGGTGCCTCGGCATTCTCTGGCTGTGGCGCTCGCCGGTCGTCCGGATCCGGCGGGTCGAGGACCTGGAACCGGTCGAGGTCTGACGTCGCGTTCAGGCTTTGCGGGCGAGGTGGACGTGCACGTCGGCCAGCACCTCGACCTCATCGGGCAGGGCCCGGTGGATCGCGTCGAGGGCCTGGGTCCGGTCCCGCTGGGGCAGCTGGAGATAGGCGGAGACGGTCGAGAGGTTGCCGACGTAGCGGTCGCTCCGCATCGACACCCGCCTTGGTATGACGACCTGCCGCACGTCGGTGAACAGGGCGGAGCGCTCCAGCTCGGTGCCCGGCCACTGCAGGATGCTCGACGGCGCGGTGCCGTCGGGGGACGGGATGTCGTCGTCGGTGAGCCACGGCGCTCGTGCGGTCCTGACCGCCTCCTCGAGGTCGGGCTCGGCGAGGCGGACGGGGCCGCCGATGTTGGCGAACACGCCGGTCGGGTTGAGGAGACCGGCCATGCGCGGCCACCGGCCTTCGTCGGAGGTCCAGTGCAGCGCTGCGGCGACATAGACGAGGTCGTAGGTCGGCGGCGGCGTCAGGTCCTCGAAGGCTGCCTGCTGAGTCGTGGTGCCGGGCTGGGCGTGGCGCCGCAGCTCGGCGAGCATCGCGGCGTCCGGCTCGGTAGCCGTGACTGCCATGCCGCGACGGTCGAACAGCCTGGTCGCCTTGCCCGTGCCGGCGCCGATCTCGAGGGCCGTACGGACGGGCCTGCGGGCGTAGTCGAGGACGGCGTCGGCGACCTCGTCGGGGTAGCCCAGCCGGAAGGTCTCGTATGCGGCTGCCGCACTGCCGAAGGTCAGCGCACGATGAGGCACGGGGTCATTCTGCGGTCGAATCTCCTTGTCGAGCAACGCGATTCATCGGTGGACAACGTTGACCCTGTGCGGTTCGTGGAGTAGAATTCGAACATACGTACGACGTAGGGGGGTGTGCTGGTGACCGCCGTCGTGGAGAGCAGGGCCGTGGCTGACGACGTCGAGCCGCCGGCCACCTACCTCCCTGGGCCGGTCATCGCGGCTCTGCGACTGTTGTCTGTCCCGGAGTCGGTTGTTCCCGACCAGCCGGCCTCCGCGGAGCTCGTCGGGCGAGAGATCTCCGACTCGCGGCTGCTGGTTCATCAGCTGGTGATGGCCGACCATCGGGTGGGGGACCTGCCTCAGGCGTGGATCGAGGAGGAGCTGCGCCTCCTCGAGGCCGTGGAACAGGTCAAGGCGTGGCTCGACTTCCAGGGCCTAGCCGCGTTGCGGCGGCTTCGCGAGGCGGTCGGTGAGCTGGTCCGCGACCGGGACGACACCGTGTGCGCGGCGACCGGATGTGGCCTGACCGAGATCGCGCTGTCGCACGAGTCCGACGCGGCGACGGTTGACGAGGCGATGTTGGCGACCGGGCTGTCCCAGTTCGAGGTCACCCGACGGCTGGAGCTCGCCCAGGACGAGGATGGGCGCGGAACTGGGCTGCTGTGTGCGTTGTCCGCGGGCGAGGTGAGACTGGACCGCGCGCTGCTCATCCACCGCGAGACCCGCGACCTCGGTTGGGACCAGGCCCGCGCGGTCGCCGCGCGAATGTTGGCACCCAATGCGGACGGGAGCATCCGGTCGGATCGGGCGGTACGCCGGGAGCTGCGGCGACAGGTCGCCCTCCACGTGGCCCGGAGCGCCGAGGCGAGAGCTGCTGCGGTCGAGGCGCGGACGGCCTACGCGGTCCTCGAACACGACGGGACCGGCACCATGGTCGTCACCGGAGAGGCTGGTCGCGTTACCGCGGCCGCCGAACGCGTCGACCAGCTGGCCCGCCGCCTGCGGGCCGAGGGAGACCGGCGGACGTTGGAGCAGCTGAGGTCCGACGTGGCTCTCGACCTCATGCTGTTCGGCTGGGCGTCACCCGAGGGTCTTTCGGAGTCGGCGCGGTCGACGTTCGTCGGCATGGCGCCCGTCGCTCACGTGAATGTGGTCGTCGGCCTTTCGACACTCTTGGGCCTGGAGGAGGGCATAGCCGAGGTCCCCGGATACGGCTACCTCAGCGGCGAGCACGCCCGGCAGCTGTGCCTGGCGCGCGGATCGGTGTGGCGCCGGCTGGTCACCGATCCCGTGACGGGGACCGCCCTCGAGCTGTCGACCGGCCGGTACCGACCGACCGCCGCCATGGCCGAGCAGGTCGCGGCTTTCGACCAGGTGTGCCGGGCTCCCGGGTGCGTGGTGCCCGCACACCAGTGCGATATCGACCATCAGCGGGCCTGGCCCGCTGGGCCGACGACCGTCGCCAATCTCGGGGCCAAGCATCGACGACATCACAACCACAAGACGCGTGGGGTGTGGACGGTCGAGGTCGAGGACGGGGGCGGAATGGTCTGGCAGACCGCCTCGGGGCGCCGACAACGGACCGAACGCCACAACTATGACGACCCCCTCGGCCGACCGGTGAGTGACACCGAGATCGACGTCGCCCTCGCCGAGGACCCGCCGCCCTTCTAACGCCAGCGCACGATGCTGCCAACCCGGAGGTGATGACCGGCGGCCGCAGTCGCGGCGGCGGGCGGTCGGGTCGGCGCCGTTCGGGTCGATTGCAGTCGGGTCGATTGCAGTCGGGTAGGCGCCAGTCGGGTGGGCGCCAGTCGGCTCGACGCCGGTCGGGTCCGCCGCGGTCCTGGTGGGCGTCAGCCCAACGCCCTCAGTCGCGGACGACGTCGGCCGGGTCGTAGTCGGTGCGGAGGCCCTTGAACGAGGGGTGACGCATCCGGCCGTCCCGGGTCCACTCGGTGTAGTCGACCTCGGCGACGAGCGTGGGCTGCACCCAGGTAGCGTCCCGAGCCTGCGCGCGCGGAACCTCCTGGTCCAGGGGAGAGGCGTTGATGGTCAACGGTTTCAGGGCGTTCTCGAGCTGAGTGAGGGTCGTGGCGGTGAACCCGGTGCCCACCTGACCCGCATATTCGAACCCCTTCGCGCCGTGGACGCCGAGGAGCAGTGACCCGAGCCGGCCCTCCCGGTTCCCTTCGCCGGGGCGCCAGCCGACGACGATCGCCGAGGTGCGTTTGATGTTCTTGACCTTCAACCAGGTCGTGACGCGGCGCCCGGGCAGGTACGGAGCGGAGCGTTGCTTGGCCATGATCCCCTCGAGCCCTTGCTCGCGCGACGCCTCGAGGATGGTCGGGCCGTCGCCCTGGACCGCCTTCGGAGTGTCCCAGGCGCGTCCTTTGAGCTCGAGCTCCAGCAGAGCGGCGCGGCGGTCGTCGTAGGAGCGCGGCATCAGTGACTCGCGGTCGAGGTGGAGCAGGTCGAAGACCAGCAGCTTCACCGGGGCTGACCTCCGCAGCGCCTCCGACGGGGCTCGCACGTGCATCCGGGACTGGAGCAACGAGAAGTCGGTGCGACCGTTGCCGTCGAACACGACCACTTCGCCGTCGAGGATCGCGCTGTGTGTCCCGAGCGCGGGACCGATCTCGGCGATCTCGGGGTAGGACGACGTGACGTCGTTGCCGTTGCGGGTGACCAGCCGGGCCTCGCCGTTCTCGACGAACGCGAGCACGCGGACGCCGTCGAACTTGATCTCGTACGCCCAGCCCTCGTCGTGCTCCGGGAGGTGACCGGCTGTGGCCAGCATCGGCGTGACGTCGCGGGGGAGGGCGGAGGCCATGGGCCACGGTCTCACGCCGCGTCAGTGCAGTCGGGGCAACCGCTGATGGGTCGTCAGGACCGGGGCAAAGAGGTCGCCGCGCTCCTCGAGGCGGCGCCCGATGGTCCGGATCGTGTAGCGGTCCGGCCGCAGCCGCGGGTCCTCCAGCTCGTCCCAGTCGATCGGCGCCGACACCGGAGCACCGGGTGTGGCCCGTGGGCTGTACGGCGCGACCAGGGTCTTGTTCACCGCGTTCTGGGTGTAGTCCAGCCGAGCCAGCCCGCCGCGCTCGCGCACCGACCACCGCCAGCTGACGACGTCCGGCATGACGGCGCCGACCGTCCGGGACACCCGCTCGACCCACTCGCGCGTCTCGTCGAACGTCGGTCCGGTCGCGATGGGAACCCAGATCTGCAGTCCCCGCCGTCCGGTGAGCTTCGGGTATGCGGCGACGTCCAGGTGCTCGAACGCGGTCCGGTGCAGCCGCGCCAGCGCCAGGACCTCGCTCCACGAGGTCTGCTCGCCCGGGTCGATGTCGAACATCGCGTAGCTCGGCAGCGCAGGGTCCTCGACCCGCGACGTCCACGCGTGCCACTCGAGAGCCCCGTAGTTCGCCGCCCAGACCAGCGCGGCCGGCTCGTCGACGACGAGGTAGGTCACCGTCTCACCGGGGTCGGCGTCCGGGTTGTCCCAGCGGTCCAGCCACCCGGGCGCGTGACTGGGCAGCTCCTTGTGCCAGAACCCTTTGGTACCAACGCCGTTCGGGTACCTGTGCATGTTGAGGGCCCGGCGGGTGAGGTAGGGGACGACGA
>DASTNV010000067.1:0-23864 GCA_035762725.1 Lapillicoccus sp. | reverse complement strand
GACGGGTCCGACGTGGCGGCCGGTGAGCCTGGGGTGATCGTGGTCCGGCTGGCCGGGATGTCGTCCGGGTACATCGGGCGTCCGGACGACCCGGCCTACCAGGACGGCTGGTACACGACCGGCGACCTGGGCTACCGCGACGAGGCCGGCTACCTGCACGTCCGCGGTCGGGCTGCGGACGCGCGCCTCGTCGACGGCGCCGCCGTCATGCCTCTCGACCTCGAGGACTTGGCGTGCGCGCACACCGACGTCGTCTACGCCGTGGCGCTGCCGGCCGACCCGGGCGGCCCCGGGGCGTTCGGGGTGCTCGCGCTGCGGTCACACGGGTCGTCCCTGACGGCTGACGCGTTGCGGGAGCACCTGCGGACCCACCTGGCGTCGACCGCCGTCGGTGAGGTCGTCGTCGTCGACCACCTGCCGGTGACCGAGCAGGGCAAGCCCGACCGGGCGATCGTGGCGGAGCTGCTGCGGCCCTAGGGGACCGTGTCGATCCAGTGGTCGGCCGGAGCGCCCGGAACACCCGGCACCGCTCGCCGTTCCTCGCGCCAGCCGTCCGCGCCGAACGCGTCGTCCGCGACGCGTCGCCAGAACCGCCCGGCGGCGAGGTTGTCGTGCTGGAAGGCGACGGTCCACGGCTCATCGTGGCGACCGAGGACATCGAGAGCGAGGACCCGACCTACACCCGCCGAGCGCACGACCGGCGCGACCCAGAGAGCCGCGAGGTGCCGGCGCGGACCGGTCAGCCCGTCGACGACGGCGAACGCGACGGGAGCGGGTTCGACCGTCCTCGGGTGAGGGGACCAGGCGAGGTATGCGGCGACATCGGGGTCGGGGGACTCGGGCAGCCCGCGGGTCTGGTAGCGGCCGTCGGCGTAGGGAAGCCCGCCGACGACGTCGGCCAGGTCGTGCCGAAAGCACTGCCACAGCCAGCCGAGGACCGCCCACTCGTCGTTCTCGACCGGCCGGATGTCGAGGTCCGGCACCGCGACATCATGGCAGCCGGTGGCCGGACGCTCCCTGGGTGGCCGTCGTGATGAGGCCGCCGAGCCGGGCCGGGTTGGTCACGACGAGGACGACGGCGACGCGGCCGGCGTCCGACTGGACCGCGAGGGCACAGACCGGACGACCGCCGGCCCGGCCGACCAGCCCCGGTTCGCCGTTGACCCGTTCCTCCACGAGAACGGTTCCCCGCGGCAGCCGGCGCAGCGTGCTGAGCAGTAGGGCTGCCGCCTGGTCGCGACCGTCGGCCCGCGGGTGCGGTGCGTCCGTGTGCACGGCGACCTCATCGGCCAGGACCTCTGCGAGGGGAGTCAGCCGGGCGGATCGGCAGGCCGCGGCGAACCGCTGCACGACAGCCTCGTCGACGGTGAGCGCGGACGGGCCAACACCCAGGCGGTTCCGGGCCCGGCGCACCAGCTGCCGCGACGCGGGTCCGGACCGGCCCAGACCGGCCGCGACGTCGGCGTAGGGGAGGCCGTCGGCGACCCGGAGCACGTAGGCGCAGCGCTCGAGTGGAGACAGCCGCTCCATGGCCAGCAGCGTCGGCAGCGACAACGAGGTCTCAGCGACTGGCTCGGGCAGCCAGCGCCCCGCATACCCCGCCCGTCTCGGGCGAACCTCCTCGAGCCGGCGGAGGGCGAGCCGGGTGACGAGGGCGGTGAGGTCCGCCGACGAGGAGCTGCGCGCCACCTCGTCGAGCACGAGGTGCGCGTCGGTCAGCGTGCCGAGGAGCCGGTAGGCCAACCCGAGCAGCCGGGGGCGCTGCTCGTCGAGCAGCGCCCGGCGCCGCAGGGCGACGAACGTGTCCTGACCAGGCATCGTGATCCTCCCGCGGGCGATGGGTCGCTCACGAGGGGGACACCCGTCAGGCCCCTTGTGTGACATGACACTGATGCGGCCGATGCAGGCGGTCCGGATGCGGCAGCGGGTTTGCGACTCCACCGTGGTCGGGCATCCCCCGGCGATGACAACGGAGAGCGGTGAGAGCTTCCGCACGACGATCGCCGGGCAGCACTCGCGGCTCCGGGCGCTGTTCGACGAGACGACGGGTGCCGCGGAAGAGGAACGGGGGTTCGGTTGCGCGACCTGGCGCGGTACCTCGCGATCCACGACGCCGCGACGCAGACCTTCCTGCCGCACCCGGAGGGTTCCCCGAGCGCTGCCTCGAGCATGGTGGCCCGAGCAGCTCGGGTCGGGACTGCCCGCCGGCATGCGTGCGGGTCACAACGGTCGACGTGCCCGGTATGCGATTGGTTGACCCACGCCCGGAACTTTCGTGTGGCGGGTGACGGCCTGGTCCATCACCATCGTGGGCACCCGAAGCCTGGCGATCGAGGAGGAGGACATGACCGATCAGCCCCGCAATGACAGGTCGGACCCGAGAGACCCCGACGGGGACGGGCGCGACGAGACGCCCTTCGAGCGCGCCGACCGGAACTGGGACGAACTGCTGCAGGAGCTGCGCGTCACCCAGACCGGAATCCAGATCCTGTCCGGGTTCCTGCTGACCCTGCCCTTCCAGCAACGGTTCACGCAGCTGGACGGACCGCTGCGGACGCTGTACCTGACGGCGGTCGTCCTTGCGACCATCTCCACCGGCCTCGTCGTGGCGCCCGTGGCGTGGCACCGGCTGGCCTTCCGGCAGCGGCGCAAGATCCAGCTGGTCGAGGCGGCGGACCGGCTGGCCAAGGTGAGCCTGGTCTTCATCGGCCTCACCGTCGTCGCCGTCCTCGCCCTGGTCTTCGGGTTCGTGCTCGGCGACACCGCGGCGGTCCTGGCAGGGGTAGCGGCCTTGGTTGTCTTCGCATTGCTTTGGCTCGTCGTCCCGCTGCTGACCCTGCGGGGTGCGCGCGCGGCGCTCGAAAACTGAACGGGGTCAGCGGGAACCCAGCTCTCCGGGCCCGACGATGGCGTCCGGGGAGGACGTCACGACGCCTGGGGCAGGAGGGACAGTTGGAGCTTCTCGTGGACGCGTCGCAGCAGCCGGGAGACGTGCATCTGGCTCACGCCCAGCCGCTGGCCGATGCCGGCCTGGGTGAGGTTCATCGAGTACCGCAGCTGCAACAGCTCGCGGTCCCGGTCGGGAAGCTCGGCGATGGCTCGGCGCAGCGTCAGTGCGGTGTCGACCAGGTCGAACTCGTCGTCCCCGTCGGCCAGGGTCTCGGCGAGGCTGTGAGTGGCGCCCTGCACGGGGGTGTCCATCGACTGCCCGTGGTAACCACGCTGGGCCTGCCGGGCCCGGTCCAGATCGGTGAGCGACAGGTTCAGGTGCGCGCTGAGCTCCTGGTCGTCGGGCTCCCGACCGAGGTCGTGACGCAGCGTGCTCGTCGCGTGGTTCAGCGCGAGGGTCTGCTCCTGCACCGTCCGGGTCGGCCGCACCAGCCAGCCGTGGTCCCGGAAGTGGCGTTTGACCTCACCGGTGATGGTGGGGATGGCGTACGCCGCGAACGTGGCGGTCGGCGACGGGGTGTACCCCAATACCGCCTTCCAGAGTCCGAGCAGGGCGACCTGGTCGATGTCGTCGTCCTCGACCCCGCGGCCGTGGTACGGGCGGGCGACGCCCAGGGCCATCGGGTGGTTGAGGACCGCAGCCTGCTCCTGAAGAGAGTTCCGGCGACTGGTGCTTCGGGTCGCCGCGGCATCGGTCAGCAGCTGTCGGGTCTGCTCCTCGCGCGCCGCATACGGCTGCGAGGATTTCGGGTTTGCGTCGAACCGGCGGGCCATGGGCGGCCACCTCATCTTTGTGGCCAGCCGCGGCGTTTCGAGCTGGTTCGTGCTCCACCTACCGAAACACGGTTCTGTGTTACCGGCAAGTCGAAGCGCTTCTCGCTGCGCTGGAGGTGAACGCGATTAACGCACGGTCGCAGCGGGTATCGGGCGAAGCGACCGACGCCCCTCACCCGACCGGAGGTTCCCTATGTCCACCGACGCCATCGTCCTGCTGAAGGACGACCACACCGAGGTTCGACGCCTCTTCAAGGAGTTCCAGAAGCCCACGACCACCGAGGCGCGCAAGGGCGCGATCGTCGACAAGGTGATCGAGCTCCTCACCGTCCACACCTACATCGAGAACGAGGTCATGTACCCCGAGGTGCGCAAGCTGCTGCCGGACTTGGAGGACGACATCCTCGAGTCCTACGAGGAGCACCACGTCGCCGATGTCCTCGTCATGGAGCTGTCGCAGATGTCGCCGAAAGACGAGCGGTTCGAGGCCAAGACGACTGTCCTCATCGAGAACGTCACCCATCACATGGACGAAGAGGAGCAGGACTGGTTCCCCAAGGTTCGTGACGGCTTGGGCCGAAAGGCGTTGCAGCAGTTGGGAGAGCAACTGCTGGCGGCGAAGAAGAAGGCACCGCGGTCGCCCCAGGCGCCGAGCGCTCTGAAGAAGGCACTGGACGCCGTCGTGTCCTGACTCACACGAGAGAAACCGACCCGGCAGCGGCGTGGACTGGCTGCCGGGTCGGTTGTTCTCGGGGGGCCTCAGGCCTGGTGACGCACCTCGTTGACGGCGTCCTTGGAGCTGTCCTTGACGTCCGAGGCCGTCGAGGCAGCCTCGTCCTTGACCGTCGTCGCCGAGTCGCTGGCGCTGGCCTTGACCTGCTCCACCGCCTCGCGGGCCGGTTCCTTGAGGTTCTCCGCCATCTCCTGAGCAGCCGAGCTGACCTGTGAGCCAACCGCCTCGGTCAACGGCTGCGCCTTCTCCTTGAGCGCGGCTGCGCCCTGCCGCTCAGCCGAGGTGGCCGGCAACAGCGACGACACCAGCCAACCCGCGCCGAAGGCGATGAGGCCCGCGACCAACGGGTTGCCACGGGTCTTACGGCGTACCGCCGACTTGGCGTCGCCCGCCGCGTCGGACACCGAGCTCGTGGCGTCGTCGGCCGTACCCATGATGTTGTCCTTGACGGAGGACACCCCGTCTTTCACCTTGTCCACCTGACGACGCGCGACGGTGCTCGGACGAACGCTGTCGGTGAGCGCGTTGACGTCGTCGCTCAGCTCTGAGCGAGTCGCCTGGATCTCGCGTCGGATCTGTTCGGGGTTGCTCGTGCTCATCGGGAATCCTCTTTTCCAGCAAGGGCATCGGGTATGTGCTTGGTGGTCTCCACCGTCCGGGGAAGGCCTTCGACCTGGCGCAGCCGGGACCGGCCCGACGAGTACAGGACCAGCGCGACGATCGCCCAGATGACGGCGATGACAACGCCGGACCAGGCCTGGCCGATCCACTGGGCGATGCCCCACCAGGCGGCGATGGACAGGAACAACAGGACCATGTGAGTCGCCACGCCGGCTCCGCTGAGCAGACCGACGCCCGCGCCCGCGCGCTTCGCCGATTCGCGGACCTCGGCCTTGGCCAGCTCGACCTCCTGACGCATCAGCGTCGAGAAGTCCTCGCTGACAGCGGAGATCAGCTCGCCGACCGACCGATCGTCCTCCGCGGGTCGGAGGGTGGGATCAGTACTCACGGCTCGCCCTCGCGGTAGGGCGCGACCCGCTCGGTCACCGGCGTGCCGGCGGCTGGCGCGGCCCACTGCTCCTCGACGGCCGGGCCACCGGCCCAGGAGTCCGCCACGGCTGCGCCGCCGTTGCTGGCGTAGCCAGTCGAGGCCCGGGCGGAGGCCACGGGGATGTCTGGAGTGACCATCCGACGCTCCTGCGGAGCAACTGAGTCCTCGTCCGAGCCGGCCGCCAGCCCCCGGGTCAGGCGCCCGACGAGCAGGCCCGCTCCCGCGGCGATCAGGAGGAACGTGCCGGGACGGCGCCGCGCGAACGACCCCACCTCGTCGAGCACGGCGCGGGGTTCACGATCACCCAGCCATGCGGCGGTCTGCTGGGCGTACTCGGCGCCACGCTGGGCCAACCCGCTGGCGACCTGCGGGCTCTGCGAGCCGGAGGTCGAGTCCGCCATCAACCGGAGCTCGTCGGCCAGCTGGCGCAGCCAGGTGACGAGTGAGTCCTTCTGGTCGGAGGCGTGGCTGGACAGCTCGGAACCGGCCTGGTGCCAGAGCGATGCGGCCTGGTGCTTGGCCTCGCCGGCCACGGAAGCGGCTTCGTCCTTGGCGACGTGGGCCACATGCTTGCCGCCTTCGGCGGCGTCACCGGCGACGCGGCTGGCCTGGCCCTTCGCCACGTCTGAGGTCGAGCCAGCGTTCGTGCTTCCAGTGGTGCCGGCGATCGGCGCCTCCGGCGTCGGGCTTCCATACCCGGGCGAACCAGATTGTGTCGTAAAGGGATCGGTCATGGGCGTACTCCGTTCGGGGGGTGTTCATTCACCGTTGTGCGGCCTTCCGTACCCACCGGATCGAGACACAAACCCGGTCAGCGTGGGTCACGGCTCTCCGTTCTCGCGGCGGCGCTCCGCGGCCTTGACCGCCTCGGTCTCCTCGTCGTCGAGCTTGCGGGTGTCGCGCGCCTCGGCGAACGGCTTCACGTCAGGGGACAGACCTTCGGCGATCGCCCGGCCATGCTCCAGCTCGGCGTTGATCTCGGCGCCGAGCAGGAGCGCGATGTTGGTCAGCCACAGCCAGACCAGGAAGATGACGACGCCGGCCATCGACCCGTACGTGCGGTCGTACGACGCGAACAGCGTGACGTAGAGCGCGAACAGGGCTGATGCGCCGAGCCAGATGAGGACGGCGATCAGCCCACCGGGACTGACCCACTTGATGCCGCCCTGCTTCGCGTTGGGACTGGCCCAGAAGAGGACGGCGAGCAGGACCGAGACCAGGATGAGCATGACCGGCCACTTGACGATGTTCCACACCAGCACCGCGGTGTCGCCGGCGCCGATGAGATCGCCGACCTGGTGGGCCACGGGTCCGCTGACGACGACGATGACGACGCTGATGACGATGACGACGACCGCCAGCACGGTGAGGCCGATGCGGATCGGCACCGTTTTCCAGATCGGCCGGCCTTCACCGATGTCATAGATGACGTTGGACGCGCGCATGAAGGCGGCGACGTAGCCCGACGCCGACCACAGCGCGACGATGATGCCGACGATCGCCCCGATGCCGGCCCCGGTGCGGTTGGACTGCGCTTGTTCGATGAGGTTCCGCATCAGTTCGGCGCTGGAACCCGGAGCGATGGCCTGGATTTGGTTGGTCAGCTGGGCGGTGGTGTCCGGTCCCAGCAACCCGAGAATGGCGACGAGCACGATGAGGGCAGGTACCGCGGACAGGGTGGCGTAGTACGTCAGCCCAGCGGCGAGGTCGGTCAGGTGGTCGTGGCGGAATTCGACCCGCGCGCGCTTGAGAACATCCTTGAGGCTCGACTTCGGCAGGTCGGTGGGGCTGTCCGGACTCTCCTCGGTCCTGGACTCGGACTCTGGTCGCGTGTCGCGGGAGGTCATGCTTCAGACGTTCCCCATCGTCACTCGATCGACACCTCCTCCGGGGCGAAATCCTTGTCCCGCAGCCCTTGCCGTGCCGCCACACTGCCGCTTCCGCTGCGCCGGAGGACGTCGAGAACCAGGTCGTCGTCCTCGTAATGGGCCGCCAGCTCGAGGCCGGGTGTGGCCCTCGCGACGGTATGCGCCTCGTCCCCGGTCATCGGGTACTCGGGAACCCGCGGGCGCCAGTGCACCAGGACGATCTCCCCGTCGTCGGCGAGATGACCAAGGGCCTCGGTCAGGAGCCGGCGCGCCTGCTCGGGCTCGAGGTAGTAGACCATCTCGCTGAGGACCACCAGGTCGAACCGCCCGTCCGGCCAGGGGTCCGCCGCGGCGTCCCACTGCCGGACCTCGACCTCGGCAGCCCCGGGCGGCAGACCGTCGAGCCGCTCGTGCGCCTGGCGGACGGCCGACTCCACGAGGTCGACGGCGAGCAGCCGGTCGCAGCGAAGCGCCAGCTGGGCGCTCAGCACTCCGATCGAGCAGCCCGGCTCGAACACCGAGCGGTACCGCGGTCGAGAGAGAGCGGCGACGGTCAACGCATACTTCCGCTGCTCGTACCAGCGGTCCTGGAAGCCCCACGGGTCCGGGTTCGCCGCATACATCTCCTCGAAGTACTCGCGTCTCATGAGGAGCCCTCGGCCAGCAGCCGGCCCAAGACGGCGAGGTCTCGCTCGCCGTGGCTTTGGCGCAGGTAGACGGTGAGATCGGCGACCGCTGTCGCGTGCGCGGAATCCGTAGCCAGCGGTGTCGCGCCGAGGGCCCGGCCGACCCGGTCGATCGTCTCGGTGGCGGCGCGCTCGACGATCGCCCGGACCCGTCCAGCCCTCCGCTGCGCGGCGCGCGAGTC
Organism: Lapillicoccus sp.; assembly: GCA_035762725.1. Taxonomy (GTDB): domain Bacteria; phylum Actinomycetota; class Actinomycetes; order Actinomycetales; family Dermatophilaceae; genus Lapillicoccus. Next base: position 15,621 of record DASTNV010000067.1, on the reverse strand, counting down.
GTCGGGATCGGCGTCGATCTCGTTGGCCGCCGCGGACATCGACCACCGAGCGGCCGCGAGGGCCGCGTCGACGGCACCGAGATGAGCCAGGCCGTGGTCGTCGAGACGAGGCCCAGCGCGACGGAGGGTGTCAGCCACTAGCTCGGCGCCACCCAGCCAGCAGGCCGCGACTCCGATCGCGCCGTGCCAGAAGCCGGGCCGCTCGAGGTACCCGGAGGGTGGGCCGACCGGCACCGCGGGGACGTTCGCGAAGCTCACGGCTCCCGTGGCGCTGCGGCTCATCCCCGCCGTCGCCCACCCCGAGACGTCGACGGACACTCCGGTTTGGCGCAGGCCCACGGCGAAGAGCGGCCGGCGCGTGCCGACCCGAGCGGTGACGAGAGCGTGGGTGCACAGTCCGGCGCCTGAGCACCACGCCTTGGTGCCGTGCAGCCGCCACCCCTCCGGTCCGCGTTCGGCCGTGAGGAGGGGTTGGGGCGGCTCGGCGGCCCAGACGCCCCACCACTGCCCGGGTTCGACCCGCCGGTCCTCGAGCTCCGCGAGGATCGCGTCGGCGTCGGCGTGCGCCTCGAGGAGCCGGCCGACAACCACATCCTCGCGAGCCGCGGCGCCGAGCGCCCGCCAGCGGCGGGCTGTCTCGCCTCCGCCGGGCAGCGGCAACGGCCGTTCGAGGTGGGCGCGCACCGCCGCCGCGAGGTCGGTCATACCGTCTCGGTACCCGAGCCGGCCCGACCCGAACCTGACCACCCGCGTACCGCCGAAGGTCCGGGTACCGCAGCCGTGCCGCGCTGAGGTCCGATGAGATCGCGTGAGGGACGTCAGGGTCAGGTTGCAGCATGAGCGTGGCGCACCCAACCTGATCTCATCGCGCTCCTGCGGTGTGGTCGACCGAGTCACGCCGTCAGTCGGTGCGCTGCGGCGCTGACGACCTCGTCAAGGGTGATGCGGAGCAGGGCCGGGTCGGGTTGGGACCCGAACGGGTCGCCTGGCCGGTCGCCGTGCCAGATCACGGTATGCGGGCCGGTCGCCGGCGGGCCCCAGCGCGCCGGCGGGGTGGGCCCGAAGAGGAGGACCGACGGCCGACCGTAGGCCGTCGCGAGGTGAGCGACGCCGGTGTCTCCGGAGACGACCAGCCGCGCGGATGCGACCAGTGCGGCGAGCTGGAGCAGGTCGGTTCGTCCGGCCAGCACGGGAACGTCGGGACGTCCGCTGCGCTCCCGGATCCGGTGGGCGAGAGCGGCCTCGTCGCCGGACCCGGTGAGGACGATGTCGGCCCCGGCATCGACCAACGCGGTGACGAGTCCGGCGAACCGCTCGGCCGGCCAGCGCCGGGCGGGATAGGCCGCCCCCGGGTGGACGACGACCGCGCCGGGAGCGGGGGAGGGGACCGGCGGCCGCTCGAGCCGCAGGTTGTCGCGGTCGACCGTCCACCCGGCATCGGCGACCAGGCGGCACCACCGGTCGACCTCGTGCTCGTCCGGGTCCCATTCTGGCCCGCTCACCACGCCCTCGGCGGCGAAGGCGACCAGCCACCAGGGCCTGAGCGCACAAAGGAGCCTCGAGCTCTCGGGGCCGCGGCCGTGAAGGTTCACGGCGACCGCGGGCGGCGGTTCGGTCCAGTGGAGCGGTTCCAGTCCGGAGGTCGGTACCAGCCGGTCGGCTACGCCCGCCAGCCGGACGAGGGGGGCCAGCGCCGGGGGAGCGGCCAGGGCGACCCGGTGCTCGGGGAGGGCGCGCCGGATGGCCCGCATCGCCGGTACGGCCGTGAGAAAGTCTCCGAGCCCGAGAGCCCGGAGAACCAGGGCCTCCGGCGAACGGGTCAGGGCCAGGACCCCTCGACGGCCGGGGTGACCACGAGCTCGCGCACCTCGCACCCGTCCGGCTGCGACAGGGCGAAGACGACGCAGGCGGCCACGTCGCTTGGCTGGTTCAGCCGGGCGTCCGGCGGCGGCTTGTACTGCTCGTCGCGGCCGTCGAAGAAGCCGGTATGCATGCCGCCGGGGACGAGCATGGTCACGCCGACTTGTCCCTGCAGTTCCGCGGCGAGCGCGCGGGTGAAGCCGACGACGCCGAACTTCGAGGCGCAGTAAGCGGTCGCGTCGCTCAATGCTCGAAGGCCGAGCGTCGAGGCGACGGTCACCACGCGTCCGTGCCGGGCGACGAGGTCGGGCAGGGCGGCCCGGACGACCGCGGCCGTGCCGAGAAGGTTGACACTGATGACGCGGTCCCAGTCGTCGCCGGCGATGTCGACGAGCCGGCCACAGGCGTCGATGCCCGCGCAGGTCACCACCGCGTCGAAACCGCCGACCTGCTGCGACGCATACCGAACCGCGTCCTCCGCGGCTCGACCGTCAGCGAGGTCGACGCAGACATCGTCGTCCCGCCCGGTTGGCACCCGGTCGAGGACGACGGCCCGCCCACCCTCTTTCTCGATGGCTTCGACGACCGCAGCCCCGAGGCCGCGGGCGCCTCCGGTGACGAGCACCTTGCCGATGGTCTTGCCGATGGTCATGTGGTACCTCCAGTTGAGGTCGGCTGGTCGACGCCGCGAGCGGCGAGCACCAGATGGCTGGTCGAGCGACCCGGCAGGTACGGCAGGACGACGGCCTGGCCGCCCCACTCCTGCAGGACCGCGGTCTCGGGGAGCTCCGAGCCGGCGTAGTCGCCGCCCTTGGCCCAGACATCCGGGCGTAGGCGGCGCAGCACCACATCCGGAGTGTCCTCGTCGAAGACGACGACGGCGTCGACGTCCTCCATTGCTTCGAGGACCCGGCAGCGGTCGACGGCTGCAACGAGCGGGCGGTCCGGCCCCTTGAGCCGCCGTACGGACTGGTCGGAGTTGATGCAGACGACGAGGGCGTCGCCGAGCTGTCGGGCCGCCCGCAAGGTGGCGACGTGTCCGGCGTGAAGCAGGTCGAAGCAGCCGCCGGTGGCGACGAGTACCCCGCCCCGGTGTCGGATCCGCCCGACGATGTCGTCCACGGACGGCCGGCCGGTCGCACCGGTCGAGTCGAGCGCCAGTGACGCCGGTCCACCGTCGGCGACGTACCGGGAGGCGGCGAGCACGCCGGCCTGCACCGCCTCCGCGGTGACCGCCCCCGCCGCCAGGGCGAGCGCCGCCACGGCCGCGAACCGGTCACCCGCTCCGCACGGGTCGACCGCGGGGACCGGCGGGGTCGGTACGGCGACGGGGGCGCCGCTGCCGTACGAGAGGAGGGCGCCGTCGGCGCCGAGGGTCACGGCGACCGCCCCCACGCGCCACGTTCGGACCAGAGCATCGGCCTGCCGGCGAACCGCAGCCAGTGAGGCCCCCCCGGTGTCGGTCACGCCAGCGGCGCGGGCGAAGCCGGCGGCCTCGTCACGGTTCGGGGTGACCAGCCGGGCGCCGGCAACCGGCGTGCCGCCCCGCGGGTGCGGGTCCCAGACGAGGGGTGTCGACGTGGCGGCCGCGGCCAGAGCGGCGGAGGCTCCCGGGGCCGCAACGACGCCACGCCCGTAGTCGGAGACGAGCACCGCCCCGGCCGCGGCCAAGACATCCCGGGCCGACCCGCCACCACAGTCGACATCCAGCCGGCCGTCGCCGCTGTCCAGCCGGACCACCGTCCGGTCGCCGGCCCGGATCCGGTGTTTGACGGCGGTCGAGCCGCGAGCCTCGAGGCGCACCACGGTGAGCCCGGACTGATGTTCCAGCAGCCCGGCCAGCCGCCGCCCGGGCGGATCGTCGGCGAGGGCGGTGACGAGCACCACCTCGTGCCCGTCCCGTGCCGCCATGAGAGCCGCCAGACCGGCACCGCCCGGCCGTGCGACCTCGGTCGCCGCCTCGAGCACCGGTACCGGAGCGTCGGGACTGAGCCTCGTCGCGGCGCCGGTGGTGTCGACGTCGAGCAGGGTGTCGCCGAGGACGACGAGGGGACCGGTCACGCCGAACGCCCGGCCTCGAAGAACGACGCGGTATGCGTCGACGCGTCATCGACGCCGAGCGCCCGGTCGAGAGCACCGCAGAGCACGTGCAGTCCGACGAGGTGCAGCTCCTGGACGGTCGCGGTCTGCGGCGCGTCGATGGCCAGGCACTCGTCGGCGACCGACGACAGCGCGTTGGGCCGTGGGCCGGTGAGGGCCCACACGGTCAGTCCGAGGGCACGACCCCGTCGGGCCGCCTCGACGACGTTGGGGCTGCCCCCGCTGGTCGAGAGGAGGACCAGAACGTCACCCTCGCGACCGTGCGCCTCGACCTGCCGGGCGAACAGCTCGGCTGCGGGGTAGTCGTTGCCGATGGCAGTGAGGCTCGACGTCTCCGCGCTCAAGCAGATCGCGGAGAACGGCGGCCGGTCATGTCGGTAGCGACCGACCAGCTCCGCGGTCAGGTGCTGCGCCTGGGCGGCGCTCCCACCGTTACCGGCGGCCAGCAGCCGACCGCCCTCAGTGAGGACCCGGGCCAAGTGTGTACCCCAGGCGTCGGCGACTCGAAGAGCCGGCGCCAACCGGTCGACCGCTTCGCTCAGCTGCCTCAGGTGCTCGTCCCAGACCGCAGTGGTCATCGCGCCGCCTCGGCGGTCAGTCGGGTACCGAGCACAGCGGCATACACCCGCGCGGTCGCCGCGGCTACCCGCGACCAGGTGAACTCCTTGACGGCACGGGCCCGACCGGCACGCCCGTAGTCAGCCCGGCGCATCGGGTCGTCGAGCAGCTGCTCGAGGGCTGAAGCCAGGAGATCTGGGCGTCGCGCCGGGACCAGTTCACCGGTCACGCCGGGTATGACGGTGTCGAGAAGACCGCCGACGGCGGAGCCGACCACCGGCCGGCCACAGGCCATCGCCTCCACAGGGACGATGCCGAACGGCTCGTACCACGGCACGTCGACGACGATGTCGGCTGCGCGCATCAGTGCTGGCACCTGGTGGCGACCGATCGCCCCGAGGAACCGCACTCGGTCAGCGACACCGTGCCAGTCGGCGATGCGGCGCAGGCGCTGCACCTCGTCGTCGTGGTCCAGCTGGTTCGCAGGTGGCCCGCCCGCGATGTCGAACGTGGCCCCAGGGAGCGACTCGAGGGCCTCGATGACGTTGCCGACGCCCTTGCGCTCGACGAGCCTTCCGACGTAGGCCAGCCGGTCGCCGTCAAGCCGGCCCACCGGCCCCCCGGCGGCGGGACGGAACGCCGACGTGTCGACGCCACACGGGATCACTGTTGAATGCGAAACCGGAAGCCCGAGGGTGACCAGCTCGGTGATCTCGTCCGAGCAGGTGGCGATGACGTGGTCGACCTGCCGGCAGAGCCGGCGCTCGAACCCGATCCGCTCGGTAGGGCTGGTGTCGGCGGCGCCTTGATGACGGCGCTTGACGGTGCCGAGCGCGTGAAAGGTCTGCAACACCGGGATGTCGACGCGGCGCGCCGCCCGCACGCTTGCGACGCCGCTCATCCAGAAATGCGCATGGACGATGTCCATCGGATCCTGGGCCCAGGACTGCTCGAGGTACCGCGCGAACGCCGGCATGTGCTGGAGAAGATCGTCCTTGGGGATGGTCGTGGGCGGGCCCGCCGGGACGTGCTCGACGACGTATCCGGAGGGCGCCGTAACCCGGTCCGGCGGCCGCTCGCTGTCCCGCCGAGTGAACACGGTGACCGTGTGACCGAGTGCAACCAGCTCGCCGGCCAGCGCGTCGACGTGCACGTTCTGGCCGCCCGCATCCACACCACCGACGGCGCTCAGCGGGTTCGCGTGTTCCGAGACGAGGGCGATTCTCATCGGGCACCTCCTAGGTGGACGGGCGGTCCGTGGGGTTCGTGGGACGTTGCGCGCATCTGGTCGACCGCGGCGACGACGTCGTGCGGGAGTACCGACGTCAGGCAGGGGTGGCCCGGCACCGGGCACTGAGTTGCGCGAGTGTCTCGGCAGGGGGCGTCCTGGTCGCCCAGCACCACGCATGCTGTGCGGTACGGCGCCCACCGGACTGCCGGCACCGTCGGGGCGAACAGCGAGACGACCGGGGTATGCGTCGCGGCGGCCAGGTGCGCCACGCCGGTGTTCGCGGCGACGAGGACCCCGGACGCACGGAGTAGGGCGGCCAGAGCCGGCAGCGGGGTGCGGTCGGCGAGATCCACGGCCGTGGTGGTTCCGGAGACCTGCTGGACCAGCGAGCGCTCGGCGGCTGAGCCGGTCACCGCCACCTGCAGGCCCTGGGCAGTGAGCCGCCGGCAGAGCTCGCCCCAGTGCTCGGCCGGCCAGGCGCGTGCCGGGACGGACGTGCCGGGGTGGAGGACGACGTCGAAGCGGGGTCCGCTCGCGTCCGCGGCCACGCGGACGGCGAGCCGGCCGTCGTCGCGGTGCGGGAGGCCGAACCCGGCCGCCGCCACGATCGTTAGCGCCCGCTCGGCTTCGGGCACGTCACCCGGGTCGGGGAGCCGGAGGTCGAGCAGGGATCCGGGGTAGTCCTCGCAGACCGCGCCGATCCAGCGCACTCCGGCCAGGCGGAGTAGCAGGGCCGTCGGGAGAGGCGACTGGTGGAACGAGGTGAGGACGACGGCGCGGTCGACGTGGAGCGCTCGGATCGTGCGAACGAGCCGAGCCACCTCGTCGCTACGGACTGGTGGAGCAGGCTGGTCGATCCATGGGCACCGCCACTCCAGGACTCGGTCGACGCCGGGCAGCAGCCGGGCGGCGGCGCGGCCGTGCGGCCCGGCCAGGAACGTGACCCGGCGGCTGCCCGCAGCCACGGCTCGAACCGCCGGCCCGGTGAGCACGACGTCGCCCATCCGGTCGAGCCGAACGACGAGAGTGTGCGGGCGGGAGCTCACCAGCGACCTCCGAGGATGGCAGTTACGGCGGATCCGAGGTCCGGATGGACGCGCGCCGCACCATCGACCTCCGAGATTCGGGTGGCAGCTGTCGGCACGAGGATGCCGACCCCTCCGGCTGCCTCCGCGGCGCGTATGTCCGAGCCGATGTCACCGACGAGAACGCAGCGGACCGGGTCGGTCCCGAGCTCGGTGCACGCGCGAACAACCATGCCCGGGGCCGGTTTCCGGCAGCAGCATTCCTCATCGGGCGCATGGGGACACCACTGAACGGTGTCGAACGGGCCGAGCTCGGCTTCGACGCGCCGGTTCACCGCTTCGACCTGGTCGTAGGTGAGCAGGCCCCGCCCCACGCCGGATTGGTTGGTCACCAGCCCGACCCGAACGCCGGCGCCCCGAAGACGATCGAGCGCGGCGGCGGCCCCTGCGACCGGTCGCACCAGCTCCGGTCGTCCGTTGTAGGGGACGTCGTGCACCAGGGTCCCGTCACGGTCGAAGAGCACAACGTCCGGCGCGCCACGCCACGGCTGCGCTCGACGGTGCTGCCACGCTCCGCGCAGGCTGTGCCACGTCGCGACCGCGGGGATCACGGCGCTGGTGACGACCATGCGCCGCACCTCGTCCCGGTCTCGCGGCCCCGGCGCGATGCGCGTCCAGGCCAGCTCGGCCGTCCCAGCAGCCCAGCCGGCCAGCGCAACGGTCGCAGGCCGCCACCGGCCGGTCGCGGCGAACCCGACGGCGGCGACCCCGGCCAGCGTCACGGCGAGGTGGCGGCGTCGGCGTCCTCCTGGTGCTCCCGCGCGGTGGCGCCAGTGAGGGCCGTGCAGCCGGTTCATCAAGCGGTCGTCGGCGTTCCCGACCTGTTGTCGGACACTGACCCAGTCGTCGGTTTCGCGCACGGGATGAGTGATGACCCGGTGGCCACGGACCAGCTGACGACGGGTCGCGAGGACGCGCAAGGCGAGGTCGGCGTCCTCCCGGAAGGCGCGCGGAAAGCGCTCGTCGAAGCCCCCGACCTCCGACAGCACGGCCCGCCGGTAGCTCATGTCGGCTGTGATCCAGGCGGCCTCGGCCAAGCCCCGGGTCGACCGTTCCCAGTCGGTCGGCCGCCGCGTCGCCGGGAGCGGAACGCGGACCCGGCCCTGTGAGCCGGCCACCCACGGAGGTGCGTCGGCGAGGTCGGCCAGTAGCCGCGCATACCAGTCGTGGTCCGGCACCACGTCGTCATCGAGGAAGCTGACCCAGGGCGTGCGGACGTGCCGCCAACCGAGGTTGCGTGCGGCTGCCGGCCCGCGGCCGCCGGACCGCAGCACCAGAACTGGCAGGTCGGTGTCGAGGGGAAGGGGTCCTGTGTCGGGGTCGCGACGGTCGTCGACAACAACAACGGGGTGATCGGGTCGTTCCGAACCGTCGCGCAGCGTGCGCAGCAGTACACCGAGACTGGCTCGACCAACCGTGGGTACCACGATCGCCGTCGCCGTCATGAAGCGACCGTCAAGCGACGCAGGACGAACGGGCCGATGGCCAAGAGGTCGACCGGGGTGGAGCCGAAGCACTCGAGAGCGTCCGCCGGGCTGTCGACCATGGGGCGCCCGGCGGTGTTGAGGCTGGTGTTGACGACGACGGGGAGGCCGGTCCGCGCCTCGAACCGCCGCAGCATCCGGGCGACCAGCGGCTCGGTGGCGTCGTCGACGGTTTGGACCCGCGCGGTCCCGTCGACGTGGACGACGGCCGGAATCCGGTGCCGCCACTCGGATCCGACGTCGTGGACGAAGAGCATGTAGGGCGACGGAAGCGGCCCACGGGCGAAGATCTCCCCAGCCCGGTCGAGCAGCACCATCGGCGCGACCGGCCGGAACTGCTCGCGGCCCTTGACGTCGTTGAGGCGCTCGAGGTTCTCGGCGCGACCCGGGTGGGCGAGCAGTGACCGATGTCCCAGAGCGCGCGGTCCGAACTCGCTGCGCCCCTGGAACCACGCGACAATCCCGTCCTCGGCCAGGCACTCCGCGACCGCCTCCGCGACATCGACCGGACGTTCGACGGGGAGGTGGGCGCGCCGGAGGACCTGCTCGATCTGGTCGTCGTCCCACCCGCGGCCGAGGTCGGCCCCGGACATCGGGGCGAGCTCGTCGCCGTACTCCGCTGCCACGTGCAGCGCGGCGCCGAGGGCCGTCCCGGCGTCGCCGGCGGCGGGCTGGACCCAGACGTCCTGGTAGGCCGTCTCGGCGTAGATGCGAGTGTTGGCAACGCAGTTCAGGGCCACGCCGCCCGCGAGGGCCAGCCGCGTCCCCATGGTGTGCTCCTGCAGCCAGCGAGCCAAGGAGAGCAGCACGTCCTCGAGCCGGAGCTGCAGGCTCGCTGCCAGGTCGGCGTGGTCCTGGTTCCACTCCTCGTCGGCGCGGCGGGGTTTGACCAGGGTGGCCCAGTCGAGCTTTTCCGTGCGGAACCCGCCGTCGTCGGTGGCGTAAACGGCCTCGGCCAGCTCCTCGGCGAAGCGAGGCTCGCCGTAGGACGCCAGGGCCATCACCTTGTACTCGTCGCTGCTCCGCAGGAAGCCAAGGTGGGCCGTCGCTTCCTCGTAGAGCAGTCCCAGTGAGTGCGGAAGCACCTGGCCGGCCAGCGGGCGCAGCCGATCGCCGTCGTACCGGCCGGCCAGGTGGCTCGCGCACTCCCCCCGTCCGTCGAGCACGAGCACATCGATGTCCCCGCCCGCGGCGAGCGCCGCGGAGGCGGCGTGCGCCACGTGGTGCGGGACGAACCGCACCGCGGCCGGGTCGAGTCCGGGCAGGGCCGTGCCGAGGAAGCCGGGGACGCTGGCGGCGTACCGCTGCCGCAGCCAGTCCCACGGGTCGTCGAGGCCCATCTCGGCCGCCGGTTTGGCGAGCCCCGGGTGGTACGAGTACGCCACGGTGTCGAGGTCGGCGGGCTCGAGACCTGCCTGCTCGAGGCACCAGGTGGCTGACTGCTCCGGGAGCTCCCAGGCGGCGAACGGCACCGGGCGGTGTCCGTGCTTCCGCCGCGAGAAACGCTCCTCCTCCGCGGCCGCCACGGTCACGCCGTCGATGACCAGGGCGGCCGACGGGTCGTGGAAGAGCGCGTTGACGCCCAGCACCTTCATGCCGCCGACCTCCAGATGTCCCGCGTTGACCGTTAGCCCCCCCGGCTCTCGAGAAGTGCTTCCCGGTTCTCCGGCCCGGTAAACCGAGAACCTGCCGAGAACCGTTTCTCAGGTTTCGGCCGACGGCTCCGCGGGCATTCCTCGGCTCGTGCATCTCTCCGTCATCGGCCCCGGCTTCGGGATGCCTCCGTTCCACGAACCGGGCTTCGTCGAGCGAGCACCCCGGCGACGGAGCAGCTGACCGTGCGCATCCTGCTGTGGCACGTGCATGGGTCGTGGACGACGTCGTTCGTCCAGGGACCTCATGAGTACGTACTGCCTGTGGTCCCGGATCGGGGACCCGACGGCCGTGGGCGCGCGCGAACCTGGGACTGGCCGACGTCCGTGCATGAGGTCACGCCCACGTCGCTCCGCGACCTGGATGTGGATCTCGTTGTGCTGCAACGACCGCACGAGGTCGACCTGGTTCGGAACTGGGTCGGCCGGGAACCTGGCCGCGATATCCCCGCCGTGTACGTGGAGCACAACACCCCGGGCGGCCAGGTGCCGTTCAGCCGCCATCCGATGGCCGACCGCACGGACATCCCCGTCGTCCACGTGACTCACTTCAACCGGCTGTTCTGGGACTGCGGACGGGCGCTGACCTTCGTCGTCGAGCACGGGATCGTCGATCCCGGGTACCGCTACACCGGCACGCTCGACCGGGCCGCCGTCGTCGTCAACGACCCGGTTCGGCGGGGGCGGGCGGTCGGCGCCGACCTCGTGCCCCAGCTGGCCGACGTCGTTCCCGTCGACGTCTTCGGCATGGGCGCCGACGCGCTGGCCGCCGACCTGGGGCTGCCGCTGGACCGGCTGCGCGCCTTCGAGGACGTCCCCCAGCACAGGTTGCACGAAGAGCTGGGGCGGCGCCGCGTGTACGTGCACACGGCACGGTGGACCTCGCTCGGCCTGTCGCTGCTCGAGGCCATGCAGCTCGGTATGCCGGTGGTCGCCCTCGCGGTGACCGAGGCGGTCCACGCCATCCCGGCGAACTCCGGAGTTCTTGCATCAAGCGCCGAGGAGCTGGTCGCCGCAGCCGACCGCCTGGTCCGGGACCCGGGCCGAGCGACCGAGATGGGTCGATGGGCGCGGGAGGAAGCACTGCGTCGTTACGGGCTCGGAAGGTTCCTGGCCGACTGGGACGTCGTCCTCGTGGCCGTCGCACCGGTCCGTCGCTGACTTCGGCACCTAATGGGAGCGCAGCGCTCGGAATTCCGAGCGCTGCACTCCTCTTATGTGCCGGACGGGACCGGTTCCGGGGGCGGGTGTAGCGAGCGGGTTGGCCGGGTATGTGCAGCACATGTCGGACACATCGGATCGCATCGAAGAGCTCGAGACCCACACCGACGACGGCGTCCCGGTAGGCGACGCGGACGTGCAGGCGGACGTCGACCGGGCCAGTGGTGACCGCGACGAGGAGCCGGACACCGACGACTTTCTCCAGCAGGGCGCGGTCGAGATGTCGCGCGACCAGGGGGAGGCCGTCGGTACCGCCGACGTCGAGGAGGATCGCCGAAACGCCGCCGGCGAGAGCGGTTAGTCGTTCTGCTTCAGGCTTGGATACTTCTTCTCCACGGCTCGGCGGACCTTCTTCTGCTCGTCCGCCGAGCCGTGCTGCGCGACTCGGGCGAGCGCGTTTCGGGCGTGCTCGATGTCGGGGATGGGGTACTTGCGCTCGTCGGGCAGCGCGAACGAGCTGTCCTTCAGGCGGTTCCGGTTGTCAGCGTCGCTGAGGTCCTTGGCCATATCTCCAGCCTCTCGCGGGGTGACTACCCGCGCACCTCGGGCAGGACCTCCTTGCCGAACCCGGCGATCATGTCGGCGTAGTGCGGCCCCATGTTCGCGACGTAGATCTCGTCGAAGCCGGCCTCGAGGTACGGCTTGAACGCCGTGATGTGGTCAGCCGCCTCCGAGCCGGCGGAGATCGCCTCGGCGGTCGAGTCACGGGTGACCAGCTGGGATGCCTGCTCGAAGTGCTCGACGGTCGGCAGCACCTGCGACAGCTCTCCGGGGAGCCCGGAGTTCGGCCAGATCCGGTATGCCGCGTCGATGCCGGCGTCGCGGGTGTCGGCCCAGGCCACCTTGAACCCGGCCTGGGTGGTGGCCCCGGTCTTCGCCGCCTTGCGGTACTGGGTGAGCAGGTCCTTATCCGGCGTCGTCGTGATGTAGCCGTCGCCGATCCGCGCGGCGACGTCGACGGCCTTCGGGCCGAACGCCGACACGAGGATCTCGGGAGCCTTCTCGGGGAGGGTCCAGATCCGCGCGTTCTCCACGACGTAGTGCCGCCCGCGATGGCTGACCGTCTCTCCGGTCCACAGCGCCCGGATCACCTCGACGCTCTCCTCGAGCATCTCGAGCCGGACCTCAGCCTCGGGCCACGGGTCGCCCAGGACATGCTCGTTGAGCGCCTCACCGGTACCGATCCCGAGCCGGAACCTGCCCTCGCCCAGGAGGACGGCGCTCGTCGCCGCCGCCTGGGCGATCACCGCCGGGTGGATCCGCGTCGTCGGACAGGTCACGGCCGTGGTGACGGGAAGATCGCAGACCTGGGCGATGGCTCCGATCATCGACCACACGAACGGGGACTGCCCTTGCTCGTGGGTCCACGGGTGGAAGTGGTCGCTGATCCACAGCGCGTCGAAGCCGGCCTGCTCGGCCAGCTGGGCCTGCTCGAGGAGCTGCGCAGGCGCATACTCCTCGCACGAAAGGAAGTACCCGATTTTCGGCATGCCTCGCCGTTACCCCGTAGCGCGCGAACCAATCCCCTGGGCGTCCGCCGCCTCGTTGTTGCGACCGGCGGCGCGGTTGCCCCACACGGTGAGCCGTTCCACCAGCGGAGAGGCGAGCCGGCTACGCGCGGTCCGGCCGTCGACCGTGGCGGTCGGGCCGTCGGGAGCCTCCGGCAGCCACCGGGCCAGCACCGACATCGCGGCCGCGGTCGTCGCCGGTGCGACGCCCGCGACCCGGGCGCCGATCTTGGCCAGCGGCGTGAGGATGACGATGCTGCGCCCGCGGAGGATGCCACGAACGATGCGCGCGGCAGCGCGTTCGGCGTCCATCGACAGCAGCGGCAGTGAGGCGCCCGGGGCGAACCACGCATACTCGGCCGCGGCGTCTCCCGCGAACTCGGCCCGCAGGTGTGAGCCCGTCCGCATGAGACCGGGCGCGACGGTGGTGGCGGTCACGCCGGTGCCGGCCAGCTCGGCCCGCAGCCCGTTGGTGAAGCCCACCGCGCCGAACTTGGCCGTGCTGTAGGGAAGCAGGTGCGGCACGCTGACCAGCCCGCCGATCGACGTGATCACGCCGATGTGGCCGCTGCGCCGTCGGCGCATGGACGGCAGCACGGCGAGGGCGAGGTTCACCGGACCCCACGTCATGATGTCGATGGCCTGCTCGAAGTGCTCCCGGGTCATCGCGGACAGTGGCCCGACCTGGATCACACCCGCGACGTGGACCGCGACCTCGACGGGACCTACCTCGTCCTCGATCTGGGGCGACGGCGTCCGCCACGGCCTCCGCGTCCCGGACGTCGCGCACCATGGCCCCGGCGTCGTACCCCTCGGCCCGGAGAACGTTCACCGCGCGGTCGAGTTCGTCGGCCTCGCGCGCCCAGAGCACCGGGAGGAACCCGCGACGAGCCAGCTCGCGAGCGATGAGCAGCCCCAAGCCTCGTGAGCCACCGGCGACGAGCGCGACCGGCCGGTCAGGCATCATCAGCGCTCCGCCCCGGCAGCACCTCGGCGAGCTTGCTGCGTACGCCTTCCTTGATGACGTCGAGCCGGTCGCTGTCGCCGCGGACGATCGACTCGGCCGCCTTGACCATCTGGTCCCACGTCGCGTGCGGCGGGATCGGTGGGACGGCGGGATCGGTGCGGAAGACGATGACGCACGGGCGCCGCGTGCCGAGCGCCTCGGTCCACGCCGGCCCGACGTCGTCGGGATGTTCGACGTAGATCCCGTCGAGGCCCAGGCGCCGGGCGAACGCGGCGTAGTCGACGCTCGGCAGCTCCTGCGATGGCAGGAACTGCGGCGAGCCGCCCATGGCGCGCAGCTCCCATGTCACCTGGTTGAGGTCGTCGTTCTGCAGGACCATCACGACCAGCCGAGGGTCGGCCCACTCCGACCAGTACCGGGCGATGGTGATCAGCTCGGCCATGCCGTTCATCTGCATTGCCCCGTCGCCGACGAGCGCCAGGGCCGGCCGGTCGGGTACCGCGAACTTGGCGCCGATCGCGTACGGCACCGCGCAGCCCATCGTGGCCAGCGTGCCGGAGAGAGTGCCGCGCATCTGCTCGCGGATCCGGACGTGCCGCGCGTACCAGTTGGTCCCCGAGCCCGAGTCGGCCGTGATCATCACGTTGCCGGGCAGCTGCCGCGATAGCTCGGCGAACACCTGCTCGGGGTTGATCGGGTCGGCCTTGACCTGCTCGCGGGCGTCCAGGACGTCGCGCCAGCGAGCGACGTTTTGCTCGATCGTGGACCGCCACTCGCGGTCCTCCTTGCGGGTCAGCAGGGGGAGCAGCGCCTCGAGGGTCTGTTGCGCGTCGCCGACGAGGTTGACCTCGAACGGGTACCGAATCCCGACCATCGTCGGGTCGGCGTCGATCTGCACGGCCCGGGCCGACGGCTCCCCGTTCTCGAACGACGGGAGGAACTGGGAGTACGGGAAGTTCGAACCGACCACGAGGAGCGTGTCGCAGTCGGTCATCAGTTCGTAGGACGGACGGGTTCCGAGGAGCCCGATCGACCCCGTGACCCAGGGCAGCTCGTCGGACAGGACGTCCTTGCCCAGCAACGCTTTTGCGACGCCGGCGCCCAGGACGTCGGCCACCTCGGTGACCGCCGCAGCGGCGCCGCGCGAGCCCTGGCCGACAAGGATCGCCACCTTCTCGCCGGCGTTGAGGACGTCCGCGGCGCGTTGGAGGTCCGAGCTGGCCGGAACGGGCAGCGCCATGGTGAGGTCGAGGCTGGACGGGACCATCTTGAACTCGTGCGCGGGCGGCGTGTACTCCAGCTCCTGCACATCGCTCGGGATGATGACCGCCGTGACTGTTCGCTCGGCCACGGCGATCCGCATCGCCCGGTCCAGCACGTTGGGCACCTGCTCGGGCACGGTGACCATCTGGCAGTACTGACTGGCGACGTCCTTGAAGAGACTCAGCAGGTCGACCTCCTGCTGGTATGCGCCGCCCATCGCCGAGCGCGCGGTCTGGCCGACGATCGCGACGACGGGGACGTGGTCGAGCTTCGCGTCGTAGAGGCCGTTGAGCAGGTGGATAGCGCCCGGGCCGCTGGTGGCGACGCATACCCCGGGCCGGCCGCCCAGCTTGGCGTAGCCCACGGCCTCGAGCGCGGCCATCTCCTCGTGCCGCGCCTGCACGAACCGTGGCCGGTTCTCGGCGCGTTGCCACGCCGAGAGCAGGCCGTTGATGCCGTCGCCGGCGTACCCGAAGACGTGCTCGACGCCCCACTCGCGCAGTCGGGCGAGGATGACGTCGGCGACGGTGGTGGCCATGCGGCTCCTTGGGTTCGGCGGGATCAGGCGGTCGCCCGCTTCCGCCAGCGGGCTACCCGGGGCCGTGGCCGGGCAAACCGTGGCCGATCGTCAGCCCTGGTCCTTGTCGGGGTCGGGCCTGGGGATGTCCTGGTCGGTGGTGTTGTCCTCGTCG
>DASTNV010000066.1:0-9586 GCA_035762725.1 Lapillicoccus sp. | reverse complement strand
TGAGGAACCGCACTGCACGAGGTTACCGGGGTTGCGGCACCCTCAGACCCGGCGTTGTCGGGGGACCAGCACCTCGTCGTAGAGCAACAGGAGCCCGGCGGCCGCGGGAATGGCCAGCAGCGCGCCGAGCATCCCGAGCAGGGTCCCGCCGATCAGCGCGGCGACGATCGTGACGGCGCCGGGTACCGAAACGGTGCGCTGCATGATCCGCGGCGCGACGAGGTAGTTCTCGGTCTGCTGGTAGACGATGAAGTAGACGAGCGCGATGATCGCCTTCTTCGGGTCGTCGAACAGCGCGACCACCGCGACCAGCACCGCCCCCAGGGTCGCGCCGACCATAGGAACCAGCCCGAGGAACCCGACCGCGACGGCGAGCACCGCCGCATACGGGATCCCGACGATCGACATCATGATCCACGCGCAGAAGGCGTTGACCGCCGCGACGACGACCTGGCCGATGGCGTACGAGCCGACCCGTCGCATGATCTCCTCGGACAACGAGATCACGCGAGTGCGGCGGCTGGCCGGCACGACCGCATACGCCGCCTGCTTGAGCGCCGGCAGCGACGAGAGGAAGTAGAGCGTCAGGACCAGCACGGTCAGCGTGGAGAAGATCCCCTCGGCGACGACCCGCCCGGCACCGAGGACGCCCCCGGCGACCTGCGACATGAAGTCGCTGTCGGTCAGTCGCTTGTTGACCTCCTCCTGGATCTTGTCGACCACGTGGTAGTGCTGGTCGATGTCCTGCACCTGCGGTCGGCTGAGGAACTCGTTGAGGTAGCCCGGCGCGTTCTGCGCGAGCTCGCTGGCCTGCTGGGTGACCGGCGGTACGACGACGAACCCGAGCAGGACGAAGGCGCCGACCGCCATCGCGAAGACGGCCGCGACGGCTCCGCCGCGACGCAGGCCGCGCCGGACGAGGAGCTCGACGACGGGGTTGAGGGAGAGGGTCAGGAAGATCGCCACGGTGAGCAGGGTGAGCACCGTGCCCAGCGACGAGACGGCCTGCCACAGCGCATAGGCGACGAGTACCCCGATCGCTCCGACGAACCCGACGTAGAAGGGGGACTGCCGGTTCAGGGGGCGGCCGGCGGCACCGAACGGGCGGCGGGTCGGTTCGGGTTCAGCGACGGGCAGGGTGTCGGCGAGCAGGCTGGTCGGCGGCGACGGCTCAGGCTCCTCGGGAAGCTCGAGCAGCGGACGGCGCTGGCGGCTCTCCGCGGCCCGGGCCCGCTCAGCCGCGACCCACCCTCGGAACGCCCGTTCTCGGTCGCGCATCCCGCGCAGCCGAGCCCGGAAATCGACCATGTCTCGACGCTAACCGCGCGTCCCGCCGCCTCCGGGGAGGCGGGGCCGTCACACGTTGCGGAACCAGGTGAGCTCCGACGCATACCGCTCGCGCTTCTCGTGGTCGGTGACGCCGAGCCCCTCGTGCGGAGCAAGGGTGAGGACCCCGACCTTGCCCTGGTGGAGGTTCTTGTGGACGTCGTATGCGGCCTGCCCCACGTCCTCGATGGGGTAGGTCCGGCTCAGCGTCGGGTGGATCAGCCCGCGGTCGACGAGGTCGTTGGCCTCCCACGCCTCGCGGTAGTTGGCGAAGTGCGAGCCGATGATGCGCTTGAGGTTCATCCAGAGGTACCGGTTGTCGTACTCGTGCTGGTACCCCGAGGTCGATGCGCAGGTGACGATGGTGCCGCCCTTGCGGGCGACGAAGACGCTGGCGCCGAACGTCTCTCGGCCCGGGTGCTCCACGACGATGTCGGGGTCGCGGCCACCGGTGAGCTCGCGGATCTTCGCGCCGAACCGGCGCCACTCGGACTGGTTCTGGGTCGTCTCGTCGGACCAGAACGCGTACCCCTCGCCGGTGGCGGCCGACCGGTCGATGACCAGCTCGGCGCCCATCCGCCGGCAGATGTCCGCCTTGTCGGGGCTGGAGACCACACACACGGGAGTGGCGCCGCCGGCGAGGGCCATCTGCGTCGCATACGAGCCGAGCCCGCCGCTCGCCCCCCAGATGAGGACGACGTCGCCGAGCTTCATGCCGGCTCCGTTGCGGGAGATCAGCTGCCGGTATGCGGTGCTGTTCACCAGCCCGGGGGATGCCGCCTCCTCCCAGGTGAGGTGGGCGGGCTTGGGCATCAGCTGGTTCGTCTTGACGATGGCCAGCTCGGCGAGACCGCCGAAGTTGGTCTCGAACCCCCAGATCCGCTGCTCCGGGTCGAGCATCGTGTCATTGTGGCCGTCAGCCGACTCCAGCTCGACCGAGAGGCAGTGGGCGACGACCTCCTGGCCCGGCTGCCAGAGGTGGACGCCGGGACCGGTGCGCAGGACGACGCCGGCGAGGTCGGAGCCGACCACGTGGTAGGGCAGGTCGTGGCGCTTGGTCTCGGGCGACAGGCGGCCGTAGCGCTCGAGGAACCGGAACGTCGACAGCGGCTCGAAGATCGAGGTCCAGACCGTGTTGTAGTTGATCGCGCTGGCCATGACCGCCACCAGCGCCTCACCCGGAGCGAGCTCGGGCACCGGGACGTCGTCGACGTGCAGCGACTTGCGCGGGTCCTTGTCGCCGTGGGCCATGCCCTCGAAGAGGCTCTCCTCGTCGCGGTGGACGGTGACGGCGCGGTAGGTCTCCGGTACTGCGAGGCCCTGCCACGTGGCGGCGTCGCGTTCCCCGGTCATGATGGCGTCGCGGATCTCGTCCATGGAACCCGGCTCCTGTTCCGTCGGCGGAGGGTGGAGCGACCGTACTGGCGAGTAGCAACGGCCGCTCCGGTCATGAGACGCCCGTCACGAGGTGACTTGGCTCACCCGCGCGTGGGGCATCGATCACGTCGACCTTGGAGCCCGATGCCGGTGACGTTCAGCCCCCGGAAGCGTGAAAAGTCACCTCGATCACGTCTGGAGCGCGCTCAGTCCTGGAGGACGCCCTCCCGGCGGGCGATCGCGGCCGCCTCGGTGCGGCCGGCGGCGCCCAGCTTGGCGAGGATATTGGAGACATGCACGCTCACGGTCTTCGTACTGATGAACAGCTGGCGCCCGATCTCCCCGTTGGTCCTTCCCTGGGCCACCAGGCCGAGGATCTCCTGCTCGCGGGCGGTCAGTGCGACCGATGCGGCAGTGTGCTCCTCGCGGCGGCCGTCGGCGGAACGACCGGCCACCGTGCGCAGCTCGGCCAGCAGCGGTTCGGCGCCCAGTCGCCGGGCGGTCTCCCGTGCGGTCGTGACCAGCCGCCGCGCCTCCGTGACCGAACCCGCCGCATGCAGCGCGGCTGCCAACCGTGCCTGCGAGCGGGCTGTCTCGAAGGCGTGGCCCATCTCCTCGAACGTTGCCACCGTCGACCGCCACGCCTCGACGAGCTCGTCGCCGTCCGGGCGGTCGGTGTCGGCCAGCCAGCGCATCCGCAGCAGCTCGGCCTGACCGCGCAGGTACCAGGCCCGTGCCTCGACCCGTGAGGCGCCGTCCAGGGTGTGCCGGGACGCAAACTCACGGCTCTCCGCGGCGTGGCGCTCCCCGAGCTCCGCCCACTCGGCGCGCTCGGCCCGGCTCATCGTCGAGTCGTGAGAGGCGATCTGGCCGATGAGCAGGGCGCTGAGCCGCAGCCGCAGCCACATGATGCTGCTCGGCCAGAGCCGGCGGAGGGTCGTGAGGGCGTCGTCGTGGAACGCCCGGGCCGCCCCCAGGTCGCCTGAGTCGCCCAGTGAGTCCATCGCGGCGGTGGTGCAGTAGAGCACCATGGCGCCGTCCCGTTCCCAGAACGGGCGGACCGCTTCGACGAGCTCGAGCGTGTCCGGCCGGCCGCGCCCCGCGAGCACGTCCAGCGAGACCGACCGGAGGTAGGCCTCGGCCAGCGGCGGCGGCGACTCGGACGAGGTGTCGGTGATCGACAGCACGTCGTCCCACTCGCCGAGCACGTAGGCGCTCAGACCGGCGACGGCGCGCGAGTCGAGTCCCCACGGCGACCAGGGCCGGCCACTGGCCTTGGACCGCGCAACGGCCTCGAGGAAGTACCGCTTCGCGTCGGCGAACTTGCCGATCCCGAAGTACACCGTGGCCAGCCCGTGCAGCGCCCGGATCTCGACGTCGACGTCGTCGCCGGCCTCGCCGAGCACCTTCTGGAGCCGGGCGATCGCGTCGTCGGGCTGACCGCTGAGGTCGGCGACCTTCGCGAGGACCAGCGAGGCGGCCCGGGCCAGGCCGGGGTACCCCAGCTCGGTGGCCATCCGCAGTGCCTCGGACGCCGACTCGGCGGCGCCCTTCGGGTCGTGGTGCCACCGCTGGGCCTGCGCATGGACCCACAGGGCGCGAGCCCGCAGCTTCGACGGGCTCTCCGGGATGAGGGCCAGCGCCTGGTCGGTCATCTCGAGCGGGTCGAAGTCGACCTCGGTCGTGAACGCCGACTCGGCCTTGGCGATGAGAAGCCGGGCCCTCGCCTCGTCCGGAGCAGAGTCGGGCAGCATCGCCAGGTGGGCCGCGACCAGCTTGGTCGCGCGGTACGCGTCGCCGGCGTCGATCAGGGCGTCGGCGGCGCTCGCCACCAGACCGACCTCGACCGCGGCGCGCGGGCCGAGCATCTCCAGGGCGGACTGGTAGTGCTGGGCGGCCTCCTCCGGCGCCCCGACCCGCATCGCCTCGTCGCCGGCCTCGATGCTGGCGGCGATGGCCGTCTCGATGTCGTTGGCCGCGCGGGCGTGCCGGGCCAGCTCGGCCGACGTGCCAGGAACGGTGCCGTCGCGCAGGGCGGTGACGTAGGCGGTGTGGAGGCGGGATCGCTCGCCTGGGAGGAGGTCGTCGTAGACCGCCTCCGAGAGCAGCGCGTGCCGGAACGCATACACCGCACGTCCGCCGGCGGTGCGCGGCTCGAGGATCAGGGCGTCGACCGCCTGGCGCAACGCGTGGTCGAGGTCGTGCGCGTCGGAACCGGAGGCCGCGAGCACCTCGCTGAGCAGCTCGTGCGACACCCGCCGGCCGGCGACCGAGGCCGCCCCGACGACGTGCCGAGCGCTCTCGTCGAGCCGGTCGAGCCGCACGAGGAGCAGGTCGGCGAGGTCGACGGGCAGCATCGACCCGCTGGCCAGGCCCTCCAGGCCGGTCAGCTCCTCGACGAAGAAGGCATTGCCGTCGGCGCGGGACACGATCGCGCGAACCTGCTCATCGGTCAGCGGCTCGGGGTGCAGCTCGTGGACCAGCGCGCGAACCGATGTCTCGGACAGGGGACCGACCTGCAGCCGGTGCAGTCCCGGCAGTCGTGACCACTCGGCCAGCGTCGGGCGCAGCGGGTGCCGGCGGTGCACGTCATCGCTGCGGTAGGACACCACCAGCGAGACCGGAGCCTCGAGCTGGCGGGCGAAGAGGTAGCTGAGCAGCTCGCGGGAGGACTGGTCGGCCCAATGGGCGTCCTCGACGACGACGAGCAGCGGCTGGACGCGGGCGGCCTCCTCGAGCAGGGCGTGGATGCTGGCGAAGAGGTCGGAGCGGCTGGACCTGTCGTCGGGACCGGAGCCGGCCTCGTGGGCGTCGGCGCCCTCGGCGGTGCGCATCCGCTGGCGGGGGAGCAGCCGGGCGATCGCGGGGTAGGTCTGGGCGACCGTCTCGACCACGGCCGGCATCTCATCCTGGAGGCGGCCGAGGATCTCCGAGAACGGCAGATAGGGAAGGGCGCTGTCGCCGAAGTCGAGGCTGTGCCCGACGACGACCAGCCGGCCGGCGGCCACGGCGCGGTCGCGCAGGGCCAGCAGCAGCCGGGTCTTGCCGACCCCGGCGTCACCGCCGAGGAGCACTGAGGAACTGGCCTCGGGGTCGTCGACGCCCGACACCGAGACGAGCTCGGCCAGCAGCTCGTCCCGACCCACCAGCGGCGTGCGCCGGTCCACCGTCGACATGGGGAACATCATCGTGCCTGGGTCGGACAGCGACGAACCCCGCGACTCCTCGTGGGGGGAGTTCGCGGGGTTCGCGTCCTTCTCCAGTGTGTCGACCCCGCCGGTATGCGGCGAGTCGCCCTCGCGGGCCACGGAGCTCAGCGTCCGAAAGCGGGCCGAAGCACCGGGCGGTGCCCCTCGTTCGGGCGGGCGACGTCGTCAGCGTCGGCGCCGGCGGTCTGGTGGCGGCGACGCGACCAGCCGCGGTACCCCTCGAGGCGACGGCTGCGGTCCGTGGAGACGGTGTCGACGGTGGTGGTGGGGAACATGAGCCACTCTCCTTGTTGTGCCGGTCGGTGCTGGGTTGCTCCGACCACTGAAGAGTGCGCTGCTGAGGTACCCCGGGACATGGGGAGGACGCCCTATCTTCCGGGGCGCCGACTACCTCAGAAAACCGCCGTCTCTAGGTACCTCAGACGGCCGGTTGCACCAGCTCGACCAGCACGCCGCCGGCGTCCTTGGGGTGCACGAAGTTGACCCTGCTGCCCGCCGTCCCACGGCGCGGTACGTCGTAGAGCAGCCGCAGCCCGCGCTCCCGCAGCAGGGTGCTCGCCTCCTCGACGTCCTCCACCCGGTAGGCGACCTGCTGGACGCCCGGTCCGCTGCGGTCGAGGAACTTGGCGATCGTCGACTCCGGGGTGAGCGGCGCGAGCAGCTGCACGCACGAGCCCGAGTCCCCGACCGACATCATCGCCTCGCGGACCCCCTGCTCCTCGTTGACCTCCTCGTGGACCAGCCGCATACCGAAGGTCCGCTCGTAGAAGAGCTTCGCCTCGTCGAGGTCTGCGACGGCGACGCCGACGTGGTCGATCGCCATGAACAGGTGCGGGAACTCGCTCATGCCGCGAAAGTATGCCCGGGGCCGGGTCTCAGGGTCAGCCCACGGGAGCCGGTGTGCTGACCGTCACGGGCACCGCCTCGGACGGCTCGCCGAACCAGTGCACCGACTCGCGCAGCAGCTGGAGCTGGAGGGTGGCCGCCCCGTCGAGCGGGGCGCGGACCGACACCGGCTGGGTCGACACCCGGCCGGGGTCGACGCTCTCGGTCAGCTCGAACCGGGCCGTGCCCCACTCGGTGTTGTCCGGCGGGGACTGGGTGCCCAGCCGGTACCCCCGCCCCGACTCGAACGTCGTGGACCCGGTGTTCTCGATCGTCACCGACACGTTGACCGTCTCGCCCGGCGCCACGGACGTCGGCACCGTCCCGGCGAAGTCGACCCGGCCGTCGTCGATGTACGCGGGGGTCGGGTCCTTGCGCTGGTAGGGGAGCACGAAGAAACCGCGGATGAGCCCGGACTGGCCGGCCTGTGAGGTGCCGTTGGTGAGGATCGGTCGGGCCGGCGCCGTCGAGCCGATGTCGAGCGTGATCGTCACGTTGTCGCTGCCCTCGAAGTTGCAGTCGTAGACGTGGAGGGTCAGCTGGGACCCGACGAGGTCGTAGCCGTAGACCAGCTCGACGTGGTTCTGGAAGACGTCCCACGGCCACGCGCTCTGGGCGAGGACCACGCCGATGGGAACCAGTCCGCCGGCGTCGACGTACCTCATCACCTGCCGGGCGGCCTCGACGGTCTCCGCGTAGAGACCCTTGCCCCAGAACCAGGTCCCGTGGTCCAGCTCCTGAGTGGCGTGGATCCAGTACGGGATGACGCCCGGGCCGAGGAAGCTGTCCAGTAGCCGCGACAAGATGTGCCGGCCGAGGGGCAGCGGGATGCCGCGCGAGCTGGTCGAGCGCAGCTGCGGGGTACCGCTCTCGAAGATGTCGCGGGCGAGGAACGACATCCCGCCGCAGAGGCCCA
The DNA here is from genome assembly GCA_035762725.1 of Lapillicoccus sp. GTDB lineage: Bacteria > Actinomycetota > Actinomycetes > Actinomycetales > Dermatophilaceae > Lapillicoccus. The sequence continues at coordinate 1,873 of DASTNV010000066.1, read as the reverse complement.
TCTGCGTGACGTCGATCGAGGCCGCCGGCAGCCCGGCCAACGAGATGCGCAGGTCGAGGCCGGCCGGCCAGGGGCCGTTGTGGAAGAGCGGAGCGGAGCGGCTGGGTAGGAACCCGCTCACGTACGGCATGACGACCTCCGGGAACAGATCACACGCTGGGAACGATGACCGTGGAGAGGTCTCCACTGTGCCCCCTGATACGCACCTCGGACCAGAGGCCCGGTGTGGGCAGCGCCACCCTCCGCCCGGACCGGCCGGTATGCGGCCCGCGACTAGGATTGAGGTTCGTCCACCGACGTCGTTGACACCCGCAGGAGGCAACCCCATGAGCGCAGATCCCACCGTCATCGTCGGGGGTGCCCGCACCGGGATGGGCCGCCTCCTCGGCTCGCTCAAAGACTTCTCGGCGACCGACCTCGGCGGGTTCGCCATCAAGGGGGCCCTGGAGAAGGCCGGCGTCTCTCCGGACCAGGTCGACTACGTGATCATGGGCCAGGTACTCCAGGCCGGGGCCGGCCAGATGCCCGCCCGGATCAGCGCCGCCAAGGCGGGCATCCCCATGAGCGTCCCGTCGATCACCATCAACAAGGTGTGCCTGTCGGGCCTCGACGCCATCGCGCTCGCCGACCAGCTCATCCGAGTAGGCGAGGTCGAGATCGTCGTCGCCGGTGGCCAGGAGTCGATGACCAACGCGCCGCACCTGCTCCTCAAGACCCGCGAGGGGTACAAGTACGGCGACGTGACGATGCGCGACCATATGGCCTACGACGGCCTCTGGGACGCCTTCACCGACCAGGCCATGGGCGCGCTGACCGACAGCGCCAACACCGGCGAGTATGCGTTCAGTCGGGAGGAGCAGGACGCCTTCGCCGCCCGCTCGCACGAGCTCGCGGCCAAGGCGTGGAAGGACGGCGTCTTCGACGACGAGGTGATCGCAGTGTCGATCCCCCAGCGCAAGGGTGACCCGCTCGAGTACAAGGCCGACGAGGGCGTTCGTGCCGACACGTCGGTCGATGTGCTCGCCAAGCTCCGTCCGGCGTTCTCCAAGGACGGCACTATCACCGCGGGGTCGTCCTCCCCGATTTCCGACGGTGCCGCAGCGGTCGTTGTCATGCGGAAGTCCAAGGCCGAGGAGCTGGGCCTCTCCTGGCTCGCCGAGATCGGTGCACACGGCATCGTCGCGGGTCCGGACTCCACGCTGCAGGCGCAGCCGTCCAACGCGATCCGGAAGGCCTGCGCCAAGGAGGGCGTCGACCCGGCGGACCTCGACCTTGTCGAGATCAACGAGGCGTTCGCTTCCGTGGCGCTGGCGTCGACCAAGGACCTGGGGATCGACCCCGACAAGGTCAACGTCAACGGCGGGGCGATCGCCACCGGCCACCCGATCGGGATGTCCGGTGCGCGGCTGGTGCTGCACCTGGCGTTGGAGCTCAAGCGCCGCGGGGGCGGCATCGGCGCGGCGGCCCTGTGTGGCGGTGGCGGTCAGGGCGACGCGCTCGTCCTCCGGGTGCCCAGCGCTTCCTGACGAACCGCTAACGTCCTCCGGGTGGTGGCCCGAACCGTCGACGTCCCGGCGCTCGTCACGTCGGCCCGGGACGGGTCGCCCCGTGCGGTCGCCCGGCTGATCTCGCTCGTCGAGGACGAGCACCCGGCGCTGCGTGAGGTGATGGCGGCGCTCGCGGAGCACGCGGGCAACGCTCACGTCATCGGTCTGACCGGGAGCCCGGGAGTGGGCAAGTCCACGTCGACGAACGCCCTCGTCGCCGCATACCGGAAGCGCGGTATGCGGGTGGGGATCCTCGCCGTCGACCCGTCGTCCCCCTTCTCCGGCGGTGCCCTGCTCGGCGACCGGGTCCGGATGCAGGACCACGC
>DASTNV010000065.1:0-7943 GCA_035762725.1 Lapillicoccus sp. | reverse complement strand
CCAGGTGTAGAGCCAGCCGGAGGACTTCGTCATCTTCACCGGGGCCTGGGCGTAGGCGATCTTGCCCTTGACCGGCGAACCGTCCGCCTCCAGCGAACCGGCCGCCGAGGTCGCGTCGTACCACATCGCCGCGTTGCCCTGGACGAGGTTGTTGAGGCACTCGGTGAACCCGGCCTGCGGCGCGCCGTTCTCGCCGTGCTCGCGGACCAGGTCGACGTAGAAGGTCACGGCCTGCTTCCACTCGGGGGAGTCGAGCCTCGCCTTCCAGTCCTTGTCGAACCAGGTGCCGCCGAAGGTGTTCACGACGGTGGTCAGCGGCGCGAAGATCTGCCCCCAGCCGGGCTGGCCGCGCAGGCAGATGCCGGCCATGCCGGACTCGGCGCCGTCCACCCGCGCCGCGATGTCGGCGACCTGCGGCCAGGTCGGCTTCGACGGCATCTGCACGCCCTTCGACTCCAGGACGTCCTTGCGGTACATGAGGAACGACGACTCGCCGTAGAACGGCTCGCCGTAGATCTTGCCGTCGACCGAGAGCGACTTGGTCATCGGGCCGAGAATGTCGCTCTGGTTGAACGCCGTGTCGGCGGACGAGTACGACGTGAGGTCGGCGACCCACTTGTTCTTCGCGTAGATCGGGATCTCGAAGTTCGACAGCGTCGCGACGTCGTACTGGCCGGCCTGGCTCGAGAACTCCTGGCTGGTCTTGTCACGGAGGTCGTTCTCCGGGAGGACGGTGTAGTTCACCGTGATGCCGGTCGCCTTGGTGAAGTTGTCGGCGGTCAGCTTCTGCAGGTCGACCATCTGCGGGTTGTTGACCATGAGGACGTTGACGCTGTTCGCGTTGCCTCCGCCTCCGCCACCGGCGCCCCCGCCACCGGCGCCCGAACAGGCGGCCAGCCCGACCGAGAGTGTCACCGCGCCCAGAACCAGCGGGGCGATCATCCGTCGCGACATGAGTTCTCCTCGTTGAGTCTTGCCGTGGGTGGAAATCGGGCCGCGCTCATATGAGCGGGGCGATGCTCGTATGCTTCCGACCGAAGTGAACAACCCGGGCTGGCCCGTGTCAAGCAACGTTCCGAGATCGTGACCGCGGGCCCGCGTCATTCCGTAGATTCGGTGCGGGGGTCGACAACGTGACGAGAGAGAGGGCGGCATGGTCGCTCATCGGGGCGAGGGGGCGATGACGGCCGCCGACGGACCCGCGCAGCTCGTCCTCACCGCAACGGTCGCCCGCCGCTACTACGTCGACGGCCGGTCCAAGGTCGAGATCGCCGACGAGCTGGAAATCAGCCGGTTCAAGGTCGCCCGCCTCCTCGAGCATGCGCTCGAAAGTGGCCTCGTCCGCATCGAGATCGGCCACCCCGGCAGCATCGACACCGACCTGTCGAGCCGGCTTCGGGAGCAGCTGGGGCTGCGCACCGCCATCGTCGTCGGCACCCAGGAGTCCGACCCCGCCGCACTGCGCACCTTGCTGGGTCGGGCCGCCGGCGACCTGCTCACCGAGACGGTGACCCGCGGTGACGTCCTCGGCTTCGCCTGGGCCCGAGCGGTGGCCAGCACCGTCCCGGTCCTGGGCCGGATGGCCCCCGTCCCGCTCGTTCAGTTGACGGGTTCCCTGCTCCGCGAGGACCTCTCGGTGACGTCGACCGAGATCGTCCGCGACATCGGCCGGCTCACCGGCGGCCGGGTCACCTACTTCTACGCGCCCTTCCTCCTGCCCGACGAGGAGACGGCTCGCACCCTGCGCCGGCAGCCGGAGATCGCCCGAGCGATCAGCCAGTTCGGGGCGGTCACCAAGGCCGTGGTCGGGCTCGGCGCCTGGGGTGCGGGCCAGAGCACGATCTACGACGCGATGACCGCCGCCGACCGGCGGGCGCTGACCAAGGCCGGCACCGTTGCCGACGTGTCCGGCGTGTTCCTCGACGCCCAGGGGACGGTCGTCGGCCACGAGCAGACCGCCCGGATGATCTGCATGAACGCCGCCCAGCTGGCCAAGGTCAAGGACGTCCTGGCCATCCCCTACGGCGTGGCCAAGGCGCCTGCTGTGCTCGCCGCAGTGCGCAGCGGCCTGGTCACCAGCCTGGTCACCCACGACGCGATGGCCCGGGCCCTGCTGGATGGGTCCGCCTACAACGACTCGCGGCGTAGCGCGGGCTAGCGGGTACTCGCATACCTCAACTAACGTCCCGTCTGTAACGCCACGGAAACACCCGCCGACCACGATGGGGACATGACCGCGACCGACACCCGCCGCCTGCGGATCGGGTGCGAGTTCGTCTACCGCGCGGAGATCCCGACGCCGACGATCTTCCAGATCCAGCCGCGGACGACCGACGAGATCGATCTCGCCGACGAGGAGTGGGGTTTCGAGCCGACCGGTGTCGGCGGCATCCGTCGCTACGTCGACCTTTACGGCAACCCGTGTCTACGCACGGTGCTGCCCACCGGCACGTCGGTGCTCCGGTATGCGGCGGTGGCGACGGTTCCCGACGCGGCCGAGGACGCCGACGACACCGCTCCCGAGGTGCCGGTGGCGGAGCTGCCGGACGACGTCCTCCTCTACACGCTGCCGAGCCGCTACTGCCTGCCGGACATGCTGGCCAACGAGGCGTGGGAGGCGTTCGCGGACGTGGCCCCGGGGTACTCGCGGGTCGTGTCGATCTGCGACCACGTCCACGAGCACCTGACCTTCCAGTACGGCTCGAGCACGGCCACCTCGACCGCGCTCGACGTCTACACGAGCGGCTACGGCGTCTGCCGCGACTTCACCCACCTGGCGATCTCGTTCTGCCGCGCGCTGAACATCCCCGCGCGGTACGTCTTCGGCTACCTGCCGGACATGGACGTCCCGCCGGACCCCGCACCGATGGACTTCGCTGCGTGGATGGAGGTCTGGCTGGGCGACCGCTGGTGGACGTTCGACCCGCGGAACAACCAGCGCCGCAAGGGCCGCATCGTCATCGGCCGCGGGCGGGACGCGTCGGACGTGGCGATGGCCACGACCTTCGGCGGACCGGTGCTCGAGTCGATGACGGTGGTCTCCGAAGAAGTCATCGAGGAGGCCGTCTCGTGAGCCCGCTCGACGGGTTGCACCGGGTGTCCTACCGGCTGGACCAGACCTTCGTGTACCGGTACGACGCCCCGATCCAGCGGCTCAGGCATCGGTTGCGGGTGATGCCTCCGGCCCAGCACGGCCCGACCCGGTTGGTGACGTCGCGGTTGACCGTGCAAGGCGCCGACGTGCGTCGCCGGCGCTGGCGGGACGGCGCCGGGAACACCGTCGTGCGGATCGGAGCGGACCGGGTCGAGGAGTACCTCGCGTTCACCTACTCCGCGACGCTCACCCGCGACCGGTGCGGCGGGTCGGTGCTGCTCGATGGCGCCTCGCTCAGCGACCCGCGCTGGCTGCGACCGACGCCGCTGACCGCGCCGACCCATGCGCTTCGTTCCCTGGCCGGTTCGGCGCTGCCGACCCAGACGGCTCCGTTCGACCGGTTGACCGGGCTGGGCCTGGCCGACGAGCTCGGCGCGGCGACCTACGCGGCCCTGACCTACGAGTACGGCGTGACCGGTGTCCGGACGACGGCGGACGAGGCACTCGCCCTCGGCCGCGGGGTCTGCCAGGACTCGGCCCACCTCATGCTGGCGCTGTGCCGGATCCGGGGGCTGCCCGCCCGGTACGTCTCGGGTCACCTGGTCGGCCAGGGCGGGACGCACGCCTGGGTCGAGGTGCTGGTCCCGTCGGCGGACGGCCGGGCCGTGGAGGCGGTGGGCTACGACCCGTGCAACGGCCGGCGCACTGGAGCTGGCCATGTCACCGTCGCGACCGGCCGGGACTACCGCGACGTCCCGCCGACGTCGGGCAGCTACGTCGGCACGGCGCGCGGCAGCCTGACGACGACCCGAGACCTGACCGTCCTCGACGCGGCCTGACGCCGGCGGCCCACGCCGGACCCCCGGTCTCACCCCCCGAGAGGCGTCGTGGCGATGACGTGGAAGGCCGGCTCCTCATAGGGGTGCGCCGCCCGTAGCGCCGCGACGACGTCCGCCCGACGGGACCGAGGCAGCGTCACCTCGACCCGGTCCTCGTCGACGTACTCCAGCTTACCCACGGTCCCGATCGTCGGGCTCGCCGCCCCGACCGGCCGGAACTGGCCTCGGCCGGACGAGACGTAGGCGCACTCCTGGTAGTCGCCGATGGTGCCGGCGCCGGCCGCGAACAGCGCCGCGAGGACCACGTCGGTGGACGCCGGCGGCACGTAGACCACGAGGACGTCGGGCGGTTCGGCCACAGTAGTCAGGCTCCCTCGAACTGCGCCTTCCCAGGACCGTGCTCCACGAACGATGCCATCCCGATCTCGCGATCCTTCGTCGCGAACAGCGAGGCGAAGAGCATCCGCTCGATCTCCAGCCCGGTGTCGAGGTCGGCCTCGATCCCCCGGTCGATGGCCTCCTTGGCCGCCCGGAGCGCGTATGCCGGTCCGCCCACGAACGTGCGCATCCAGGCGAAGGCTGACGCATACACCTCGTCGGCGGGGACCACCTTGTCGACCAGCCCGATCGCAAGGGCCTCGTCGGCAGGGACGAACCGCCCGGAGAAGATGATCTCCTTGGCCTTGGCCGGGCCGACCAACCGCGAAAGTCGTTGAGTACCACCGGCACCCGGGATCACACCGAGCAGAATCTCCGGCTGTCCGAGCTTGGCGTTCTCCCCGGCGACCCGGAAGTCACACGCGAGCGCGAGCTCGCAACCGCCGCCCAACGCATACCCCGTGATCGCGGCGACGGTGGGCTTGCGGATCGTCGCCACCGCGCCGAGCGAGCTCTGCAGCGGGACCGAGCGCTCGACCATGTCGACGTACGACATGGCCTGCATCTCCTTGATGTCGGCGCCGGCGGCAAACACCTTCTCGCCGCCGTAGACGACAACCGCGGCGACGTCGGCCGACGCGCTGGCCGCCTGGGCCGCGGCCCGGATCTCCTCCTGGACCTGGACCGACAGCGGGTTCATCGGCGGCCGGTCCAGCCGGATCGTGCCGATGCCGTCCTCGACCTCGAGGCGGACGAACTCGCCCGCGTAGGCGTGCTCGCTCACGCGTCGTCCTGGGGACGGTGCCGCGGCTTGTACTCGCCTTCGCTCGAACCGTTGGTGCCGTTGGTGCCGTTGGTGCCGTTGATGTCGCCGTCCGGCGCCGCCTGGAACGAGGCGTGCCACATCTGGACCACCTCCATGATGAGGTTGACGCTGATCTGGAACAACGCGGAGAGGTCGGTCTGGAGCGTGGCGACGTGCTCCACGCTGACGACGAGGTTGCCACTGGCGATGCCGACCTTGGCGAGGTTCAGCTGGAGGGTGAAGTCGTTGCAGCGCTGCAACCGCAGGAACGGGTCGTCGGGGACCTGCTCGCCGATCTGCCACTGACCGAAGATCCGCATGATCGGCCAGTCGCCGTCCATGCACCGCACGAACAGCTGCTGCGGCGGCTCACCGATGGTGAACGCGACGTCGCCGTCGTCGTCGATGTTGGGGTTCAGCCCGAGGTCCTTGAGGACGTCGAGGACCCGGCCGCGCAGCGGATGCTCGTCGGCGGGGGGTGGGAAGTTGGGCAGGCTGGTGGGGTCGCTCATGCGCTCGGCTCCACGGGGTACGTCATGGGGAACACCGTAACGGCCCCTACGCTGACGGCATGTCCCCCCCGGCGCCGCCCCGCCCGCTGCGGGACCTGCCTCCGTCGCCCGGGGTGACCCGTGTCGAGGGGGGTGTCGAGCTGTGCGTGTATGCCGGTCACGCCGACGCCGTGCACGTCAGCCTGTTCGACGCCGGGGACCGGGACGGCGGCTCGGAGCGGCGGATTCCGCTCACCGAACGCGCCCACGGGTTCTGGTTCGGGCACCTGCGAGGGGTTACGCCCGGCCAGCGGTACGCCCTGCGCGCCGCGGGTCCTTGGCAGCCGGAGAACGGGTTGCGCTACAACGAGTCCAAGCTGCTGCTGGACCCCTACGCGCGGGCCATCGAGGGCGACGTCCGGGTGGCGCCGCCGGTGTTCGGGCACCAGGTCGGCGTCGAGCTGGCCGGCGACACCGGTCTGCGCGACACCCGTGATTCCAAGGCGTACGTCCCACGGTGCGTCGTCGTCGACGAACGGTTCGACTGGGAGGGCGACGTCCCGCTGCACCGCTCCCTGGCCGAGTCGGTCATCTACGAGGTGCACGTCAAGAACCTCACCCAGCGGCTGCCGGGCATCCCCGACCACCTCCGCGGCACCTACGCCGGGCTGGCCCACCCGGTCACCATTGAGCACCTCACCCGCCTCGGGGTCACCGCGGTCGAGCTGCTGCCGGTGCACGCGTTCACCTCCGAGCCGGAGGTACTCCGGCGTGGCCTGACCAACCACTGGGGCTACAACACGCTCGGCTTCTTCGCCCCCCACGCGGCGTATGCGTCGGCGAGCGACCCCCAGGGTGTACTCGACGAGTTCAAGGGCATGGTCAAGCTTCTGCACCGGGCGGGCATCGAGGTGCTGCTGGACGTGGTCTACAACCACACCGCTGAGCAGAGTGCGAGCGGGATGACGCTCAGCTGGCGCGGCCTGGACAACCGCGCCTACTACCGGTTGGACGGTCGTGGCCACGACATCGACGTCACCGGGTGCGGCAACACCGTCGACCTCCGACACCCCGTCGTCTGCCGGATGGTGCTGGACTCGCTGCGCTACTGGGTCGAGGAGTGCCACGTCGACGGGTTCCGGTTCGACCTCGCGGTGGCCCTCGCCCGCGGCCGGTACGACGACTACGACATGAACCACCCGTTCCTCGTCGCCCTCCGGACCGACCCGGTGCTCTCTCGCGTCAAGAACATCGCCGAGCCGTGGGACCTCGGGATCCACGGCTGGCGGACCGGCCAGTTCCCGCCGCCGTTCAGCGAGTGGAACGACCGGTTCCGCGACGGCGTCCGCTCGTTCTGGCTGGTCGGGCTCGGCCGCGACCGCGAGGACCGCCAGGGCCACGGGGTCCAGGACCTAGCCACTCGCCTGGCGGGGTCGCAGGACCTGTTCGGGGAACGCGACCGTGGGCCGATCGCGTCGGTCAACTTCGTCGCGGCCCACGACGGGTTCACCGGTCGGGACCTGGCGACCTACGACGTCAAGCACAACGAGGCGAACCTCGAAGGCAACCGGGACGGCAGCGACAACAACCTGTCGTGGAACCACGGCGTCGAGGGGGCGACCGACGATCCGCACATCGAGCAAGCCCGGCAGCAGTCGGTCCGGAACCTCCTCGGCACGCTGCTGACCGCCACCGGCGTCCCCATGCTCAATGCCGGCGACGAGATCGGCCGGACCCAGGACGGCAACAACAACGCGTTCTGCCAGGACAACGAGATCTCGTGGTTCGACTGGGATCTCGCACCGTGGCAGGAGGACCTCCTCGAGACCACCCGGTTCCTCGTCCGGCTGCGCGCGACCCTGCCGGTCCTGCGCCAACGCACCTTCCCGTCCGGCCGGCTCGTGGGACAGGACGGCTCGACGGACATCGCCTGGTACGACTCCGCTGGGCAGCCGATGAGCCACGCTGTGTGGACCAACCCCTCCGTTCGCACCCTCGCCATGTACCTCGACGGCGCCGAGCTCGGCGAGCGGTCGGTCCTCGTCCTGATCCACGGCGGTGCGCGACCCGCGGAGGTGACGCTGCCGGTGCCTCCCGGCGTCACGGCATACGAGATGCTTTGGGACAGCGCATGGGACCGGCCGCAGCGCGCGGAGGTCGTCGACCCGGGGACCGGACCGGTCACCGTTGCGGGCGCGACGATGCGGGTCTTCCGAGCGGTGCAGCCGGCTTCTACCTCATAGGCGTGAAGCGGCCAGATTTCCGACCAATGCACTCCTATTAGGTGCGCCGGGGGCGGTCGGTTTAGGTGCGCCGGGGGCGGTCGGTGTAGGTGC
>DASTNV010000064.1:0-7645 GCA_035762725.1 Lapillicoccus sp. | reverse complement strand
GTCTCCGGCGTGGGGACCTCACCCGTGAGGACGTCGTGGTGGCCGGGTCGGGCGTCGTCGACGACCGGCGCGTCCGAGACCGGGCTCTCGCTGTTGAGCAGGTCCTCCAGCAGCGGGCCGGCGATGCGGCGGAAGGTGCGGCGTGGTCGCTGCCGGTCGAGGACGGCGACCTCGAGCTGGGCCGCCTCGAGGGTCCGAGCCGGGCCGCCGTTGGGGTCCTGTGCCAACGTCTCGACCGCGAGCCGGAGCGCCTCGCCGAGCGAGAGGCCCTCGCGCCAGCGCTCCCGAAGCGAGGTCTCGGCCTGGGCGCTCGCGCCGCCCATGACGACGAAGCCGTGCTGGTCGGCGACCGACCCGTCGTAGGTGAGCCGGTAGATCTGGTCCTGCTCAGGGGTCTCCCCCACCTCGGCGACGACGAGCTCGATCTCGTACGGCTTGGGCTCCTGGGTGAACACCGTGCCCAGGGTCTGGGCATAGGCGTTGGCCAGCCCGCGCGCGCTGACGTCGGACCGGTCGTAGGAGTAGCCGCGCAGGTCGGCATACCGGATGCCGGCGACCCGCAGGTTCTCGAACTCGTAGTACATGCCGACCGCCGCGAAGGCGATCCGGTCGTAGATCTCGGAGATCTTGCGGAGGCTCTGCGGGTTCTCGGCGACGAAGGCGATGCCCTTGTCGTAAGCCAGGACGACGACGGAGCGGCCGCGGGCGATGCCCTTGCGGGCGTAGTCCGCCTTGTCCTTCATCAGCTGCTCGGGCGAGACGTAGAACGGCATACTCATCGGGCACCTCCCGGGTTGCCCTGGCGGTCCGCGACGACCTGCTCGACGACGGTGGCGAGACTCTCCTCAGAGACGAACCGGACGCCCTCGACGTCGACCACCGCGACGGTCGGCCAGATCCGACGGCCGAGGTCCGGACCGCCGGTCGCCGAGTCGTCGTCGGCCGCGTCGTAGAGCGCCTCGACCGCCACCCGCACTCCCGCGTCCGCGTCGAGCTGCGGGCGCCACAGCTTCTTCATCGAGCCGCGGGCAAACAGCGAGCCGGAGCCGATGCTGTGGTGGTCGTGCTCGCGGTAGCAGCCGCCGGTCACGTCGTACGAGTAGATCCGGCCGGCCCGGTCGTCGACGTCGAAGCCGGCGAAGAGCGGCACCACGGCCAGACCCTGCATGGCCAGGCCGAGCTGGCCGCGGATCATGCTCGCGAGCCGGTTCGCCTTGCCCTCGACGGACATCAGCGTGCCCTCGATCTTCTCGTAGTGCTCCAGCTCGACCTGGTAGAGCTTGACCAGCTCGATGCCGACGCCCGCGGTGCCGGCGATGCCGACCACGGCGTACTCGTCGGCGGCGAACACCTTCTCCATGTCGCGGTTGGCGATGAGGTTGCCCATCGTCGCCCGGCGGTCGCCGGCCATGATCGCGCCACCGGCGATCTCCAGCGCGACGATCGTCGTGCCGTGCGGAGCCTCGAGGCTCACGCCAGGCGGGAGCGGCCGCCGGCCCGGCAGCAGCTCCGGAGCGACACGGCCCACGAAGTCACTGAACGAGGACGACCCGGGCGCGGTGAAGGCGTGGGGCAGCCGCCCGTTGCCTCCGGCACCGGACGCCTCGGGGCTCACTGGCCGCCCTTCTGCACGAAGCCGCGCACGAACTCCTCGGCGTTGGCCTCGAGGACGCCGTCGATCTCGTCCAGCACGGTGTCGATGTCGTCGTCGAGCGCCTCCTTGCGCGCGCTCGCCTCCGGGGCCACCGGTGCGTCGGGCTCGGGCTCCGGCTCTCCCTCACGCCGCTGCGCGCGGCCATGCTCCTGCGTTGCCATGCTCCAAACCTAACCCGCAGCCGCGTCGAGCTCACGCAGCAGGGTGGCCACGTCCGGACTCCGGTCGAGGATCGCCCCGACGTGGGCCTTGGTGCCGCGTTCCGGCTCGAGCATCGGGACCCGCTGGAGGGCCTGCCGACCGGGGACGTCGAAGATCACGGAGTCCCACGACGCTGCCGCGATCTGGGTCGGGAACTTGTCCAGGCAGGTCCCGCGGAACCACGCCCGGGTGTCCTCCGGTGGTGTCGTCACGGCCGCCTCGACGGCCTCCGGGTCGACGAGCTGGGTCATCCGGCCACGCTCCGCGAGCCGCCGGAACAGCCCCTTCTCCGGGCGCACATCGCTCCACTGGATGTCGATCGCGCGCAGCCGCGGGTCGCTCCAGTCCAGGCCGTCGCGCTCGCGGTACCCCTCGAGCACCTGCAGCTTGGCGACCCAGTCGAGGTCGGCCGCGCACCGGGCCGGGTCCTGTTCCAGCCGGTGCAGGACGTCGCCCCACAGCCGCATGACCTCCTGGGTATGCGGGTCGTCGTCGCCTCCCAGCCCGCGCAGGTCCAGGTACATGGCTGCCGCGTCGTGGTACTCCCAGAGCAGCTCGAGCGCGGTCATCTGGCCACCGTCCCGCAGGGTCACCTTCGCCTGGAGGGTCGGGTCGTGCGAGATCTGGTGAAGGGTCGCGACCGGCTTGGCGAGGGTGAGGTCCTTGGTCATCGCCCGGTCCTCGATGAGCGCCAGCACCAGGCTGGTCGTGCCGAGCTTGAGCAGGTTCGCGACGTCGCAGTGGTTCGCGTCGCCGATGATGACGTGCAGCCGGCGGTAGAGGTCGGCGACCGCGTGCGGCTCGTCGCGGGTGTTGATGATCGGCCGCTTCAGCGTGGTCTCCAGGCCCACCTCGACCTCGAAGAAATCCGCCCGCTGGCTCAGCTGGAACCCCGGGGTACGCGAGTCCTGGCCGATCCCGACCCGGCCCGACCCGCAGATGACCTGGCGGACGACGAAGAACGGCACCAGGTGGCGCACGATGTCGGCGAACGGGGTCTCCCGGCGCATGAGGTAGTTCTCGTGAGTGCCGTAAGAGGCGCCCTTGCCGTCGGTGTTGTTCTTGTAGAGGTTCACGCCCGGCAGCCCCGGCCGGTTCTCCAGCCGGCGGACCGCCTCGAGCATGATCAGCTCGCCGGCCCGGTCCCATGTCACGGCGTCACGCGGGTTGGTGACTTCCGGCGAGGAGTACTCCGGATGCGCGTGGTCGACGTAGAGCCTGGCCCCGTTGGTGAGGACGACGTTCGCCAGCGTCGGGTCCTCGACATCGGTCAGTTGGCTCGCATCGGCGAGGGCGCGGCTGATCTCGAACCCGCGGGCGTCGCGCAGCGGGGCCTCGTCGGCGTAGTCCCAGGAGGCGCGGCCCGATCGCACGCCGTGCGCACTGGCATACGCATTGACGACGTGCCCGCTGAGGATCATCGGGTTCGCCGCCGGGTCACCCGGGACGGAGATGCCGTACTCCGTCTCGATGCCCATGACGCGGCGGACGCTCATGCGACCAGCCTAGGTGCGGCCCCTCCGGACGCTCACGCCAGACTGTCGCCGTGCGCCCTCGCCAGCCGCTCCGGACCTGGTTGTTCACCTCGGTGTACGACCGGTTCTCCCACGGCCCGGTCGACGAGCTGACCGTCGAGGAAATCCAGGCGGTCCGGGCCTGGACCCCTCCGACGCGCCCGCCGGCCACCTGGATCACCGGTCCGGTTCCGGGCGGCGTGACGATCCTCGGCGCGGGGTTTGCGGCTCGCGACGGGTACCGGGTCCCGGTGCGGCTGTACCGGCCGCGGTCCGATGGGCCCTGGCCGGTGGTGGTGTTCTTCCACGGCGGTGGCTGGGTGGTGGGCAACCCGCGCGGGTACGACCCGCTCTGCGGGGACATCGCCGCGTCGGCGGATGCCCTGGTCGTCAGCGTCGACTACCGGTTGGCGCCGGAGTTCGTTGCGCCGCAGGCGGTTTGGGACTGTGTGGACGCGGTCCGGTGGGTGGGTTCGCAAGCTCGTATGTTCGGCGGCGACTCCGGGCGGCTGGCGGTATGCGGCGACAGCGCGGGCGGGAACCTCGCCGCCGTGGTGTGCCAGGTGGTGCGCGACGAGGGAGGGCCGACGATCGCCCACCAGGCGCTGATCTACCCCGGCGTCGACGCGACGATGAGCTTCCCGTCGGTGGCCGAGCTGGCCGGCGCTCCGATGCTCACACGCCGCGACATCGTGGCCTGCCTGCACCGGTACCTCGACGGCTCCGGGCTGGACCCGCGGGACCCGCTCGTCTCCCCGCTCTGGGCGGACTCTCTCGAGGGCCTGCCGCCAGCGCTCGTCCAGATCGCCGGGCTCGACCCGCTGCGGGACGAAGGGCTGGCATATGCGGCGGGTCTCGCCGACGCCGACGTCCCGGTTCGGGTCACGAGCTACCCCCGGGCGCCGCACGGGTTCGCCAGCATCCCGGGCGTGGTGCCCTCGGCCGCGGCAGCCCGCGCGGAGCTCTATGCCGAGCTCCGCCGCCACCTGTCCTGAGCGCTCCGTTTTCAACCCGCCGAGAGGCCAACTTCTGTCCTCAACCGGCGTGTTTGAGGACAGAAGTTGGCCTCTCGCCGGACCACTCTGGGGCTGGTGTGACGAGAGTCGCCGGAGTCGTGGGTGGGACGACCGGCTCGCCGTGGCTGACCCGCATACCCGCGCAGCGCCTCACGTACAGTGAGGAGTGGAAGGCCCCAGACCGCCGCCGCCCTCGGAAGGCCGCCCCGTGAACGACGTCGTGGTGTTCTCCGGTACTGCCCATCTTCAACTGGCCGACCGGATCTGTGGCCACCTGGGTGTCCGCCGCTCCCCCGTCGACATCAAGCGGTTCAGTAATGACTGCCTCCAGGTGCAACTCTTGGAGAACTGCCGGCAGCAGGACGTCTACATCATCCAGCCGCTGGTCCCGCCGACCCAGGAGCATTTGATGGAGCTGCTCCTCATGTGCGACGCGGCCCGCGGCGCGTCGGCGGCGCAGATCACCGTGGTGATGCCGCACTACGCCTACGCCCGGTCGGACAAGAAGGACGCGTCGCGGATCTCGCTGGGCGGCCGCCTCGTCGCCGACATGCTGGTCACGGCTGGGGCGGACCGCGTCCTGACCATGGCGCTGCACGCGCCGCAGGTGCACGGGTTCTTCTCGGTCCCGGTCGACCACCTGACGGCCATCGGGGTGCTCGCCGACCACTACCGCGGTCGCGACCTCAGCGACACAGTCGTCGTCTCCCCCGACCTCGGAAACGCCAAGACGGCAACGCTGTTCGCTCGACTGCTCGGTCTTCCGGTCGCCGCCGGCAGCAAGCAGCGGCTGTCCGACGACAAGGTCGTCATCGACGCGATCGTCGGGGATGTGGCGGGCAAGCGGGCGATCATCCTGGACGACGAGATCGCCACCGGCGGGTCGATCGTCGAGCTGCTGGAGCGGCTCAAAGACGTGGGGTGCACCGAGGCCTCGGTGACGTGTACGCATGGCCTGTTCGCCGGGCCGGCCGTGGAGCGGCTCAGCACCCATCCGATGATCACCGAGGTGGTCACCACCGACACGGTGCCGCGTCCCGAGGGTTGGCCGGAGCTGCACGTCCGGTCGATCGCCGGCCTCTTCGCCGAGGCGATGTCGCGGATCCACCAAGGCCGTTCGGTGTCGTCCCTGTTCGAGGGGGTCGACCCCACCCACGCGCCGCCCCAGCCGCGGCTCCCCTTCTGACCGACGTCCAGTCGTGGCGTCCAACCGGTCCGCATCGCGTATGCCGGCCGGCGTCGGCCTGGCGCTCGACGCGGCCTTCGTCCTGGTCTTCGCGGCGGTGGGGCGGGCCAGCCACGAGGAGGGGAACGTCATCGCCGGGGTATTGGCAACGGCGTGGCCGTTCCTCGTCGGCGTGGGTGTGGGCTGGGCGGCCGTGCGGCGGCTGTCGCACCGGTGGCCGCTCGAGGTCGGCTCCGGCATCTCCGTCGTCGTCGCCACCGTCGCGGTGGGGATGCTGCTGCGCGCGCTGACCGGTCAGGGCACCGCGTGGACCTTCGTCGCGGTGGCGACGCTGGTCCTCGCGGTGCTCCTGCTCGGTTGGCGCCTCGTGGCCGCCCGGGTCCGCTGAGGTGTGGTGGCGGAGGTCGGGGTCCCCGCGAAGTATCGGAGCGGAGCGCGGGCCCACGCGACGGCTCGACGCGCAGCGGCGAACGTCGTTGGGAGAACTTCGTGGGGTGATCTAGAGGTACTGGCCGGTGTTGGCGACGTTGTGGATCGACCGACCCGGCTCGGTGCCGTCCTTGCCGTTGATGAGCGTGCGGATGTAGACGATCCGCTCACCCTTCTTGCCCGAGATGCGAGCCCAGTCGTCGGGGTTCGTCGTGTTGGGCAGGTCCTCGTTCTCCTTGAACTCGTCCACGCACGACGCGAGCAGGTGCTCTACCCGAATGCCCTTCTGGCCGATGGTGAGGAAGTCCTTGATCGCCATCTTCTTGGCCCGGTCGACGATGTTCTCGATCATCGCGCCGGAGTTGAAGTCCTTGAAGTAGAGGATCTCCTTGTCGCCACCGGCATACGTCACCTCGAGGAACCGGTTCTCGTCGATCTCGGAGTACATCCGCTCGACCGTGGCCTGGATCATTCCCTCGATGGTCGCGTCACGGTTGAACCCGTTCTCCGACAGGTCGTGCTCGTGCAGCGGCAGGCCGGGGACGAGGTACTTGCTGAAGATGTCGCGAGCGCTCTCGGCGTCCGGACGCTCGATCTTGATCTTCACGTCCAGCCGTCCGGGCCGCAGGATCGCCGGGTCGATCATGTCCTCGCGGTTGGAGGCACCGATGACGATGACGTTCTCCAGCCGCTCCACGCCGTCGATCTCGGAGAGCAGCTGGGGCACGATCGTCGTCTCGAC
The DNA here is from genome assembly GCA_035762725.1 of Lapillicoccus sp. Lineage (GTDB taxonomy): Bacteria > Actinomycetota > Actinomycetes > Actinomycetales > Dermatophilaceae > Lapillicoccus. The sequence goes on along the minus strand of DASTNV010000064.1, from coordinate 903 downwards.
GTCGCTGGAGACGCCCGACCCGCGCGTGCGGAACAGAGAGTCCATCTCGTCGAAGAACACGACGACAGGCGTGCCGTCGGACGCCTTCTCGCGGGCTCGCTGGAAGATCACCCGGATGTGGCGCTCGGTCTCGCCGACGTACTTGTTGAGCAGTTCCGGGCCCTTGATGTTGAGGAAGTAGCTCTTCTCCATCGCGACGCCAGTGCGCTCGGCAACCTTCTTGGCCAGCGACGCGGCGACCGCCTTGGCGATCAGCGTCTTGCCGCAGCCGGGCGGCCCGTAGAGCAGAACGACCTTGGGCGGCCGTAGCTGGTGCTCCTTGAACAGCTCCGGGTGAAGGTACGGGAGCTCGACCGCGTCGCGGATCTGCTCGATCTGGCCGGACAGGCCGCCGATGTCCTCGTAGGCGATGTCGGGGACCTCTTCGAGGACGAGGTCCTGGACCTCGGCCTTGGGAATCCGCTCGTAGACGAACCCGGACCGGGAGTCGAGCATCAGCGCGTCGCCGACCCGGACCAGCTGGCCCTCCAGTGACTCGGCGCGCCGGCAGACCCGCTCCTCATCGGCGTGGGCGACGACGAGGATGCGGTCGTCGTCAAGGATCTCTTTGACCATGACGACCTCGCCGACCCGCTCGAACCCGCAGGTCGCGACGACGTTCAGCGCCTCGTTGAGCATGACCTCGCGGCCGGCGCTGAGGCTGGCCGGGTCGACCGTCGGGCTCACGGCGACCCGCATCTTTCGGCCGCTGGTGAGGATGTCGACCGTGGCGTCGTCGTAGGACTCGAGGATCAGCCCGTACGCGCTGGGCGGCTGGGCCAGCCGGTCGACCTCCGACTTGAGGGTGACGATCTGCTCGCGCGCCTCCTTGAGGGTGCGCACCAGCCGCTCGTTCTGGGTCGA
>DASTNV010000063.1:0-15172 GCA_035762725.1 Lapillicoccus sp. | reverse complement strand
GAGCAGTGGTCGGTCGACCTCGGGGCGTATGCCGGTAAGCAGGTCGAGGTGTCCATCACCTACACGAGTGACTGGAGCACGCAGGGCATCGGGGCTTTCGTCGACGACATCGTCGTCTCGACCGGCGAAGGGTCCACGTCGTTCGAGGGCGGCCTCGACGGCTGGACCATCCCCGGCTCACCGCCCGGAAGCGCGACCAACGCCAACGACTGGACCCGCACCGACGCGTCCGGCTTCCCGGTCGGGGCAGCCATCACGACACCGCGGACGATCATCCTGGGCTTCGGGATCGAGGGCATCTCGACCGACGCCGAACGGAATGCGGTGATGGGCCGGGCGATGGAGCACCTGCTGCCCTGAGGCGAAGGGGGGCCTGGCAGCTCGGCTCAGCCGAGCTGCCAGGACCGCTTCGACAGGCCGAACCAGAACCCGTCGATGACGCTGCGGCTGTCGAAACCGGCACCCTCGGCGCCGTAGGCGGCGCCCAGCGACACGAACAGCGGGGCGAAGTGCTCGGTGCGCGGATGGGCGACCCGGGCGGCCGGTGCCTTGTCGAGGAAGTCGAGCAGCGCGTCGACGTCCTCGTGCTGCATGGCTTCGCGGGCCCAGGCGTCGAACTCCTCCGACCAGCCGGGCGGCGGCGCGTCGGACGGGAGCGACGGGTTGAAGGCGCGGAGGTTGTGGGTGGTGAACCCGGACCCGATGATCAGCGTGCCGGCGTCGCGCAGCGGTGCGAGCTGCTGGCCCAGCTTGAACAACGTCCGGGGGTCGAGCGTGGGCATCGACATCTGCAGGACCGGGACGTCGGCGTCGGGGAACATCTCCACGAGTGGCACGTAGGCGCCGTGGTCGAGGCCGCGCGCCTCGTCGCGGTGCACCGGTGTGCCCGGCGAGCGGACCAGCTTGGTCACCTCGTCGGCGAGCTCCGGCGCACCCGGCGCTGCATACGTGACCTCGTAGTACTTCTGCGGGAACCCCCAGAAGTCGTAGTAGAGCGGCGCGCCCGTGGTCGACGAGAGCGCGAGCGGCGCCTCCTCCCAGTGCGCGGAGACGACCAGGATGTTCGACGGCTTGTCGAACTCGCCCTCGATGCCGCCGGACCACTGCGCCAGCTCATTCGTCCACACGGGATCGTCAGCCAGCGGCGGAGCGCCGTGGCTGAGGTAGAGGACCGGCTGGGAGGTCACGTGACCAGCATACGCGCTAGGAGTTGAATCTTCAACTACCGAGAAGGAATGGACTTTTCGGCGGAAGGGTTTACGGTGTGCCTTCGCGACCTGGCGTCGGAGCAGCGACGAATCCGCTGCACGTCGGTCCGAGATCTGGGGTGAAACCGTGGCAGCAGGGAAGGGCCGCAAGCTCGTCATCGTCGAGTCGCCGGCCAAGGCGAAGACCATCGCGGGATACCTCGGAGGGGACTTCGACGTCGAGGCGTCGGTGGGGCACATCCGTGACCTCCCGAACCCGTCGGAGCTGCCCGCCGACATGAAGAAGGGCCCGTTCGGCAAGTTCGCCATCGACGTGGACAACGGGTTCGAGGCGTACTACGTCGTCGACCCCGACAAGAAGAAGAAGGTCGCCGAGCTTAAGCGGCTGCTCGCCCAGGCCGACGAGCTCTACCTCGCCACCGACGAGGACCGCGAGGGCGAGGCCATCGCCTGGCACCTCCTCGAGACGCTCAAGCCGCGAGTTCCGGTCAAGCGCATGGTGTTCCACGAGATCACCCGCGAGGCCATCCAGCGAGCCGTCACCGACACCCGCGAGCTCGACCAGAGCCTCGTCGACGCCCAGGAGACGCGGCGAATCCTCGACCGGCTCTACGGCTACGAGGTCTCCCCGGTGCTCTGGCGCAAGGTGCGTCAAGGGCTTTCGGCCGGTCGAGTGCAGTCCGTCGCGACGCGGATGGTCGTCGAGCGCGAGCGTGAGCGGATGGCGTTCCGCGCCGCGTCCTACTGGGATGTCGAGGGGGAGTTCACCACCCGGTCCGGCTCCGGCGCCCTCGTCGAGTCCGACGCGTTCACCGCGCGGCTGACCGCCGTCGACGGCGATCGGGTCGCGACCGGCCGCGACTTCACCGATGCAGGCGAGCTGAGGCACAAGTCGGTCGTCCACCTCGACGAGGCGATGGCCCGAGCGGTCGCCCAGGCCGTGCGGTCCGCGCCGGTGGCCGTGACCAGCGTCCAGGAGAAGCCGTACACCCGCCGTCCGGCCGCGCCGTTCACGACGTCGACGCTCCAGCAGGAGGCGTCCCGCAAGCTGCGCTTGTCCTCGAAGAACGCCATGCGTGTCGCGCAACGGCTCTACGAGAACGGCTACATCACCTACATGCGCACCGACTCAATCACCTTGTCGGACAGCGCGATCAGCGCGGCGCGGAGCCAGGCGCGCGACCTCTACGGCGCCGACTACGTGCCCGCCGAGCCGCGCCGGTATGCCGGCAAGGTCAAGAACGCGCAAGAGGCCCACGAGGCGATCCGCCCGGCGGGCGACCGGTTCCGCACGCCGGCCCAGGTCGCCGGTGAGCTGCGTGGCGACGAGTTCGCCCTCTATGAGCTGATCTGGAAGCGCACCGTCGCCTCCCAGATGGCCGACGCGACGGGGTCCACGGCGACGGTCAAGCTGACCGCGACGCTGGAGGACGTCGAAGTCGCTCGCGCCGCGGAGTTCACCGCCAGCGGCACAGTCATCACGTTCCGCGGGTTCCTCGCCGCATACGAGGAGGGCCACGACGAGACCGGCCCCAAGAAGCGCAAGGAGATCGCCGAGGAGGAGCGCCGCCTGCCGCGGCTCGGCGAGGGTACGCCGCTCGCGGTCATCCGCGCCGAGGCGGACGGTCACGAGACCCAGCCACCGCCGCGCTACACCGAGGCCACCCTCGTGAAAGCCATGGAGGAGAAGGGGATTGGCCGCCCGTCGACGTATGCGTCGATCATGGGCACCATCCAGGACCGCGGGTACGTGGGCACGCGCGGCTCCGCCCTGGTGCCGACGTGGCTGGCCTTCGCGGTAACGCGACTGCTCGAGGAGCACTTCCCACGGCTGGTGGACTACGACTTCACCGCGTCGATGGAGGAGGACCTCGACCGCATCGCGAACGGCGACGAGCAGCGGGTGGTCTGGCTGCAGCGCTTCTACTTCGGCGACGAGGCAACCACCGCCGAAGGGCTCAAGCAGCTGGTCGACGACCTCGGCGAGATCGACGCTCGGGAGATCTCGACCATCCCCCTGGGCGACGGCATGGTCGTCCGCGTCGGTCGCTACGGGCCGTACGTCGAGGAGGTCGCTCCGGTCGGGGTCGACGCCCGGACCGGCGAGGTTCTGCTCGACGAAGCACCCGTCGTTCCCGAGACCCCGCGCCGGGCCACGATCAACGACGACATCGCGCCCGACGAGATGACGCCCGACAAGGCCCGCGAGCTACTCGAGGCAGCCGCCGACGACGGACGCATACTCGGCCGGGATCCGTTGTCCGGCAACGAGATCGTCGCCAAGGCGGGTCGCTACGGACCATATGTGAGCGAGATCCTCCCCGAGCCGGAGGAGGACGCGACGCCCAAGCGCGGCAAGGCTGCCGCCAAGGCCAAGCCGCGAACCGCCTCGCTCTTCAAGGACATGGACCTCGCGACGATCGACCTCGACACCGCGCTCCAGCTGCTCTCGCTGCCGCGGGTCGTGGGGACGGTGACCGAAGAGGACGGGACGTCGGTCGAGATCATGGCGCAGAACGGTCGGTACGGGCCGTACCTCAAGAAGGGCACCGACTCCCGCTCGCTCACCACCGAGCAGCAGCTGTTCGACATCACGCTCGACGAGGCGGCGGCGATCTACGCGCAGCCCAAGCAGCGCGGGCGGGCCGCCGCGGCGCCGCTCAAGGAGCTCGGGGCCGACCCGGTGTCCGGCAAGGCCGTGACCGTCAAGGACGGCCGGTTCGGCCCGTACGTCACCGACGGCGAGACCAACGCCACCCTGCGGCGCGGTGACGACCCCGAGTCGATCACGCCGGAGCGCGGGTTCGAGCTGCTGGCGGAGAAGCGGGCCAAGGGACCCACGACCCGCAAGCGGACGGCCAAGAAGACGGCGAAGAAGACCACCGCCAAGAAGACGGCAGCGGCTCGCTCGACCGGGTCGACGACGACGGCGCGGGCCTCGGCCCGCAAGCGCTGACCGCGGTGGCGTCACTCGAGGCGACCACCGCGCGGCAGCTCTCCAGTCGGCTCGCCGTCGAGCAGCGCAAGCTACGGCTGCCGTCGGTGTCCGCCGGCATCGTCCGCGGCGGCGAGCTGGTGTGGTCGGACTCGTTGGGCACGCTCGACGGCCGCCCCGACGGCGTGCCGGCCGACGACGACACCCAGTACCGGATCGGGTCGATCACCAAGACGTTCGTGGCGGTCTGCGTCATGCGGCTGCGTGACGCGGGTCGGCTCGACCTCGACGACCGATTCGAGGAGCACGTGCCTGGGAGCGCGTTCGGCCGGGCCACGATCGCCCAGCTGCTGACGCATACGTCCGGTCTGCAGTCCGAGACGGACGGGCCGTGGTGGGAGCGGACGCCGGGCGGCGACTGGACCGCGTTGATGAGTCCCTCGCCGGTGCAGCGGATGCGCGCCGCGAGCCGGTACCACTACACAAACGTCGGGTACGCGGCGCTGGGTGAGCTGGTCGCGCGTGCCTACGAGACGCCTTGGGGTGACGTGGTCCGGCGTGACCTGCTCGAGCCGCTGGGGATGGCCCGCACGACGCCGCGGCCGACCGGCCGGGCGGCGATCGGGCTCGCGGTGCACCCGTTCGCCGACCTGCTGCTCGCCGAGCCCGAGCACGACGCCGGCGCGATGGCGCCGGCCGGGCAGCTGTGGTCGACGGTGCGCGACCTCGGCCGGTGGGCGGCGTTCTGCGCGGGCGACACTGGCGATCTGCTCTCGAAGGACACCCTCGAGGAGACGTGGGCGGTCCAGACGGTGAACGACCTGCCGGGACAGGCGTGGACGGCGGGCCACGGGCTCGGCTGGCAGGTGTGGAACGAGGACGGCCGCCGGTACGCGGGACACGGCGGGTCGATGCCGGGCTTCCTCGCGGGACTCCAGGTCGATGTCGAGAGCGGCGACGGTGCGGTCCTGTTCAGCAACACGACCAGTGCGGCGCTGTCGTTCGCTCGGGACCTGTTGACGATCGTGCGTGAGCAGGAGCCGGCGTTGCCGGAGACCTGGTATGCCGGTGGTTCCGATCCCGCGGCCGTCGAGCTGGTCGGGCTCTGGCACTGGGGGCCGGCGGTGACGATCGTCAAGGCGACCGGCGACGGCGGGCTGGAGCTCGGGGTCCCGGGCGAGGGCCGTGGCGCTCGGTTCCGCCGGGGTGACCAGGGCACGTGGGTAGGCCTCGAGGGGTACTACGCCGGCGAGCCGCTGGTGCCGGTGCGGGACGAGTCCGGGGCGGTGAGCCACCTGGACCTCGCCTCGTTCCGGTTCACCCGGCTGCCGTACGACTCGGAGCGCGACATCCCGGGCGGCGTCGACGAGCTGGGCTGGCACTGACCCGCCCGGCGGTCAGGCGCGGGTGAGGGTCTCGATGCCGTCGAGGATGAGGTCCAGGCCGAACCGCATCTCGTCGCGGAAGAAGTCCTCGTCGGCGTTCTCGTCGGTGATGGCCGGTGCCGCCGCCGTCAACGCGGGAAACCGCTCCGGGTCGAGCAACGACGGGAGCACCGTCACGTAGGGGTCCGGCGCGGCGTCCTCCGGGTCGACGAACCCCATCGTCAACGACATCCGGACGTGGCTGCGCACGTACCCGTCCACGACGAGCAGCGACGACATCTTCTGCTGGTTCGTGAGGTTCACGCCCTCGAACGCGGCCGCCCCCGCGTCGGTCCAGCCGAGCATGTTCGGCCCCAACGGTGGTGTGGTCAGCGGGACCACAGGGATCCACGGGTGCCGGACCAGTGTGTCTGCCAGCGCCCACGCCCACCGGGTCAGGCGCTCCCGCCATGGCCCCGACGCGACGATCGACCGGTCCGGCGTTCCGTAGGCGGCTTCGAGCATCACCTCGAGCAGCTGCTCCTTGGAGTCGACGTACCGGTACAGCGACATCGGCGTCAGGCCCAGCTCGGCGGCGACCGATTTCATCGACACACCCTCGAGCCCGTCCCGGTCGGCCACGACCACCCCCGCAGCGCCGATCTCCTGGATGGTCCGCCCGGGCTTGGGCCCACGCCGCCCCGCCGGTTCGCGGTCCCACAACAGCTGGAGGTACCGCGGCAGCTCCGGCTCGGTCACGGAACCAGCATACGAAACTGCTTGCGCGATACACACCTGTCGACGTATGTTCTGCGTACATCAATAACAGTTACTGTCATACGCAGATAGGAAGTGTCCCATGACCGCACGAGCCGGGCGTCGCGAGTGGATCGGGCTCGCCGTCCTGATCCTGCCGATCCTCATCGCGTCGATGGACGTGTCCGTTCTCTTCTTCGCGGTGCCGTTCATCGCCCAGGACCTGCAGCCGACGGCCAGCCAGCAGCTGTGGATCTTCGACATCTACGGCTTCGTCCTCGCCGGCCTGCTCCTCACCATGGGCTCGTTGGGCGACCGGATCGGTCGCCGCCGGCTGCTCCTCATCGGTGCGGTCGCGTTCAGCGCCGCATCGCTTCTCGCGGCTTACGCGCAGACCGCCGAGATGCTCATCGCCGCGCGGGCCATCCTCGGGGTGGCCGGCGCGACCTTGATGCCGTCGACGCTCGCGCTGATCCGCAACCTCTTCCACGACGAGGCCGACCGCACCAAGGCGGTCGCGATCTGGTCGGCGGCCCTGACCGGCGGCGTCACCATCGGCCCGATCATCAGCGGCGTGCTCCTCGAGCACTTCTGGTGGGGCTCGGTGTTCCTCATCAACCTGCCGGTGATGTTCCTGCTCCTCGTCACCGCGCAGTTCCTGCTGCCCGAGTCGAAGGGCACCCGCGCGGCCCGGTTCGACTGGCTCAGCTCGCTGCTGGCGCTCGGAACCGTCCTCCCCGTCATCGCCGGCATCAAGTCGGTCGCCTCGGACGGCTGGTCGACCCACGGGGTCCTGTATGCGGTCGCCGGACTCCTCGTCGGAGTCGCCTTCGTGCGGCGCCAGCTCTCCGCCGACGTGCCGATGCTGGACGTCCGGGCGCTCACCGAGCGCCGGTTCGGCGGGTCCGTGGTCGTCAACATCCTGGCCATGTTCGCGATCATGGGGAACGCGATCATCCTCACCCAGTTCCTCCAGTCGGTGCTCGGCTACAGCCCGCTCGCGGCCGCGCTGTGGAGTCTGGTGCCGTCGGTCGTCGTGGGCGCCGCTGCGCCGCTGTCCGCCGTCCTCGCGCCGAAGCTCGGACGCCCCATGGTGATGGCCGGAGGGTTCGTCGTGTCGGTGGTCGGATTCGTCCTGATCAGCCGGGTCGAGTCCAGCACCGGGCTGTGGATCGTCCTCATCGCCGCCGCTCTCATCTCCGGCGGGCTGGTCGCAGTCCTGTCGCTCATCACTGACTACGTCGTCGGCGTCGCCCCGGCCGAGCGCGCCGGGTCCGTGGCGGGCCTGGTCGAGACGTCGAGCGAGCTCGGCGGCGCCCTCGGGATGGCGCTGCTCGGCAGCGTGCTCGCGGCGGTCTACCGCACCCAGGCCGACCTGCTGATGCCGGCCGGGCTGCCGCCGGAGGCCGCGGCCGAAGCCGGCCAGACGCTCGGCGGGGCCATCGCGGTGGCGGCGAACCTGCCGGCCTCCTTGGGCCAGGCGGTGCTCGACGCTGGGCGCGCAGCATACGTCTCGGCCATGCACGCCGCCTGCCTGACCGCCGCCGGAGTGCTTCTCGGCGCGACGGTCATCACCCTGGTCCTGCTGCGCGGCACCGACCCCACCCAGGCGCGTGAGGAGGCCGAGGCGGAGCTCCCCGCCCGGTGAGCGTCCTCTCGGTGGCTCGGCTGGTCACTCCAGCCGGGCCACCACCGTTTCGCCGATCAGGGCGTATCCCGCGTCGTTGGCGTGGATGTCGAAACGACTGCACATCCAGGTGTAGCGGCAGATGTACGCGACGTTGGTCGGGACACCGCCGACCACGGTCCAGTCCGTGCTGCGGAACGCCGTGGCCACGTCGGCGACGGCAGCGCCGCTGGCCGAGGCCGCGCCTCCGATGATGCCGTTGAGGGTTCCCTGCAGGACCGCGGACTGCTGAGCCAGGGACTGGTTGCCGAGCAGCCAGGTGGCGAGGAACGGGTTGTAGTAGTTGAGAACGACGACCTGCGCGTTCGGCGCCTCTGCCCGCAGCTTGCCGAGGGCCATCGGCAGGTAGGTGGCGACGTCGGCCATCCCCGCCTGGATGCAGGCGGGGTCGATGGTCAGGGTCGCCCGGTCGACGCACCGCTGGACGTCGTTGGCCCCGACCTGGAGCGTGATCAGCCGGGTGTACCGGCCGTGCGCGTGCAGGAACTCGAGGGCCTGGTCGAGCTGACTGCCCTCCTCGTACGGGCAGATCCCCCCTGACACCAACGTCGTCGAGCGCTCGCCCGGGCAGGCGAGGTTGACCAGCGTCGTCTTGGGAACGGTCGCCCGGACACCGGCGAGGACATCGTCGGCGTACCCCCCGTCCAGGTCCACGCCGGAGCCCGGCTGGTAGCCGGCGGCCAGCGAGTCGCCGAGCGCGAGGTACCAGCCCATGGCGCTCGCGGAGCCGTTGGACGGCGGTGCCGCCGAGCCGGTCGTCGCACCACCCATGACGAAAGCGGCCGTCGTGGCGAGGACGCCGAGGGCCCGAAGCAGACGCATCCCCGGACGGTACGACAGCTGACGGTCCCGCGCTCGTTCAGACGGACGAGCGTTTGCGGCGGCGCTGGAACCAGGCGACCACCTGGCGTCCGGTGCCCCAGACGCCGTGCCGGAAGAGCAGCACGATGAGGACGAAGATCGCGCCGAGGATGATGCCGGTTCCCTCGAAGCCACTCGACGCCAGCCAGTCCTCGAGCGAGACGACGATTGCGGCGCCGACCGGCCCGCCCCACAGAGTGCCGATGCCGCCGAGCACGGTGATGAGCACGACCTTGCCGGACGTCGTCCAGTTCAGCTCCTGGAGCGAGGCGAACCCGTGCGAGATCGCGAACACGCCACCCGCGAGTCCGGCCAGTCCGGCCGAGATGACGAACGCGACGATCTTGTACTTCTCCACGTCGTATCCGAGCGCCCGCGCCCGCGCCGGGTTGTCCCGGATGGCCACGAGCACGCGGCCGAAGGGACTGTTGACCACCCGCCACGCGATGACCATCCCGACGAGGATGAACACCAGACCGGCGTAGTAGAAGTAGAACGAGTCGGTCTCGATGGCTTCGATCCCGAAGAAGTTCCGGGGGATTCCCTGCAGACCGTTCTCGCCGCCGGTGAGGTCGCGCCACTGGTTGGCGACGAAGTAGATCATCTGCGCGAAGGCCAGTGTCACCATCGCGAAGTAGATACCGGTCCGCCGCACCGAGAGGTACCCGATCGGCACGGCGATGACCATCGCGAACAGGGTGCCGCCGAGGATGGCGACCGGGAACGGCACGCCCGCGTGGATCGCGATGAGCCCGGTGACGTAGGCCGAGCTTCCCCAGAACGCCGCGTGCCCGAACGACAGCAGCCCGGTGTACCCGAGCAGCAGGTCGACCGACATCGCGAACAGGCCCCACGCGGCAATGTCCATCGCCACCGGCGGGTACACGAACCAGGGGAGACCCATGGCAATGGCCAGCCCCACGGCGAGCATGACCCAGCGAATCGGGCTGCGACGGGACAGAACTGGGCCCTCGGCGAGGTCGACCTCGACCCGGGCCGTCAGCTGCTCACTCACGCGACCTCCTCCCGGCCGAACAGCCCGGACGGCCGGACCAGGACGACGACGGCCATCAGCACGAAGATGACGACCTGGGCGAACGACGGTGCGTATGCCTGCCCGTAGGCCTCGACGAGGCCCACGAGGAACCCGCCGACGACGGCGCCGAGAATCGAGCCGAGGCCGCCGATGACGACGACGGCGAACAGGATGATGACGAAGTTGCTGCCCATGTCTGCGGTGATCGCGCGGAACGGCGCTGCGAGGACGCCGGCCAGTCCGGCCAGCGCGATCCCGAACCCGAACACCGGTGTCACCCAACGAGTCACATTGATTCCCAACGCTCTGGTGCGCTCGCTGTCCTCGGTGGCCGCGCGGACGATCATGCCCACTCGAGTCTTGGTCAGCACCGCCCAGACGACGACGCATACGGCGAGCGAGAAGAGGCAGGCGAAGATCTGGTATGCCGACAGGCTGAGTTCGCCGATGGTGACGTTGCCTTCCAGCCCGGCCGGGAGCTGGTACGGCAGCCCGGAGACCCCGTAGCGCCGCTTGACGAGGTCGACGAGCAGCAGGGTGAGCCCGAAGGTCAGCAGGAAGTTGTAGAGCGGGTCGAGGCGGAGCAGCCAGCGAACCAGCAGTCGTTCCATGAGGACCCCGAAGAAGAACATCACGACCGGCACGATGAGCAACGCCGGCCAGAAGCCGAGGTTCGTCGTGTCGAGGAGGACCGCCGCGCCGACGGCACCGAGCATGTAGCAGGCACCGTGCGAGAAGTTGACGACGCCGAGGACGCCGAAGATGACGGCCAGGCCGAGGGCGGCGAGCGCGTAGAACCCGCCCGCCGCCAGGCCCTGCACCGTGTACTGGACGAAGGAGCCCATCCGCTCAGCTCATCTTGCAGGAGCCGTCCGGCTGCGCGTACGCCTCGGCGGCCGGGACCGTCTTGACGATCTCCTCATAGTCCCAAGCCTCCTTGACCTGGTCCTTGGTCTTCACCTTGGCCAGGTACGCGTCGTGGACGACGTTGTGGTCGGCCGCGCGGACCTCACCGTTTCGGAGGAAGAAGTCGTTGATCTTCTTGCCCTCCAACGCCTTGACGATGGTGTCGGCGTCGTCGGTGCCAGCCGCCTGGACGGTCTCGAGGTAGTTCATCGCGGCGGAGTAGTTCGCGGCGTGCGCGAACGACGGGCGGGTCTGGGTCTTCGCGGTGAACTTGTCGGCCCACGCCTTGTTCTGCTCGTCGAAGTTCCAGTACCACGCGTCGGTGAACTGCGTGCCGGCGAACTGGTCGACGCCGAGCGAGTGGATGTCGGTGATGAACATCAGGCCGACGGCCAGCTGGACCTGGCCCTTGAGCGGGCTCTGGTTGAACTGCTTGACGAAGTTGATGAGGTCACCACCGGCGTGCATCGTGCCGACCACCTGCGGGTTGCCGTCGCCGGCCTTCGTGATGAACGTCGCGAAGTTGTCGCTGGGGAACGGTGAGGCGATCGACTGACCGACGGTGCCGCCGGACTTCTGGACCGCCGCGCTGAACGACTTGTTCATGTCCTGCCCGAATGCGTAGTCGGGGTAGACGATGTTCCAGCTCTTGCCGCCCGAGTTGACGATGGTGCCGGCCGTTCCCGCCGCGAGCATCGCCGTGTCGTAGGCCCAGTGGAACGTGTACTTGTTGCACTGCGCGCCGGTGAGCGCCGTCGAGCCGGCGCCGATGTTGATGTAGAGCTTCTTCTTCGCCTTGGCCTGGTTCGCGACGGCCAGCGCGGCAGCGGAGTTCGGCACGTCGAGGATGAGGTCGGCGTTCTGCCGGTCGTACATCTCCTGCGACTTGCTGTTGGCCACATCGGCCTTGTTCTGGTGGTCGGCCTGGACGATCTCCACGGTCTTGGCCACCGCGTTGTCGCCGTACTTGGCCTTGTAGTCGTCGATAGCCATCTGGATGGCCACCGCCGAGTTCGGGCCGGACAGGTCCTTGTAGACGCCGGACTGGTCGTTGAGCAGGCCGATGACGACCTTGTCGTTGCTGAGCTTGCTCGACCCGCCGGACTGGGGGCCACCCGATCCGCCGCTGCAGGCAGCGAGGGCGAGGCTGCTCGTCGCAGCCACGGCGACCATGACGGTCCTGGTTGTCGTCCTCATGAGGTGTCCTTCTCTGGTTGGCGGTTCACATACCGAGGTGCTGGAGCAGCTCGCCCTTGCGCTGGACGAACTCGGCGTTGTCGAGCCGTTCGACGACCCGGCCCTGGGCGAGCAGGACATGGCGGTCGGCGACGGTCGAGGCGAAGGTGACGTTCTGCTCGACGAGGAGCACTGCGACGCCATGGGCGGTGATGTCGCGGACGATCTCGCCGATTCGCTGGACGATGACCGGTGCGAGCCCCTCGCTCGGCTCGTCGAGCAGCAACACCCGGGCGCCCATCCGCAGGACGCGCGCGATGGCGAGCATCTGCTGCTCGCCGCCGGAGAGCTTGGTGCCCGGAAAGTCCTTGCGTTCCAACAGAACTGGGAACGAGGCATACACGCGGTCGAGGTCCCAGGCGCTCTCGTGCACGGCGGGCGGCAACAGGAGGTTCTCCTCGACAGAGAGGCTCGCGTAGATCCCGCGGTCGTCCGGCACCCAACCGACTCCGCTGCGGGCGCGGCCGTCAGCGGTGCGGGAGGACACGTCGGTGCCATCGACGCATACCCGTCCCTGGCACTGCCGGTGCAGCCCCATCACCGAGCGCAGCAGCGTGGTCTTGCCGGCGCCGTTGCGGCCGACCAGCGTGACCACCTCGCCGGCGGCGACGTCGAGCGAGACGTCGGTGAGGGCGCGGGCCTCGCCGTACCAGGCCGAGAGTCCCTCGACGGTGAGCGCGGGGTCAGCCATGAGCCTGCCCGTTCGACTGGCCAAGGTAGGCCTCGATGACGCGGTCGTCCTGCCGGACCTGCTCGTACGGACCTTCGGCGAGGACCTGCCCGGACTGGAGGACGGTCACCGTGTCGGCCAGCGACCCGACGACGTGCATGTTGTGGTCGACGAGGACGACGGTGCGACCCTCGGCGACCTGCTTGACGAGGGCGATGGTGCGGTCGACGTCCTCGACGCCCATGCCGGCGGTGGGTTCGTCGAGGAGGAGCAGCTGCGGGTCGAGGGCCAGCGCGATGGCCAGCTCCAGGGCACGCTTCTGTCCGTATGCCAGGGAGCCGGCGGGCAGCCCGCTCAGGTCCGCGAGACCCACCTGGCCGAGCAGTTCGCTGGCGCGGTCGTCGAACCGGCGGAACCGCGAGTCCGACTGCCAGAACTTCATGGTGAGGCCGGTGGTGCTGGCCAGGGCGAGCTCGAGGTGCTCGCGGAGGGTCAGGGCGTCGAACAGGCTGGTGATCTGGAACGACCGGGCGATGCCGAGGTGAGCGATGTCCTCCGGCTGCTTGCCGGTGATGTCCCGGCCGGCGTACTCGATGGTTCCGGAGGTCGGGCTGAGGAAGCCGGTGAGGAGGTTGAACAGGGTCGTCTTGCCCGCACCGTTGGGGCCGACCAGGGCGTGGATGGTGCCGCGGCGCACGACGAGGTCCACGTCGGAGACGGCACGAAACCCGCGGAACTCCTTGGTGAGGGAGCGGGTTTCGAGGAGAGTCTCCTGCAGCGCGTCGGTCATCGGCACCTCCTCGTGCTCCGCAGTGCCCCCGAAGCCCACGCTGGGCTCCGTGGAACCCTAGGAACGACGGTGCGGACCAGGTATGGAGGCTCGACCCACAAGGCGGCTCAAGTCGTGGGGGCCCGGCACACCCGCATACTCGACTTGACCCTCACCCGACGTGAGGCCCGAGGCTGATGGCCATGACCAGAGGACTGGTGGTGGACGCCGTGTGGACGGTGGGGCAGGTGGCCGAGGAGCTCGGCGTGACGGTGCGAACGCTGCACCACTACGACGAGATCGGGCTGCTGCATCCCAGTGAGCGCAGCGCGGCGGGCTACCGCCTCTACACCGCGGGCGACCTCGAGCGGCTCCAGAACATCGTCGTGTACCGGCGGCTGGGGTTCCCGCTGGAGCAGATCGGCGACCTGCTCGATGCGAGCGGCGCCGATCTCGAGTCGCATCTGCGCCGCCAGCGGGCGGCGGTCATGTCAAGGCTGGACGAGCTCGGCGAGCTCGTCGTGGCCATCGACCGAGCATTGGAGAAGGAGATGTCAGGGCTGAAGCTGACGCCGGAGGAACAGCGCGAGCTGTTCGGTGACGGGTACTCCGAGGAGTACGCCGCCGAGGCCGAGGAGCGGTGGGGTGACAGCGACGCGTGGAAGCAGTCGCAGCGGCGCACCGCGCAGTACACCAAGGCGGACTGGGTGGAGATCAAGGCCGAGATGGAGGCTGTGGGAACGGCGTTCGTGGAGGCGAAGCGGTCGGGCCAGCCGGCCACGAGCGAGGCCGCGATGGACGCGGCCGAACAGCACCGGCGGCACATCAACGACCGGTTCTACGACCTCACCCCGGAGTTCCACCGCAACCTCGGCGACATGTACATCGCCGACCCGCGGTTCACGAAGACCTACGAGGACATGGAGCCTGGCCTCGCGCAGTACGTCCGGGACGCGATCCACGCCAACGCCGACCGCGCCGCTGCGGCGAGTTCGTAGGTCGGTTTCTTACCTAACCCCGATCTTTCATGACTTCGCCCGATCGAGCCGTTGGGTGGGTCGTTTCTATCGATTGGGGTGGCCGGGCTTATCCGGGCATGGGTGTCGGCCCGCGTGGCGCTGCGGTGCGGGTCTCCGAGGTCCTGGTCGTCGGGGTTGGGTCGTGGCCGCGGTGTCAGCCGGGCGCTAGGGCCATGACGTTGGTGAAGGTGGTGGTGACGGCGGCGGCCCACGGCCAGGTGGCCGGGAACCTGAGCCGTCGTCGTCGGGCGCTGTGGACCAGTCGGGCTGGGACGTGCAGCAGCCGGTACCGCAGCGCCTTCGGCTCACACGCTCGTAGGGAGTCGGGTAGGGCGAGGAGGCGTAGCCAGGCGGTCAGGTCGGCGGCGATCGTGACGGCGGTCAGCCAGGCCTGGTTGATGCCGAAGTCGCGGGACGGCAGTCGGCCCAGGCCGGTGTCCTTGGCGTGCCGGATCCGGTCCTCGACCCGGGCGTGGGCGCGGTGCCGGGCGTCCAGGAACGCCAGCTGCCCGGCCGGCCCACCATGGCTGTTGGTGGCGAACACTTGGTAGCGCCACCCGTCGGCGTGCTCGAACAGGGACAGCTGGGCTCCGGGGTGAGGGTGCTCCCGCCGGACCAGGACCCGCATCCCGGCCGGCCACCGGCCCAAGTGTTTGGGGTCCAGCAGCCCGGTCAGCTCGGCCACGTCCGCGTGCTCTCTGACGTCCCCGCCGGCATCGACCGCG
>DASTNV010000062.1:0-2160 GCA_035762725.1 Lapillicoccus sp. | reverse complement strand
CCTCCTTCATGGGGTAGAGGACGTTGTCGCGGCCGGCGGCCGCGGCCTTGAGGTCGCCCAACGCCGTGGCCACCGCGTCGTTGTCGCGGTCGGCGCGCAGGGCAGCCAGCCGGGCGACCTGGTCGCGTTCGATCTGCGGGTCGACCCGGAGCGGCTCGTACGGCTCCTCCACGTCGAGGGTGAACCGGTTGACGCCGACGACGGTCCGCCCCTTGTTGTCGATCTCTAGCGCGACGCGGTAGGCACTGCGCTCGATCTCGCTCTTCTGGAACCCCTGCTCGATCGCCGCGACCGCGCCGCCCTTGTCCTCGACTGCCTGCATGAGCTCGACCGCAGCGGTCTCGATCTCGTCGGTCATCGCCTCGACGGCGTACGAGCCCGCGAACGGGTCGACCGTCTTGGTCACGTCGGTCTCGTAGGCGATGACCTGCTGGGTCCGCAGCGCGAGCCGGGCCGCCTTCTCGGTCGGCAGCGCGATCGCCTCGTCGTACGAGTTGGTGTGGAGGCTCTGCGTACCGCCGAGGACGGCGCCGAGCCCCTGCAGCGCGACCCGGACCAGGTTGACCTCGGGCTGCTGCGCGGTGAGCTGGACGCCCGCCGTCTGGGTGTGGAACCGGAGCATCTGCGACTTGGGGTTCGTCGCGCCGAAGTCGTCGCGCATGACCCGCGCCCAGATCCGCCGAGCCGCCCGGAACTTGGCTACCTCCTCCAGCAGCGTCGTCCGCGCCACGAAGAAGAAGGAGAGCCGTGGGGCGAAGTCGTCGACGTCCAGCCCGGCCTCCTGTGCCGCCCGCACGTACGCGATCGCGTTGGAGAGCGTGAACGCGATCTCCTGCACCGGCGTCGCCCCCGCCTCGGCCATGTGGTACCCCGAGATGGAGATCGTGTTCCAGCGCGGAATTTCCTTGTGGCAGTAGGCGAAGACGTCGCTGACCAGGCGCAGAGACTCCTGCGGCGGGTAGATGTAGGTGCCCCGCGCGATGTACTCCTTGAGCACGTCGTTCTGGATGGTCCCGGTCAGCTTGGACGCGGGGATGCCGTGCTCCTCGGCGACCAGCTGGTAGAGCAACAGCAACGTCGAACCGGGGGCGTTGATCGTCATCGACGTGGAGACCTCGTCGAGCGGCAGCCCGTCGAAGAGGATCCGCATGTCGTCGATCGAGTCGATCGCCACGCCGACCTTGCCGACCTCGCCGTGCGCGATCGGCTCGTCGCTGTCGTACCCCATCTGCGTGGGCAGATCGAAGGCCACGCTGAGCCCGCCGGTGCCGGCCTTGACCAGCTGGTGGTACCGCTCGTTCGACTCCTTGGCCGTGCCGAACCCCGCG
This sequence comes from Lapillicoccus sp., assembly GCA_035762725.1. Classification (GTDB taxonomy): domain Bacteria; phylum Actinomycetota; class Actinomycetes; order Actinomycetales; family Dermatophilaceae; genus Lapillicoccus. Next base: position 832 of record DASTNV010000062.1, on the reverse strand, counting down.
TACTGGCGCATCGTCCAAGGCCGCCCGGTGTACATCGACGCATACACCCCGCGGGTGAACGGGTAGCTGCCGGGCTCGCCCAGCTGCACCGCCGGGTCGAAGCCGGCGCGGTCGTCCGGACCGTAAATCTGCCGGATCGGCAGGTCGGACTCTGAGCGGGCTTCCTCGGCCATGTTTCGGATGCTACCGACGCCGGTATGCGCGTGCTCGGGCGTCGTGCCCGAGGTCACCATCCGACCTCGGGCCGGGACGAACGACAGGAACCAACGGCGTGGAGGGCGCTGAACCAGCGAGGACAGCCAGGTCGGTCCTGTCCGTCGGCCCTGTGGACAACTCGGCGGCCCGATCGGGAGGCAGGGCAAGGCTGAGCGGGTGGCCGACTCGGTGCTGGTGCTCACTCGCCTCGGCGGCGTCGCCACCTGGCGCGCTCTGCGGCGTGGTTCCTCCTGGAGGGAGATCCGCCAAGCGCTCGACACCGGAGGCGTGGTCCGCGTCAACCGGGGTCGCTACGCGCTGCCACTGGCCGACGAGGCCCGAGTTGCGGGCGCCCGGCTGACCGGCACGGTGTCGCATACCTCGGCCGCGGTGCACTGGGGCTGGGCGGTGGCCCGGACGCCGGCGGAACCCCACGTCACGGTGTCCCCGCGCCGGCACATCGCGGCCGCGCGCCGCGAAGGGGTCCGCGTCCACTGGCGGGTCCTCGAGCCCTCGGAGATCTGCGACGGATGGGTCACCTCGCCGGCCCGGACGGTTATCGACTGCTGCCTGGACCTGCCGTTCGACGAGGCCCTCGCCGTCGTCGACTCATCCTGGCGGGCGGGCCTCAAGCCAC
>DASTNV010000061.1:0-4066 GCA_035762725.1 Lapillicoccus sp. | reverse complement strand
TTCATCGCGCCGGTGATCCACCACTTCCGGCCGGTGACGACGTAGGAGTCGCCGTCCCGCTCGATCCGGGTCGCGATGTTGGTCGCGTCGGAGGAGGCTACGTCGGGTTCGGTCATCGCGAACGCGGAGCGGACCTCCGCTCGTAGCAACGGTTCCAGCCACTCGAACTTCTGCTCCGGCGTGCCGAACTGGTCGAGGACCTCCATGTTGCCGGTGTCCGGCGCGGCGCAGTTGAGCGCGGCCGGCGCGAGCTGGATGGCCCGCCCGGTGATCTCCGCGAGGGGAGCGTACTGGAGGTTGGTCAGGCCGGCTCCCTGGTCGCCAGGAAGGAAGGCGTTCCACAGGCCGCGAGCCCTGGCCTCCTCCCGCAGGGTCGCGAGGACGGGGACCCGGCTCCAGGCCCACGGGTCCTCGAGCTCGCCCAGCTGCCGCGCGAACACGGGTTCGGCGGGGTGGATGTGCGTCTCCATGAGGTCGAGCAGCGACGCTCGCAGCTCGTCGGTATGCGGGTCCCAACCGAACTCCATCAGGTGTGCCTCTCGCTCTCTCGCAACGACTCCAACCCCAGGGCGGCCAGGGGCTCGACCATCGCGCCGATGCCGCCGAAGCCCTCGCCGACGGTCTGTCCGTGGACGTGGCGGTAGTGGATCCCCTCGAGAATCACGGCGAGCTTGAAGCACGCCAGCGCCTCGTGGAACCCGAGGTGACCGAGGTCCCGGCCGGTCCGCGCCGCATACCGCTGCACCGTCTCCGTGCGGGTGGGGTACCCCGCCGCCTGCGGTGCCGTGGAGACGCCGGCGCCGACCCCGAGCGCCCCGATCCGCTGGTACGTCAGCAGCAGCGCGACATCGGTGATCGGGTCGCCGAGGGTGGCCATCTCCCAGTCGACGACCGCACCGATCCGGTCGGCCGGGGTGACGAGGACGTTGTCCAGCCGGTAGTCGCCGTGGACGACCGTGCCCGGCGCGTCCGGCGGGATGCTCGCCGCCAAGCCGTCACGCAGCTCGTCGATCCCGGCCACGTCGCGGCTGCGCGAGGCGTCCAGCTGCTGGCCCCACCGTCTCACCTGTCGTCCCAGGAAACCCTCAGGTCTTCCGAACCCGGAGAGGCCCACCGCCTCGACGTCGACCGCGTGCAGGTCAGCGAGGGTGTCGACCAACCGCTCACCGATTTCGCGGGTTCGGCTCTCTCCCAACGCTTCCAGCTCGTGCGCGGTGCGGTAGGGAACGCCGTCCACCAGGGCCATGACGTAGAAGGGAGCGCCGAGAACGGTGTCGTCGGCGCACCACGCATACGTCTTGGGGACCGGGACCGGCGTCTCTCGCAGGGCACTGACGACGCGGTACTCGCGGCCCATGTCGTGTGCGGTGGCCAGGACGTGACCCAGCGGCGGCCGTCGCACCACGACCGAGCGGGTGCCGTCGGACACCCGGTACGTGAGGTTGGACTTGCCGCCCGCGATGAGCTCGCCGGTGAGGGGTTTCTCCAGCAGCCCCGGGGCCGCCTCGTCCAGCCACCGCTCCAGGGCGTCGAGATCGAGACCGGGCGGGCCCTCGGTCACGCCTGCCACACGACCCTCCCGACGGTGTCGCCGTCGGCCAGCCGCTGCACCCCGGCGGGGAGGTCGTCGAAGCCCACTCGCTCACCGACCACGGGAGCGACCGTTCCGTCCGCGACCAGCCTCAGCAGCTCGTCGTGGGCGGCGCGTACCCGCTCCGGCGCCACCTGCGCGTAGAGCCCCCAGTGCAGACCGAGGATCGAGTAGTTCTTGACCAGCGCATGGCCGAGGGGCGGGGTGGGCATCGTCCCGCTGGCGAACCCCACGACGACGATCCGGCCCTCGAAGGCGATGCACTTCGTCGACTGCGCGTAGGCCGCCCCGCCCACTGGGTCGAACACGACGTCGGCGCCCCGTCCGCCGGTGACCTCTTTGACGACTGCGACGACGTCCTCGGTATGCCGGTCGATGACGACGTCGGCTCCGCACCGACGGGCCACCTCGGCCTTGGTCGGGCCGCCGACCACGGCGATCACCCGCGCGCCGGCGGCTGCTCCGAGCTGTACCGCCGCGGTGCCCACCCCGCCCGCGGCCGCGTGCACCAGCAGCGTCTCCCCGGCCTGGAGCCGCGCGCGGACGTGGAGCGCGAACCACGCGGTCTGGTAGGCGATGACGAACCCGGCCGCCTCGACGTCCGGCATCCCGGCCGGCGCCGGCAACGCGACGGCCGCGTCCATGAGGGCCTCGTCGGCGAACGAGCCGTGCGGCAGCACGCTCGTGCCGACCACCCGGTCGCCGATCGTCACCGTGGACACTCCCGGAGCGACGGCGACGACCTCGCCGCAGGCCTCGACGCCTGGCGTGAACGGCAGGTCGGGCCGGATCTGGTACTCCCCGCGGCACAGCAGCACGTCAGGGAACTGCGCGGGAGCGGCGAGCACGCGGACCCGGACCTGGCCCGGACCCGGCTCGGGCGCGTCGACGTCGGAGAGGGTCAGGGCCGCGGCCGGCTCCCCGTATGCAGCCACCCGCCACGCCCTCACGGCCGGGCTCCCGCGTCCAGCTTGACCTGGAGCCGTCCCATGCCGGCCAGCCAGGCGTCCGGGTCGCCCGCACGGGCCTGGTAGTACCCCGCCACCTCCGGGTGGGGCAGGACGAGGAACGAATCTCCCTGGAGTGCCTCCCAGACGACGTCGGCGACCTCGTCCGGCTCGAGCGCACGGTCGCGGCTCAGCAGCTCCTTGAGCGGGCCGGCCTGGTCGAGCATCCGGGTCCGCACGCCCTGGGGGCAGATGGCCTGGACGACGATGCCGCGGTGCCCGTACGTCGCGCGTAGCCACTCCGCGAACGCGACGGCGCCGTGCTTCGTCACCGAGTACGGCGCGCTGCCGAGCATCGTGAGCAGGCCGGCCGCCGAGGCCGTGACGACGAACCGGCCCCCATCTGCCTCGAGCCAGCGCGGCACCAGGAGCCGGGCCGCCCGGACGTGCGCCAGGACGTTGACCTCGAGGGCGGTCGCCCAGGCGGACTCGGGGGAGTCGAGGCCACGTCCCACGTCGGTGCCGGCGTTGGCGAAGAACACGTCCACGCGGCCCAGCTCGGCCAACGCGGTGTCGACCAGGCGGGTCACCCCGGCTTCCGAGGCGCAGTCGCCGACGACGGCTACCGCGCCGAGCTCGCCCGCCACCGACTCGACCGCGCCGTCGAGGTCGGCGAGGACGAGCCGGAACCCTTCCGCGGCAAGGCGGTTCGCGATCGCTCGGCCGATCCCCCCGGCGGCGCCGGTGACGACGGCCGTCGAGCCCGACGCATACACCTCAGACGCCGCCCGTCAGGGTGAGCCCGCCGTCGAGGACGAGAGTTCGGCCGGTGACCCACGACGCGTCGGACGAGAGAAGGTAGGCGACGGCGCCGGCCACGTCCTGAGGCTCGCCGAGCCGCTTGAGCGGATAGGTCGCGGACACCTGCTCCTCACGGCCCTCGTAGAGCGCGGTGGCGAAGGCGGTCTTGACCACCGCGGGGGCGACCGCGTTCACGCGAACTGTGGGGCCGAGCTCGACGGCGAGCTCCTCGGTGAGGTGGATGAGCATCGCCTTGCTGGCGCCGTACATGGCGATGCCGGGAGCCGGCTTGAGCCCGGCGATCGAGGCGACGTTGACGATCGCCCCGCCGTGCTCGCCGAGCCACGCGGCATACGCCTGCTGCACCCAGGAGAGTGCGGCGATGCAGTTGACCTCGACGATCTTGCGCGCCGCGCCGAGGTCCAGCTGCATGAGCGGGCCATAAGCGGGGTTGATCCCGGTGTTGTTGACGAGCAGGTCGAGGCGGCCGAAGCTCTCGACCACCCGGGTCACCGTGTCGCGCTGGTGGTCCAGGTCGTCGGCCCGGCCGGCCACCGCCATCGCGCGGTCAGGCCCCCCGAGCTGTTCTACGGCGGCCTCGAGCGCCTCCGGCTTCCGTGCGGTGATGCAGACGCGGGCGCCCACGTCGACGAGTCGCTGCGCGATCCCGAGGCCGATGCCCCGGCTGGCCCCGGTGACGAGAGCCACCGAACCGTCAAACCGTCCC
>DASTNV010000060.1:0-3918 GCA_035762725.1 Lapillicoccus sp. | reverse complement strand
TCGCCTTCGGGGTCGCCGAGGAGGGCCTGCTCACCCAGTCGCTGTTCGACCCGGACTACCTCGGGCTGCACAAGCTCGCCTTCGGGTACCTGCCCACCCTCGGCATCGGGTTGCCCTGGACGATCTTCGTCCTCGCCCTTCACACGATCTGGAGCATCAGTGCCCCGATCGCCATCGCGGAGGCGGCTTTCCCGGGGCGCGCGCCGTGGTTGGGGCCACGGCGGGTCGCGGGACTCGCTGCGCTGTATCGGTGACCGGGGCGCTCATCGCGGTCGGGTCGGCCGCCGCGACGACGTTCCGGCCGACGACTGCCCAGCTGGTTGTCACGGTGGTCGTGGCCCTGGCCGCGGTGGCCGCGCCGTTCGGTATGCGCCGGGTCCCGGCCGCCGCGGACGTCTCGCCGGGTTCGGGTCTCGTCGGAGCGGTGGTGACCTTCGTGCTGCTCTCGTTGTTCCATCTCGGCCACGAGGCTGGGCCGCCGTGGTTCGCCTGCACGGTCATGGTCGTGACGCTCGCCGTGCTCGGTATTGCCTTGCTGCGTTGGCGGTTCCCGGCCGGCCGGGTTGGCGCGGGCGTGGTGGCGGTCTACGCGTGGGTCGGCCTGGCCAACGCGGCGGAACACGGAATCGCCGCCGTGGCGGAGCAGGTCGTCATCGTGGTCCTGGTGCTCGGCGCACTAGTCCTCCTGTTCAGACCTCGCCCACGCACTCGAACACTTCCAGGTGCATCGTCATCGTCTCGGCGCTGACCAGGCCGTCACCGACGCATACCGTGTTGTTGAGCCAGGCATACCGCTCGTCCTCACTCTCGAGGAGAACGAGCAGCAGCTGGCGGCCGACCTCCTCGCCGAGCCGGTCGACGAACACCGTGCGGCCGGTGAGCGAGAACAGGACCTCGGCGCCGTCATCCGTGACGACGACACCGCGAGCGTTGGGCAGCATGGCGCCGTCGCCGCGCCGCTCGGGCTGGTTGGACCACCGAGCGGTTCCCGCGAGCCGCTCGCCGGAAACCCGGCCGTCGCCGACGCCCCACCCGGTTCCGGACTCGTTTCCGTAGGGCCGGGCGAGGTGAAACTCCTCGGTGTAGCGCAGGTCGAACGCGCAGAGCGGTTCGAGGCGCATGTCAGCCGAAGGGGGTCTGCAGGTCTTCCGTCGGCGGGACGTAGAGGATCGAACGTCGCGCGGCGGAGACGGTGAGGGCGCCGACGGCGATGCCCACCGCGGCGTTGATGAGCGCGGTGGCGATCTTGACCGACAGGTCGGCGCCGGTGGTCAGCGGGATGACGGCCGCCACGGCGGTGACCAGCCCGACGATCCAGCCGAAGTAGGTGATCGGTGATGGGGTGGTCCGGAGCAGGAGGACCATGAGCGCGGTCGCGAGCGGCCCGCAGATGAAGGCTACGAGCGCATACACGATCGTCGCCGCGCCGCCCCACACGCCGTTGCTGATCGGCCCGAACACGGGGATGCCGAAGATGCCCCGGGCGACGAGGATCCCGACGACGGCGATGAGGGCCGCGACGATGGACGTGGCGAGGCCCGCGGCGCGGAACCGCTTCTCGTCCAGCTGCGGCGGACGGGGTCGCCGGATGTCATGCGGCGCCCCCGAGTAGGGGTCTCCTGTCATCCGCGCTCCTTCGTCCGGCCTGTCGTCCGGCGTGTCGCAGACAACGCTACCCGTCCCCGCGCCGGGCGAACCTGGCCTCGGGGCAGTCCGATCGGCGGCTCAGCGGCGCTGTTGGATCCGGACCATGTTGCCGGCGGGGTCGCGGACGGCGCAGTCGCGGACGCCGTACGGCTGGTCAGTGGGCTCCTGGATGATCTCCGAGCCGCTCGCTTCGAGGGTGGCGAAGGTCTCGTCGACGTCGTCGGAGGCGAGGTTGACGGCGAAGAAACTTCCCTTGGCCATCAGCTCGAGGATGGTTTGGCGTTCCTCGTCGGTGATGCCGGGCGCCGCGCCCGGCGGGTGGAGCACGATCGACGTCATCGGCTGGTCGGGTGGGCCGACGGTGATCCAGCGCATCCCCTGGTACCCCACGTCGCCGCGGACCTCGAAGCCCAGGGTGTCGCGGTAGAACGCCAGCGACGCGTCCGGGTCGGTGTGTGGCAGGTAGCTCGAGTGGATGCTGATGTCCATGGCGTCACGTTAGGTGCGGCTCGGGCGTGCGGGCTTCTCGATTCCTGACCGGGCGGGTGACCTGCTTGGCGACGCAGGGAGGCATCCCCTCCGTGGCCTGGGCGAACTGGTCGCGGTAGACGCTCGGCGGGACGCCGACCAGCTCGGTGAAACGGGTGCTGAAGGTGCCCAGCGACGAGCAGCCGACGGCGAAGCAGACCTCGGTCACGCTGAGGTCGCCGCGCCGCAGCATGGCCATAGCCCGCTCGATCCGGCGGGTCATGAGGTACCCGTACGGTGCCTCGCCGTATGCCGCCTTGAACTGGCGGCTGAGGTGGCCGGCCGACATGTTGACGCCGCGCGCCAGCGCCTCGACGTCGAGCGGCTGCGCATACTCGCGGTCGATCCGGTCCTTGACGCGGCGCAGCACGGCGAGGTCGCGCAGGCGTTGCTCTTCAGGGGTTCTCGTGGCCATCGGGTCGATCGTCCCACGCCGTTCATCCGCGATGGGTGAGGTATGTCGCGGTGGTGCGGCCATAGCGTCCGATCGCTGCGCTTCCTACCTCGAGCTGAGGAGCACCACGATGGCGATCGACACGTTCATGGTCTACGTCGGTATCTACCCCGACGTGGAGTCGGCAGAGAGCGACTACCGGGCGGTCCACGACCTGCACACCAAGGCGAACCTCATCGACGCCTACGACGCCGCGGTGGTCCACAAGCGCGACGACGGCAAGGTCAAGATCGTCCACAAGCACGAGACCCCCACCCGGGTCGGTGGGGTGCTCGGCGGTGGACTGGGGTTGGCCACCGGGCTGGTCGTCGCCCTGTTCCCGTTCGCGGCGATCGGTGGCGGACTTCTTGCCGCGACAACGGCGGGCGGCGCGGTTCTGGGTGCCGTTGCCGGGCACGCGGCTGCGGGCATGAGCCGCGACGACCTGAAGGACCTCGGAGAGCACCTCGACGCCGGCCAGGCCGGCCTCGTCGTGGTCGGCGTCTCGGACATGGGCGCCAAGATCGAGGACGCGATGCGGCGTGCCGAGAAGGTCAAGGTCAAGGAGCTGAAGGCCGACACCGAGGAGATCGAGCGGGACGCCGAGCCGTTCGCCGGCGGCGGGCCCGTCGTGGTGACGCCGCACACCTGAGCCTCCCGGGCGTAGGTCCGGGCGCATGTCGGTTTGTGGCATCTCGGCCACGACGTGCTCCGGCCCCCGACGGGTCGGTTTGTGGCGTTTGAGCCACGAATTGCGTCGTGCCACGTGGCCGAGACCTCCCACGCTTCGGGTCGATTTCGGACTCCAAAGACTGGGCCATACGAGACTCTGGGACATGAGCAAGCCGTTTCGATGCTGGGTGGGCCTGCACCGATGGGCCGATAAGTACGACCGCGAGCGCAGCATGCGGATCAAGGAGTGCGAGGCGTGCGGCAAGCGGTTGGCAAAGGGCTGGCCGTCCAACAGTGGGCGGGCTCCGAATATCGGTTAAGAGCGACGTGGCGATGTTCCTCCGACGAGTGACCCTTCCGCCGACCGACGAGTTGGTTTCTTGCCGAGGCGTCCGAGCGATTACGCGCCGAGGCGAGGCGGGTCAGCTTGGCGGAGGCTCGGCAGGGAACACGACGTGACGACGGTGGCGCGCGAGAGGATCGGGCGTCGGCTCAGTGCGCCGGGTAGAGCTCCGACCGAGCTCGGCGCCCTGCAACCATCCCGTCAACACGGGGCAGGGTCTGGAAGCTCTGACGAACGCCGTGGAGGCACAAGCTCGGGCTCGGCCTAGGCGACCCCTCGGGCGGGACGGAGCGCC
>DASTNV010000059.1:0-16230 GCA_035762725.1 Lapillicoccus sp. | reverse complement strand
TGGTCCGGGGGTCAGCCACGGGGGAAACGCCTCTTTCATCACGTCAACGATGACGGTTACACGAGAAGCCAGCACGGCTGAAGAGAACGCAGCCCGTCACCACCGTTCCCGCGCAACTCTCGAGGCTCAAGTCTAGCCCCGTGACATTTCTCCGCGCCGCCGAGCCTCACCGGTCCGCAACGTCGGCCGAGCCGCAGACGGATCGTGGGGACTATCTGCTCCCCTGAGGGCAGATAGTCCCCACGATCACGTCGGGTCAGCCGGTGGTCAGCTGATGTCGCGGCGCACCGTGAGCCACGAGCCGACGCCGGCCATCACGGCCGCGTAGACGGTCAGGACGAGCGCGCCGGCCCACCAGCTGAGGGTCGTCACGGTCTCCCCGTTGAACCCGCCGGTCGAGGTACTGAGCATCGCCGACGTCGCCTGGGAGGGCAGGTACGGCGTGATGTCCTTGCCCCAGTCGGTGATTCCCAGAACCGCGCCGAGGATCGGCTCGACGATCCAGGCCACCCCGATGGCGATGAGCAGGGCGGCCACCTGGTTGGGGATGAGGATCCCGACCCCCAAACCGATCAGAGCCCACAGGCCCAGCACCAGCAGCGCGAGCGCGAGGGTCCGCCAGATGGCCGGGTCGGCGAACGGCGCGTGCCCCTTCGCGGTGAGCAGGATCCAGCCGGTCACGACCGACCCGACGAGGGACAGCACCGCATACATCGCCCCGATGACCAGCAGCGAGACGACCTTCGCCCCCATGACCTGGACCCGCTTGGGGTTCGCGAGGAATGTCGACGTCACCGTCTTGTGGCGGTACTCCGAGCCGATCGTCATGACCCCGATGGCCAGGGTCAGCAGGTATCCCACCCCGATCCCGCCGGTGAAGACCTGCCGGGCGAGGTCGAGGTCGTTGGTGACCAACGGGGCACCGTTGGGGCCCTGGGCGTTGTCGCTGGTGAAGATCAACCCGAACAGGAGGGCGAACCCGGCCCCGGCCAGGAGGATGGCGATGGCCATGCCCCACCACATCCGGGTGGTGAAGAACTTGAGCAGCTCGGACTTGATCGAGTTGATCATGCTGACACCTCCGCCCGGACCGGAGGTTCGACGTCCTGCGGAGTGCCGGACCCCTCGAGGTTGCGGTTGCGGTTCTCCGGCGACGTCGTCAGCTCGAAGTAGAGCGACTCGAGATCGGTCGAGAGGGTGCGCAGCTCGTGGACGGCGACGCCAGAGCGCAGCGCGACGTCACCGATCCGGGCCATCTCCGTGGTACGGACGCGCAGCCCGTCGGGGCCGTCCTCCTCCGACACCACGCCGGCAGCCAGCAACGCGCTGGACAGCTCGCCGCGGTCGGGCGTGCGGACCAGCACGGTCGGCTCGCCCTGGAGGTCGCTGATCGGCCCCTGGGCGACGCTGCGGCCGTTGGCGATGATGACGACGTCGTCGACGGTCTGGGCGACCTCAGCCAGCAGGTGGCTGGAGATGAGGACGGTCTTGCCCTCGCGGGACAGGTACCGGAGGAAGCCGCGCAGCCAGCGGATCCCCTCGGGGTCGAGCCCGTTCGACGGCTCGTCGAGGATGATCGCCTTCGGGTCGCCGAGGAGGGCGGCCGCGAGGCCGAGCCGCTGACGCATACCCATCGAGTAGCCGCCAGCTCGCTTACGCGCCGCGGCCGGGATGCCGACCAGGTCGAGCATCTCGTCGACCCGGCGGACCGGGATGCCGGACGTCGCCGCGAGGACGCGCAGGTGGTCTCGGCCGCTGCGGCCGGGGTGGAAGTTCGTCGACTCGAGAGCCGAGCCCACCTCGCGCAGCGGGGTGGGGATGTCGTGGTACGCCACTCCGCCGATCGTTGCGGTGCCCGCGGTGGGCCGGATCAGGCCGAGCAGCATGCGGAGTGTGGTGGTCTTGCCGGCGCCGTTCGGGCCGAGGAAGCCGGTGATGCGTCCGGGCTCGACGGCGAAGTCGAGGTCCTGGACGGCCGTGAAGTCGCCGAACCGCTTGGTGAGGCCCCGCACCTCGATCCGCGCGCCGGCCGCCGGCGCGGGTGTCATGAGTAGTCCCCGTTGGATGTCATGCGCCTATCGAACCAGCGCCATCCGTCAGGGGGATCCCACGGGGGAGGGATTCGGGGCCGGTTCAGGGTGCGGTCAGGGTCATACCCCAGGCGGAGGTGGGTATGCGGCACGCCGGGCGACGTTCGCCGCTCTCCCTAGGATGGTCGGACTATGACCGAGTGGCTGCTCGTGCTCGCCGCTGTCGCCCTCACGGCGGGCACCGCGCTGTTCGTCACGGCGGAGTTCTCGCTCGTCGCCCTGGACCGGCCCACGGTCCAGCGGGCCATCGACGACGGGGACGAGCGAGCGCGGACCGTCCTGACCTCGCTGCGTCAGCTGTCCACCCAGCTGTCCGCCGCGCAGGTCGGGATCACGTTGACCACACTGATCGTCGGTTACCTCGCGGAGCCCTCGATCGGGCGGCTGCTCCAGGGCCCGTTGACCTCGTGGGGGCTCTCGGAAACCGCCGCCGCCTCGCTGGCCACGACGCTCGCGCTGGTCCTCGTGACCCTGTTCTCGATGGTCTTCGGCGAGCTGATGTCGCAGTTCCTCGGAATCAGCGCGCCGCTCGCGGCGGCGAAGGTGGTGGCCCGTCCGGTCCGCGTCTTCGCGATGTTGGCCCGGCCCCTGGTCGCCGTCCTCAACGGATCGGCGAACGCCGCGCTCCGGGCGATGGGGATCACGCCGCAGGAGGAGCTGTCCAGCGCCCGGACCCCGCAGGAGCTGGCCAGCCTGGTCCGCCGGTCCGCGGAACAGGGCACCCTCGAGGCCGGCACCGCCCGGATGCTCACGCGGTCGCTGGACTTCGGTGACCGGACCGCCGCCGACGTGATGACGCCGCGGGTCCGCTGCTCCGGGATCGAGCGGACCGCCAAGGCCGAGGACGTGATCCGGCTCGCTCGCCAGACCGGGCACTCCCGGTTCCCCGTGATCGGCGACGACTGGGACGACGTCGACGGCCTGGTCCACGTCAAGAAGGCGATCGCCGTCCCCCACGAGCGGCGCCCGGACGTGCCGGTCAGCGCGCTGATGGTGCCGCCGGTCATGGTCCCCGAGACGATCCGGCTCGACCCGCTGCTCCTGCAGCTGCGCGCGGCCGGGCTTCAGATGGTCGTCGTCGTGGACGAGTACGGCGGCACGTCGGGTGTCGTCACCCTCGAGGACGTCGTCGAGGAGATCGTCGGCGAGGTCAGCGATGAGCACGATCGCGGCCAGCAGGACTGGAACCAGATGGCCGACGGCTCCTGGCTGTTGCCCGGGCTCTGGCGACCGGACCAGGTCCGAGACCAGCTGGGCGCCGTGGTGCCGGACGGGCCGACGTACGAGACGGTCGGCGGGTTCGTCATGGCGGTGCTGGGTCGGATCCCCGTCGTCGGCGACGAGGTGGCCTTACCCGGCTGGGTGGTCCGGGTCGCGCGGATGGACGGTCGGCGGGTGGACCGTCTCCGGTTCATTCCGGTGCCGGAGGAGGAGCCGACCGGCGACGACGTCGACGACGGAGCTGGAGAGGGCGGCGCGTGAGCCACGCCCTGGCCCTGTGGATCTCCGTGTTCCTCCTCCTGGGAAACGCGTTCTTCGTCGGTGCCGAGTTCGCCGCCATGGCGGCCCGGCGCTCGACCCTCGAGCCGCTCGCCGCGCGCGGGAGTGCCCGGGCCCGGATGGTGCTAGACGCCCTCGAGCACCTCGGGTCGATGCTGGCCACCGCGCAGCTGGGGATCACCGTCTGCTCGGTCGGCCTCGGCGCCCTGGCCGAGGCCGCGCTGCACGAGATGTTCGAGGACCTGTTCCTCACGTGGCACCTGGACCAGTGGATCTCCGAGGCGTGGCTCGGACCGATCTCGTTGTTCGTGGCACTCAACATCGTCGTCTACTTCCACGTCGTCATCGGCGAGATGATCCCCAAGAACCTCGCCATCGCCGGTCCCGACCGCGCCGCCCTGGTCCTCGTCCCGCCGCTGGCGTTCGTCGCGCGGATGCTCCGGGCGCTGGTGCGGGTCATGGAGTGGATCGCGAAAGGCTTGGTACGACGCGTGTTCCGCATCGAGCCCAAGGACGAGATCACCAGCGCCTTCACCGCCGACGAGGTCGCCCACATCGTCGCCGAGAGCCACGCAGAGGGCCTCCTCGAGGAGGAACGTGAGGGACTGGTCCGGTCGGCGCTCGACTTCAGCGACAAGGTGGCGTCCCAGGTCGCCGTGCCCGTCGACCAGCTCGTCACCGTGACCATCGGAGCGACGCCGGCGGAGATCGAGAAGCTCGTGGCGCGGTACGGCTTCTCCCGCTACCCGGTCCGAAGCACCGAGGGCGAGGTCACGGGGTACCTCCACCTCAAGGACATCCTCTACGCCGACGACGAACGGCAGACCCAGCCGGTGCCGCTCAAGCGGGTTCGCCGCCTGGCGACGGTCAGCCCGAACGACGACGTGGACGACGTGCTCGGCACCATGCAGCGGACCGGCGCGCACCTGGCCCGGGTTGTCGACACCGACGGAGCGGTCAGCGGGGTCGTCTTCCTCGAGGACGTCCTCGAGGAGCTGGTGGGTGAGGTGTCGGACGCCACGCAACGGTGACATCCTCTGCGAAGGACCGGTGGCAGGGACCGGTTCGGGGGGCTCGAGGGGGACCGGATGGCTGACCATGACGGCTACCGCGTCGGCGACTTCGCGAACGGCTACGTGCTGACCGAGCAGGGCTGGTTGCGCCTGCACGACGATGGGGCGACAGCGACCGCATACGAACCGGGTCCCGTTCGCCGGAGTCGGACCGGACTCTGGGTCACCCTGGTGGTCGCCGCCATCGTCGTCGTGGGTGTCGTCGGGGGTGTAGTCCTGTCGATCGCGTATGCCCGTCGCCCGAGTGCGACGTCGGCGCCGGAGGTCACCTCGGCGGCGACGCCGAGCAGCTCCACGACGACCGCGGAGCCGACCCCGTCGGAGCCCACATCGACGACACCACCGGCGCCGACCTCGGAGGGAAAGCCGTTCGCCTACAGCGAGACCGCGTCGTTGTCCTTGCGCGGCGTCAAGTCCGCTGAGATCACGATCGCCAAGCCGGTCGAGTTCCGACCGACCAACCCCGGCGACACGTCGGCGCGCGGCCGGCTCGTCTACGTGCCCGTCCTCGTGCGCGTGGTCGGCAAGGAGAAGGCGTCGATCGACCCCTACGACTTCGAGGTCGTCCTGCCTGACGGCGAGCACCTGGACGTGGCCTACGTCAAGGAGCTCCCGAAGGAGTCACCGGCGCAGCTTCGCGCCGAGGACGTCGACCCGGGCAAGACCGTCGTCGCCTCCATCCCGTTCGACGTGCCGGCCGGCGTCCCGCTGAAGGTCGCCTACACCTACTCCGGTCAGGTGCTGGGGACGTGGCAATGAGGCCGACCGCCGCCCGGGTCAGGCCCGAGACACTGCGGTGATGGCCCCGTCGTCGGTTGCCACGAAGGTCTCCGGACGGATGGTGAGGATCACCCGGACGTGGGTGTCGGTCACCTCGTAGTCGCGGCCGTAGCGGTGCTGGAGGCCCTTGTAGAACGAGGCCGTCGCGTCGTCGTCCTCGGTCGCCTCGACGACGCCGCGCACCTCGAGCGAGCGGTACGGGTCATCCGGGTCGGCGATGGACAGGGCCAGCCGCGGGTCCTGGGCGAGGTTGGCAAACTTCTGGCGAGTCTTCGTGTGGGTCATCCGCAGATGCGACCCATCCCACGCGAACCACATCACGCTGCTCATCGGCGCGCCGTCGGGCCGCACCGTCGCGAGGTGCGCGAACAGCGGGCGCTCCAGGAGGTCTGAATGCGAGGCGGGAACGGTGGCCGTGGCCGGAGTGGTGTCGGTGGTCATAACGACGGCAACCACCCGGCCCGCCGATCTCATCCCGACCGGGTCGTCCCTCGGACGTGGAGTCGCTCACCCTGCGGGCCGAACAGGGCCAGCAGCTCGACCCCTCGCCCGCCGGCGGCCTCGATGGCGTGCGGGGTTCGGGTGTCGAACTCCGCCGCTTCCCCGCGAGTGAGCACGAGATCCTGGTCGCCGAGCCGCAGCCGAAGTCGGCCCGACAGCACGTAGATCCACTCGTACCCCTCGTGCGAGCTCAGCGGCGCGGCGCGCGTTGTGGTCGGGGCCGGGATGACGATCTTGTATGCCTGCAGCCCGCCGGGCTGCTGCGAAAGTGGCACGAAGGTCCGGCCGTGCCGCTGGACCGGGCGCGGGTGGATCCGCGGGTCGCCGGTCGGCGGCGCGCCGACGAGCTCGTCGAGCTGGACCCGCCAGGCGGCCGCGATCGGCAGGAGCAGCTCCAGCGTCGGCCGCCGTTGCCCCGACTCGAGACGCGACAACGTGCTCACCGAGATGCCGGTGGCCGACGACAGCTGGGCGAGCCTGCCGCCCCGCTGGCGGCGGACCGCTCTGAGCCGCTCACCGACGCCGTCGAGGGTCTGGGTCAGGTCCGCCTCGTCCATGGTGGCAAGTTTGCCAGGTCGGCAAGTTTATTTGCCATTCTTGCGGTCCGGGGCGCAGGGTGCCGGTCATGGAGTCCATCTACGACGTCATCGTCATCGGCGGCGGCCCGGCCGGCCTCAGCGGTGCGACCGCGCTGGCGCGGTCCCGCCGCCGCGTCCTGGTCCTCGACCACGGCCGCCCTCGCAACACCGCCGCCGGCCACCTGCACAACTTCCTCAGCCGCGACGGCACGTCCCCCGGAGACCTGCTGGCGATCGGGCGCGCGGAGGTCGAGTCGTTCGGTGGGGTCGTGGAGCATGCCGAGGTCGTCGACGTCGTTACTGAGGACGACGGCATGTTCGCGGTGCGGACGGAGGCCGGTGTGGCGCGCGCTCGTCGAGTGCTCGTGACCACCGGGCTGGCCGATCGACTTCCGGACATCCCCGGCGTGGCGGACCGCTGGGGCCGCGACGTGCTGCACTGCCCGTACTGCCACGGGTACGAGGTCCGCGACCAGGCCGTCGGCATACTCGCGGCCGGCCCGCTCGCCGGGCACGCCGCCGGGCTGTGGCGTCAGCTGTCCGACCGGGTCACGGTGTTCGTCCACGACGGGCCACCGCTCGAACCGGCGGATCGGGAGCGGCTGGACGCCCTGGGCGTCTCCGTGGTGGAGGGCGCCGTCGCCGAGCTCGTCGTCGAGGCCGACCGGCTGACCGGCATCCGCCTGGAGTCCGGGGAGGTGGTCCCCGTGGAAGCGGTCGTCGTCGCGCCGGTCGCCGGGGCCCGTGCCGGGTTCCTCACGACGCTCGGTCTCGCGACCGTCGACGTCGAGATGGCCGGCCGAGTCGTGGCGACGCGGCTGGAGACCGACCAGTTCGCGCGGACCTCCGTGCCCGGTGTGTGGGCGGCCGGCTCCGTGGTCGAACCGATGGCGCAGCTGATGGCGTCCGCGGCGTCCGGGCTCATGGCCGGTGCACAGATCAACGCCGACCTCGTCGAGTCCGACCTCGCGGCCGTCCTCGAGTCGCGCCGGGTCGCCGTCTCCTAGCCGGGCGGGGTGGCCTGGAAGCCGCCGGTGGCAGCAGCGTTCTCCCCGGCCGAGGTTCCGACCAGCACGACGGTATGCGTGGGGTCGGCGCCGAGCTGCAGCGCGGCCCACAGCAGGGTGTCGGGTGCGGGGATCCCGCGCAGGCCCACTCGTGTCGCGGTCGTGGCATCGACGACGATGTCGAAGAGGCCGGCGACTCCGGCTCGATGCAGGACGTCGAGAGCGTCCGGCGATGCGCTCACCGCGGCAGATGGGACGCCACGCGCACGGAGCCGGTGGACGAGGGCGACCGCGTGAGGGAGCGCCGCAACGGCGTGCTCGTGCAGCCCCGCGCGCAGCTGCGCGTCCAGCTGGTTCGCCAGGCCGTGCACGGTCGCGACGTACGGCGGGTCCGACGGGTCGCCGTCGTCGAGCCGGATGTTCCGAGTAGCCAGGACCGCTCGGATCGCGTCGGGGCGAGGGGTGCCGAGGACGCGGTCGTGGTCCTCGTCGCCGTAGGGGCGGTGACCGACGCCGGTGCGGGCGACCCGGGCGAGGAACCCGTCGACGGTCCTGGTCCAGGCGGACCGTTCGGCGAGCGACGGGTCGAGGAGCGCCCCTTCGAGGTCGACGAGCAACGCGTCGAACCGCTGGCCGATCTCGGCAGTCGGTGGATGTCCCGTGAACGATGCGGGCTCGGTCATGGCGCACCTTCCCGCCCCGGCGAGGTCGCCGACCGAGGCGTCCGGGGACGCCGACGCATCGAGTCCTTGCTCGATACCGTTGGTCAGAGCGGGAGTTCGCGGGTGGGGCGACGATGACGGGAGTGACGGGCGCGCGATCACAGTAAACCGGAGTGAACACCTGATGAACAAGAGTTGTCCATCATTCGGCTACGAATGGATTCAGGCGTTCAACTCGTGAACGTTGTCGAATCCTAGGGTCCGCTGGCTCATCGCCAGGTTGAGCGCGCCGAGCACCTGGGCTCGGGCCCCGAGCTCGGCGGGCAGGATCTGCAGGTTGGCCGTGGCAGTAGGAATGCCCTGGCGGCGGACCACCTCGCGCAGCGGGGTCAGCAGCAGCTCGCCGGCCTGGGCCAGCTCGCCACCGATGAGGATGCGCTCGGGGTTGAAGACGTTGCAGAGGTTCGCCACCGCGGCGCCGACATGGCGGCCGGTGTCGGCCAGCACGCGGGCGCAGGCCGCGTCGCCTTCCTCGGCCAGCCGGACGACCTCCGCGATGGTCAGCCCCGGGCCCCGAACCGGCTCGAGGAGCTGGATGACGGTCCGGGCCGCCGCGATCGTCTCGAGACACCCGCGGTTGCCGCACCGGCATACCGTCCCGAACTCGTCCATCGTCGTGTGGCCGATCTCGCCGGCGATGCCGTTCCGGCCGCGGAAGAGCTCGCCGTTGACGATCAGCCCGGCGCCGACGCCCTCAGAGAGCTTGATGTAGGCGAAGTCCCGGATCCCGCGGCCGTTGCCCCAACGCAGCTCGCCGAGCGCGCCCAGGTTGGCGTCGTTGTCGACGTGGACCGGCATACCGAGGCGTGCGGAGACCAGCTTCGCGGCGTCGACCCCGACCCACCCCGGCAGGATCGACGGGGAGCCGACCTGCCCGGTCGAGCTGTCGATCGGCGCCGGCAAACCCATCCCGAGGCCGACCAGGCTGCTCTCGTCGACGCCGATGTGGTCGAGCACGCGGTGGAAGAGACCGTTGATCGCCTCGACCGCGTGTGCCGCCGACACGTTCGACCCGAGGTCGATGCGGTCCTCGGCGAGGATCTCGCCGTCGAGCCGCGCGGCAGCTACCGTGACGTGCCGGTGGCCGTAGTCGATACCCACGGCGACGCCCGGATCACCTTGTAAACGAACCCGTTTCGGCTGTCCCTTAGCCGTCGACACCGCCAGCACACCGTCGGCCACGAGGCCACGGACGATGTTGGACACCGTGGCGGGCGCGAGTCCGGTCGCGCGAGCCAGCTCGGCCTGGGTCAGCTCGGCGCCCGACTCGAGGTGACCGAGGATCCGTCCCTGGTTCGCGCTGCGCAGCGCGGACACCGAACCGGGACCGGACGACTCAACGGCTCGTCGAGTCATCGTCGAGTCACCTCATCTCACCTCGTCAGCTCCCGGTGCGTCCGGTGGGCCGTCGACGGGGAGAGCCTAATCTCCGGTAGACGCTGACCACGACGCCATACGCCGGCTCGCGGACCCCGGCCGGTTGCAGGCCGTGAACCGTCGTGTCCAGGTGGCGCGCGAGCGCCTCGGCCTGGTGTGCTGTCATCCGGAGGATCCGGTGGTTGAACAGCGCCTCGGGATCGCCGATGAGGTCTTCGGTCAGCGTCTGCATCATCGCCGTCGTCGTGACCCCGTCGGGGCCGCCCTCGAAGCGGATCCGCTGCGCCGCGCGTTCGAAGTACTGCTCGGTGCCGCCGCGCACCGTCCGGGTCCGGCCCCGGCGCAGGAGCCCGGCGTCGACGAGCACACCGAGGTGGTGCGCGACGTTCCCTTTGTTGGTGCGCAACCGGTTCGCCAGTTGGCTGGTCGTCGCGCCGTCCGCGCCGACCTCCTGCAGGAGCCGGTGCCGCATCGGGTGGGCCAGCGCTCGAGCCTGGCGCACGCCGCGGGCGTCGAGCAGATCAGTGGTCACGAATCAAGCGTCAAGAACTCTTGTCACTTTGTCAACCGTCCTGCTGTGCTCGAGTCATGCCCACGCTCGTCGACACCCTCGCCAACGCCATCGAGAGCCAGTACGTGTTCCCCGACGTCGGAGCCCAGGCCGCCGCCGCGGTCCGGGCCGTCGCCACGGACGGTCTTGACACCGAAAAGCTCGCCGCCGCGTTGACCACAGCCGCGCAGGCCGGCAACCACGACCGGCATCTGCGCATCCGGCGCCGACTGCCGTCCCGGCCGATGTCCGACGCCGACTGGCGTGAGCACTACGCCGCCGACGCCCGGCGCAACGCCGGCGGGATCCGCACGGTCACGCACCTCGGCGACCACACCGGGCTGCTGGCCATCGCGCCGTACACCTCGCCGCCAGACCTGGCCGAGCCCTTTGTGCGCGCGGCGTTCACCCTGCTCAGCGGCGTGAGCCGGTTGCTTATCGACCTGCGCGAGGGGCGTGGCGGGGTGCCCGAGACGGTGGCGATGATCTGCGGTTACCTGCTCGGCGACGAGCCGGTGCACCTGCAGGACCTGGTCGGTCGCGACGGTACGGCGCGCCAGTATTGGACGGTGCCGGCCGCGGGACGCCTCGATCCCGAGGTGTCGGTGAGCGTCCTCACCAGCAGCGTGACGTTCTCGGGGTGCGAGGAGCTGGCGTACAACCTCCAGACCCAGCAGCGCGCCGTCGTGATCGGCGAGCGGACCGGAGGCGGTGCGCACCCGGTCACCGTCGTCCCGCTCAGCGACGAGCTGGAGGTGTCCATCCCCGTCGAGCGCTCGGTCAACGCCGTCACCGGGACGAACTGGGAGCAGGTCGGCGTCGTCCCCGATGTCGAGTGTCCAGCGGACGACTCGCTCGAGCGAGCGTTGGGCTAGCGCCGTAGACCGTCGAAGCGCAGCCCGCTCGAGGACTCCCCACGCCCGACCGTCTTGCGCCGGCCGAGCCACAGCAGCCGGGCGCCGTCGAACCAGCGCGCGTACTGGAAGCTCCGCTCGACGAGGGCACCTTCCCGCGGTACCTCCTCTTCCTCGATCCGCAGCGGGGGTTCCGTGTCGACCGGCTGCCTCGGGTCGAACCGCAGCAGCAGTCCCTTGGGGTGGACGGGCTGGGGGACGCCGTCGAGCCCCGGGCGCTGGATCACTCGGCGTTCCAGCTGGATGACCGGATTGGTCTGGGCCACAGCGGGATCCACGGACACCGGGGCGAACGGGACCCAGTGGTCCGGCACGGTGCTGGCCAGCCGGTAGACCAGCGCTGAACCGACGTTGGGATCCACCGGCGGGTCCGACGGGGTGCCCTCCTCGCGCCGTTCGTACGGGTCGCCGGAGACCCCGGGCACCGTACGCTCGATGCCCCAGGCGAGGTTGGCCGACTCGTCCCGGGTCAGCTGCACCTGCTCCACCGGTGGCCCGCCGAGGTTCTGGGCGAGCGTCGGTGGCAGGAGCAGCCAGTCCTCGACGAGGTCGAACACCGACCACCGCGGGCCGGTGTCGTTGCGAGAGCGCTCCAGGGTCGTCGTCACGCCGAAGGTGTCGCGCACGGTGAACGAGGTGACTCGGAACATCGAGCCCACCGGGAGGCGCAATGGCACGACGTACCAGTCGTTTCCGTAGACCAGGCTGAACTCCACGAGTAACACCCGGGTGAGATCGGTCGGACCAGCGTCCATCGCGCCGAAGTGAACTCCGGCGTCCTCGAACTCCCAGAACCGGTCGGCCGGCTTACCCGCATACTCGACGGGCGCGGGGAGGACAGGCTGGGCGGTATGCGTCACCGACGGCTGCGGGGTCGGGCCGGGTCCGAGCGACCCGGGGACCTGGGACAGGGAGTACCAGTCGAGGGTGCCGTCCGTGTACTCGTCGGCAGCGAGCGTCACCTCGCCGGCGGAGGTCAGTGTCGAGATGGCGAACGCGTACTCCTGGCGCGACGGGTTCCACGCCTCAGCCACTGTCGGGTCGACGAATGCCGTGTCGTACCAAGCCATCCAGCGCCCAAGACGGTCCAGGGCAGTCGCTCGGAGCTCGGCAGGGACCACCGGTTCGGGTGGGAGGGACGTCAGCCGCCCGGACGCGTCGCGCAGTGGTTCGAGCGCGGCCCGCACGAGCCGGCCGTCGATGCTGCGGCGCCCGGCGATGGCCTGCCACTCCGCGCCGACGCGGTCGGCATCGAGCGCCGGTGTCGGCTGGTACGGGTAGGCCGCCGCGAACAGGTCATTGAGCCGGCCGTTGTCGAGCACCCACTGCAGCTGGACGCCGGCCTCGACGGCCAGCCGAGCGTGGGCGGCGCGAATCGGCTCGGCTTCGACTGCCACCTCCAGGGCGGTGTCGCCGAGATCTCGAGCGTCGCCGGCGGAGGTCAGTGTCGAGATGGCGAAGGTGTACTCCTGGCGCGACGGGTTCCACGCCTCAGCCACTGTCGGGTCAACGAATGCCGTGTCGTACCAAGCCATCCAGCGCCCAAGACGGTCCAGGGCAGTCGCTCGGAGCTCGGCAGGGACCACCGGGTCGGGTGGGAGGGACGTCAGCCGCCCGGAGGCGTCGCGGAGTGGGTCGAGGGCGGCGCGCACCAGACGGCCGTCGATGCTGCGGCGCCCGGCGATGGCCTGCCACTCCGCGCCGACGCGGTCGGCATCCAGGGCCGGTGTCGGCTGGTACGGGTAAGCCGCCGCGAACAGGTCGTTCAGCCGGCCGTTGTCCAGCACCCACTGCAGCTGGACGCCGGCTTCGACGGCCAGCCGAGCGTGGGCGGCGCGGACCGGCTCGGCCTCGACCGCCACTTCCAATGCAGTGTCTCCGAGGTCGTGAGCGTCGCCAGCGAATCCCGCGCGGTACCGGGACAGCTCGGCCCGCTCGCCTTCGACCCGGACGTCGATCGGGGTACCGGCGTCCTCACCGGCGAACTCGAGGAACTGCCACTGGCGGCACAGCAGCCAGAGTGGGTCGGCGACCTCGGCCGAGAGCGCCGGCTGGAGGTCCGCGGACAACGGGACGCCTTCGAGCCGCGACCAGGTGTTCACGGCCGGAGTCGCACTTGCGCCCGGCGCCGATAGCGACGCCCCGGAGAGGATGAAACCGGCCACGGCTCAGCCCTCCTCGGCCGAGACGGTGGCCAACCGCTTCAACGGGACGGCGGGCGCGTCGGGCGAGGCGGGGTCGGGCACGACGATCGCGGGCAGCATCGTTCCCAGCCACTGCAGCCGGTCGGGCCCGACTCCACGGATCCGGGCCAGCTGCTGGGCTTCAGTAAGGATGTCGAGCAGCGCGTCGACGCTCCACGCCGGGTCGGTGACTGCGGGCGGGACGGCGATGAGGATGGTCTGCGGTGCGCGCGCGCTGGGAGCGTCGTGATGGAAGGTCAGCGCCGTCGTCTCCTCGCGGCCGGGAATCGTCTCGGTCCACCCGTCGACGAACAGGCCGGTCAGTGGCGCGCCGACGTCGACAGCTCCGCTCACGTGCGCGACCACGGCCAGCTGCCCGGTCGGGACTCGCTCGAAGGGGAGTGCCAGCCAGCGATCACGCGGGTTGTGGGGCAGCTGGGCGACGGCGAGGTCCCGTGGCACGACGTCGGTGCTGTGCAGCAGCTCGGCCGCGCCGCGGACCCGGGCGAAGCGTTCGACCCCCTCACGGACCAGGGCCATCGCGCGCAGCCAGGCGCCGGGGGCGAGATCGTCGCCAGCGCAGAGCGTGGCGCGACCGGCCAGTGACGCCCGCAGCGGCACCGGGTCGGCGACGGTAAACCTTGGCAGGACTGGGAACTGGGCCCCGAGGAGCGCCTTCACCCGATCGGTAGGTCGCAGGTCAACGGCTCGTGCCGATGCCGTGGCCATCGTCGCAGCCACGACGCTCGCCTGGGCCTGCAGCTCCGCCACGGGCGCTGGCATACCGTCGCTTCCGAGCCTCGGCACCGACCCCTCGACGCCGAGGTCGGCGGCCGCGAACAGGGCGGTGGCCAGCGCGGCCAGGTCGCCGGAGGCCACCCCGTCGAGACCAGCCTGGGCCGACGCATACGCCGCCTGCACCCGGTCGGCGCGGGCCGTCAGCTCGGCTTCGTCGAACCGGTCGCCGACCCCGTCCTGGGGCAGCGCGAGGTCGCCCGCCGCCGCGGGGCGGTGCGTCGTGACCAGCGTGTAAGCCCAACGGGCCAGGGCTCGGAACGCGCCGAGGCCGACGAACCGTGGGTCCCCGGTGGGCGGCTCATCGAGCAGGGTCACCGATCCAGGGGGTCGGCCGGTGAGGACGGCATGCCGCAACCGCTCCTCGAGCTCCGACGGGGCGTCCCGGCCGGGTGCCTGGCTGGCCAACACGGCCGACAGCGGCGAGAGCCCGAGCTCGTCGAACCGCACCACGACCGGCGCGGCCTGGCCCTCGACGAGGGCGGCGAACCGGATCCGCCGAGGGTCGCCGATGATCCGCGCGAGCCAGGCGTTCAGCCGGGGTTCGGCCATCGAGCGAGGGTCGCGGATCGGGGCGGGCCAGGTCGGCGGGTACGACTCGTCGCCGATGAGGACGAGCAAGCGTTGGGTGTAGCTCTTGCCGGTGCGCGGGGTCCGGACCACGTCGATGCGCGGCGGCCGTCCCTGCCGGTCGAGCGCACTCATGGCCGCCCCGGCGCGGTCGTAGTTGCCGAGGACGTTCTGGTGCACGGTTTCGGCGAGCAGCAGGTCGGCGACCGCGTCGTATGCGTCGGCCAGCCGGTTCAGCTCGACCGCCAGCTCGTCCCGCTGGCTCTGCGGCGGCATGACGAACACCTCCGCCGGTGGAGGCGGGAACCGGACCAGCTGCTGCAGCGCGTCGAACAGCGCCGGTCCCTCGTTGCGCCAGCGCTCCAGCAGGGCGACCCCGTCGACAACGTCGCGGGCGGCGATGTGGTCGGAGACGGTCGGCGGGGCCGGGTCGGCGCCATCCGGTCGCAGGGGTACGAGGCGGCGGAACGGCAGGATGTACTGCGCGAGACTCACGCCGCGGTCGCGCACGGCCCGCTCGAACCGGTACCCGAGCAGCGCGGCCAACGGCTGGCCTTGGCCGACGCCGTCGAGCAGCGTCATCGCGGTGCGGACCCGGTCGGCGGTGAGGTCGACGTGGAGCGCCTCGTGCTCCGCATCGTGGTGAGCCAGGTGACCGCTGCGCAGCACCGCCGCAGTCGCGGCCTGGGGGAGCGAGGGCGCGTGGATGAACCCGTGGTTCACGGCATCCCCGGCGGCCGGGCGAAGGTCGTCGAGCCAGCCGTACCCACCGAGATGTACGCCGACCGGGGTGCGCTCGCGGACAGCGGCCAGCCGGCGGGTGGCCAGTGAGGTGTACCAGGCGTCCAGCCGGTGGCTGTAGACGTCGAGCAGGCCACGGAGCGCGCGGTCCAGCTCCGCCGGCGGACGGGTGGAGAGCTCATCCAGCCCAGCGAGGACCCGGCGGGCGGTAGAGAGGTCGGCCCCCGTTCCGGTCAGGTCGGCGGTCACCCGCTCCCGAACCGTCCGCCCATCCGTGACTCCGGGAATGACCACCCGGGACGCCTCTGCCGGCGTGCTGATCCGGACGCTGCCCGTCGGAACCGGTTCGCTCGCCTCGATCCCGACGTACTCGGCCCACGGCAGCGCGCCGACCGCCGGCATCGCGTCGAGCTGGCCGGACGACACGCGGAACCGGTTGATCAGAGCCAGATCCGCGCGATGCAGCTCGCGCTCAGCCGCATACAGGGCCATCGCCTCGAGCAGCGTGGCGACCTCGTCCTCGTGCGCCCTGAGCCGATCGAAGGTCCCGCTGGTCCGGGCGAGGTCGGCGATCTGCGCGAGTCGGCTCGGCAGGTCGTCGCCGACCAGCGGCCGGTCGAGCGGCTGGTGGCCCGGATGCAGGGCGTACTCGTTCCACGGCGTCGGCGGCGGGACGCCCAGATGCACGCCGAGCATGCTGCTGATGTACTGCTGGGCCACCGCGTGGCGGTCGAGCCCCTCGGTCGAGCTCACCGTGAGCGGCCCGAGCACCGTCCGGAACCGGACCGACGCGGTGAGCGGCGTGGTCTGGAGCAGCTCGTCGAGGTCGGCGTCGAGGTCGGTCGAGCG
>DASTNV010000058.1:0-2991 GCA_035762725.1 Lapillicoccus sp. | reverse complement strand
TGGTCGGCGAAGGAGGCGAGGAGTGGTTCGACGAGACTCAGCATGGTGATCTGCTCGGCCTCGATGACCGCCAGCAGCTCGGCGGCGTCGAACCGGTCGCGCAGTGTGACGGTCCCGCCGTAGAGCAGGGTCTGAGCGACGAGAACCTGTGTGACGTACGCAAAAGCGCTGCAGGTCAACAGTTTTCGGTCAGGGTCGGCAGGACCCTCGAGCAACGCCGCGTATGCCTCGAAGCTCCGCATGCTGGCCTTGGACGTACCGGTGGTGCCGCCGGAGGCGATGAGCACCGCCAGGTCGTCCGCCCGCGCGCGGCCCGCGAACGGCTCGTCGGACTCGGCCGCCGCCTCCTCGGCCACGTCCGCGAGACCGTCGACCGGACCGACCGAGACGGTCTCCTGGGACAGGACCCGGGCCGCCGCCGCTTGCGCGTCCGGCGCCGTCTCGGGGAAGACGACGAGCAGGCGCGGGCGGACCTGCTTGAGGAACTGGACCAGCCGCTCGGCTCGGCCAGTGTCCGGCGTGAACACGCTGGCCGCGCCGACCAAGGCGACCGCGTAGCGCACCGCGAGCGCCTCGGGCGACTCCGTGGCCAGCAGGGCCACCCGGTCGCCCGGACCCAGACCGCGGACGGTGAGGGCGCGCGCATACCGGCAGACCAGTCCGGAGAACTCGGCGGCGGTGAGCTCACGGGAGCGGGTGCGCAGGACGATCCGGTGGGGATCGGCGCGGAACCCCTCGAGCATCCGGTCGACCCAGGAGCGGTAAGGATCGGTGGACGAGGACCCCGAGATGTCGCTCACGTGCGTGATCGTAGGCCGCGTCGCGGGCAGAATGTTGCGGTGGCTCACGACCGTCCGTCGGCAACCGACGCCACCCGGGTCGGCCTCGCGCCGCTGCTGGCCGTGTGTACCGGGTACTTCATGGTGATCCTCGACGTGACCATCGTGAACGTCGCGGCACCGGCCATCGGTCGCGACCTCTCGGCATCGCTGACCGACATCCAGTGGATCGTCGACGGGTACACCGTGGCGTTCGCGGGTCTGTTGCTCCTCGGCGGTGCCCTTGGGGACCGTTGGGGTCACCGAAGGGTGTTCTGCCTGGGCGTCGGCGTGTTCACCGTCGCGTCGCTGGGCTGTGCGCTGGCCCCGAACGAGAACGTTCTGACCGTCCTGCGCATCGTCGAGGGCGTCGGCGCGGCGCTGCTGGTGCCGGGCTCGTTGGCGCTCCTGCAACAGGTTTACGACACCCCACAAGCCCGCGCGTGGGCGTTCGGGTTGTGGGGCGCGATCGCCGGGGTGGCCGCCACCTCGGGACCACTGATCGGCGGCGTGTTGACCAACACGCTGGGGTGGCGGTGGGTCTTCGCCATCAACATTCCCGTCGGCATCGCCTGCGTCGCGCTGACCCTGAGCCGGGTGGGCAGCTCGCCCCGGAACCGCGAGCGGACCATCGACTGGATCGGCCAGGGCGCCGTCGCCGTGACCATTGCGGCGCTCATCACGGCGCTCAACGAGGTCGGCCGCCAAGGGCTGACCGGTCCGCTGGTGATCGGGGGCATCGTCGTGGCGGTCCTCGCGGCAGCGGTGTTCGCCGCCCGCGAGCGGATGGCTGCCGCCCCGCCCATCCCTCGCGCCATGCTCGGCTCACCACCGCTCACCGGGGGGACCGGGATCGGCCTGCTGTTCAACTTCGGCTTCTACGGGATGATCTTCGCGGCGAGCGTCTACTTCCAGCAGCGCGAAAACCTCAGCGCCACCCTGACCGGGCTGGCTCTACTGCCGGCCATGGCGGTGACCATGGTCGCGTCGGCGATGTCCGCGCGGTTGTCCCGCCGGTACCCCCACCGACGCCTCATGCTCATCGGGCTGAGCACCGCCGCCGTCGGGCTGGCGATCTGGGCCGTGGCCGGCGCGACGCCGAGCTACTGGCTACTCGTCGTGGCCATGGTGCTGTGCGGGTTCGGGACCTCGTTCACCCTGACGGGCGCGACGGCCACGGTGATGGAGGCGGCACCGGCGGGGTATGCGGGTACGGCCTCCGCCGCGCTCAACACGGCCCGGCAGACCGGTTCCGCGGCCGGCGTCGCGATCAGCGGCTCGCTCATCGCCGCCCTCGGCCTCACCACCGGGGTGTCGGCGTTCATGGCGGTTGGCGCCGTCGGCTACCTCGCCGGCGTGGTCCTCACCGCGCTCTGCGTGCCCCGGCTGCGGCCCACGGTGCAGCCGGCCTGACGTCCGCGCTAGCTAGCTGCGCGTGGCGGTGCTCGTCGGTGGCGACACCGTGGGGAACCCGAACCCCTCGACGAACACGTTGACCGCCACGGAGCCGTTGTTCTCGAACCGGAACGTCACGGGGATGAACCGGCTGCCGGCCACGTCGACCTTGAGGTCGACCAGCTCGAGGTGCGGGCCCCCCGGGTACTGCATCGACGCGACACCTTTGGCCGGCACGGTCACCGCGATCGGCTGCTCCGGACCGTCCCCCACGCGGTAGACCACCTGGCGCGCATACACCGTGCTGACCGCGACGAGCCGGTCGGCGGACGTGCCGTCGTTGGCGATCGTCGTGTACAGCCCGACGTTGCCGTTCTTGAGGTGGAGGTTGTCGTCCGGAGCCTCGACGCGCGTCGCCAACAGCCGCATGTTGCCGACCGAGGCGTTGACACTGTTTTGCCGCACCGGGTTGGAGATCCGCGCATCCACCGGGTTCGCCGTCGTGCAGGCGCCCAGGAGCAACAGACCGATCGTGATGACGACCCCCCGACGAGCGATGCGCCGCATGGCGAGAACGTAGCAGCGTGGGGCTGTACGTCTCTTCATCCCTGACGGGTGAGGCACCCTCCCCCCTGGCTCGCTCAGATGGGCCTTGCGGAACTTCGCGCTGCTGTTCAGCGTGCCTCGAGGGAAGCGGAGACTCCCATGAGCAACCCCAACGTCACTGGACACGACCCCATCCCGTCGCTCGGAAAGCGATCGTCGGTCACCGTGCGCA